>NZ_JAMYQK010000012.1:0-149042 GCF_040320845.1 Mesorhizobium sp. M0601
CCGCCCAGGATGCTGTTCCGGACGATATTGGCGCGCTGAGAGCAGCGCTGACCGCGGCGCTGGCCAGAGCCGAAGACGAGGCCGCGCGCGCTGCGCTGGTCGAGGCCGAACTGGCGGTCGCCAGGGCCAAGGCATCGGATGATGCGGCGCTGATCGCGCATCAGCATCTGACGATCCGGAAGCTGCAGCGGGCGCTGCATGGTCAGAGTTCTGAACGCTCAGCCCGCCTGCACGACCAGATGGAACTCACCTTCGAGGAACTCGAGAGCACCGCGACGGAAGACGAGATCGCCGCCGAACAGGCCGCGGCCCGGACCACCGAGGTGGCGCCTTACATGCGCAAGCGACCGGCGCGCCAGCCATTTCCCGAGCATCTGCCGCGCGAACGCGTGGTCGAGCCGGCGCCGGCCGCTTGCCATTGCTGCGGCGGTCATCGGCTGCGCAAGCTGGGTGAGGATATCACCGAGACGCTGGAGGTGGTGCCGCGGCAATGGAAGGTGATCCAGCACGTGCGGGAGAAGTTCACCTGCCGCGACTGCGAGACGATCAGCCAGGCTCCGGCGCCCTTCCACGCCACCCCGCGCGGCTGGGCCGGTCCCGGCCTGCTGGCGATGATCCTGTTCGAGAAGTTCGGCCAGCATCAGCCGCTTAACCGCCAGGCCGAACGCTATGCCCGCGAAGGCGTGCCGCTCAGCCTGTCGACGCTCGCCGACCAGGTCGGCGCCGGCGCCGCGGCGCTGATGCCGCTGTTCAAGCAGCTCGAAGCCCATGTGCTGGCCGCTTCGCGTCTGCACGGCGACGACACGACGGTGCCGGTCCTGGCCAAGGGCAAGACCGATACCGGCCGATTATGGACCTATGTGCGCGATGACCGACCGTTCGGCGGCGCCGATCCGCCGGCGGCAGTGTTCTACTATTCCCGCGATCGCCGAGGCGAACATCCCGCGACGCATCTCGCCGGCTGGAGCGGCATTCTGCAGGCCGATGCCTTTGGTGGTTATGGCGATCTCTATGCGACGGGTCGTCAGCCGGCGCCTGTTCTGGAGGCCAGCTGCTGGGCCCACAGCCGGCGCAAAGTATTTGAGCTGGCCGATGTCGAAGCGGCGGCGCGCAAGAAGGCGCACGGCGAGAAGCCCAACCTCGTCTATCCGCTGGCGGTCGAAGCCGTGAAGCGCATCGATGCCCTGTTCGATATCGAGCGCGCGATCAACGGCCTGTCGCCGGCCCAACGCCACGCCGTGCGCCAAGAGCGGAGCGCGCCGCTGGTCACCGAGCTCGAGCGCTGGATGATCAAGACGCGCGACAAGCTCTCGCGCGGACACGATCTGACCAAGGCCTTCAACTACATGCTGCGCCGCTGGTCATCCTTCACCCGGTTCCTCGACGATGGGCGGATTTGCCTATCCAACAATGCAGCCGAGCGAGCCCTGCGCGGCATCGCTCTCGGCAGAAAGTCTTGGCTGTTCTGCGGTTCCGATCGCGGCGGACAGCGCGCTGCCGTTCTCTACAGCCTGATCGTCAGCGCCAAGATGAACGATGTCGACCCGCAGGCCTGGCTCGCCGACGTCCTCGCCCGACTGCCCGCCTATCCGGCCCATCGGATCGATGATTTGCTGCCGTGGAATTGGAGATCCGCAAAATTGCGGACCCAACCAGCGGCGGCCTGATCATGCAGCGCAATAAGGTGCATCACGTCTACACCGTCGATCGTGTCGCCAGGGACCTCGGCGTCAGCGAAGCGCTCATCCAGGACCTGACCCTCGGTCTCGAGCCCGAGGACGGCGTCATCTGGGTCTACGGCGCCAACGATGACGACGGGATCTTGGCCTTCACCGATGAAGGCATCGAGGAGGTCAAACTCCTCCTCGAAGAATATCATCGCGTCTCCCCAAAGAAAGCTTGACCCCAGCACTCCGGTGCTCAGGTTCTCCTGGCTGCCGGATGCGCACGTCTGCGGTCTTCACCGGATGCGTACTTCATTCACGGCGTATCGTCTTGGGGTATCGGCGGAAGTCCATGAACCATCCGATGTCCTGGAGGTCAGCGAGGTGTAGCAAGAGTGCATCCGGTCGCAGGGCGCCGAATACACTCGCCACGCTGTCAGGGGTGGCCGCCAGAGAGCGCCGCAGTGCGCAGCACCACAGTGCAGCATCCGGTGCCGGAGCGGCCCAGTGAGCCCTCCTGTGAACGGTGGCTCGTCCTGATCAGTCGTCCAGATTTAGTCAAAGAGCTACTTCCCGACTCGCGCAATAATGGCAGGGCCTCAAGTGCGCCAGGATGTATTCGCGAAGCCTTCGTCGAATCCCCGTTGACGTGGTAACGGTAACCGTGTTACCAGAACCGTGACTGCTACCGGAGAATCGATCATGGTCCTTACGCCCGCTGAAAAACAGAAACGCTACCGCGAACGCCAGAAGGCCGCCGAACTAGCGGCGGCGAAGGCCATGCCGACCAAGCCTGGTTATCTGAAGCGGTCTTTCTCAGATTTTGTTGGTGATCGAGACTTTCCGTTTGAAGGCAGCTTAGACGCTTACGGAGTCCATATTTCTGGTCCTGACTTTCTGAGAACAGAGATTCAGAATTTCAAATCCGAGTATGAGCGCGACGAGCCGGTCACGGCGCTTGAACGTGCCGTAGGCATCTTGGGCGCTTGCCTCGACGCCGCCGATGAACTGTCGGTGCTGATCAATCAATACAAGCTTGCTGAGATAGGCAAGGCAATTGACGACGCCCTGGAGGTAAGTGCGAACCTGCCAAGGGGCGACGTAGAAGCGCTGAAGGAGTCGTTCGCCGAGATCGATCGCCTGAGGCTAATTCAGACCCAATTGAGGGCGCCGGCTCGCTACGTGTTCCCGTCAACACAGGTGAAGGCGGAGCGTCTCGACTGAGCAAAGAAATTTCGCCGGAGTGATTTTCGATTGAGCCCGATCTCACTCCGGCGACGTAGGCACGGCAGGGGCTTAGTCCTGCCGATCACAAGGAGAACATTATCATGATCAACGTTATCGATCAATTTAGGGATGGGCGCAGCGTTCGCGAGCTCATTGAAGCATCGATCAATCGCGTAAACGCTGAACTTGCTGAGAGCGGCTATTCAGCGTCTCTGTATCCGCCGGTGACCCTCTTAGACGTGGCGACGACATTGATCCACGGACGTGGATCGCCCGACGCTGACGAAGTGATTGGCGACGTTAACGCTGCGGTCGTCCAGGCAATGAAGATCGGTGATCCTTGGCCTGAGCTCACTCGCGAAACTGTCATCCTGCTGATTGGCAAGCGGAAAAACAAAGCCGACACGCTCGGGTTCTACAATATCCAGTGGCACCACGGGCACAACGAGCCGTTTGTTGCCGGAATGCCGTTGACGTATTCCGACGGAGAGCCCTTGCCGCCGCTCACACTTGCGGAGAAGCTATTGGCGACGCGGCATCGAGAATGGTTGACTGCGGGCGGTTCAAGGCGTCGCAGTCCAAAACTGACGGCGTTTCCGCCTAAGCCGGTCGATGGGGGTCGCTCCAATGCAGCTTCCTGAGGGCGAAGCGACCACCACCGAAAAGCTTCGGTTGAAGAAGCGCATCGAAACAATGACTCGTCTGGAACTCCAGATACGAGTGATCTTCTTGGAAGGCTTCATTAATGGCGTCACCGGCAACATCGCGCCGGTTTCGCCTACCTGATCGATTGCGGAACAAAAATAACAAAGGCGCGGATCAAACCGCGCCCTTGTTTAGTCGAGGCGCGTCAGGGGTGGCCGACAGAGTGCACCTGCGGCGGTCCGCCGCCGCAGTTCGGTCTTCGAACTCTCTAGTGAGTTCGCCTGAGCACGCCGCTCGCTGGGTCACCCCTTCGGGGCGACCACCTTTCGGCCTGATTTCGCCAGTCGTATTCTGACGCGCCCAGCAGAATCGCGTGGCCCATCGACGACAAACGGACGTTTGAGTGCAACAAGCAGATCTCTCAATCGAACATGTCCGTAAGTTCGCGTATCGAAATCGGTGCTTCGGCGCTCAAGTTCACGCTCGAGAAGGTCAATCGCCACCCAGTCTGCGGGATGATCAACAAGGCTGGCCATTGCACTCTTCACGATAAAATGGGCATCGCCGAGCGGGCGTAGCGGCTTCATTTTGGGGTGATGAGCTCCATGCAACGGATCGAACCTCAGGTTCTCCAGGTAAACGAAGCGGCTGCACGCTCGCTTTAGCCGTTCGGGCGTGCTTTCACCGCCGAAAATATAGCATTCGAGGTTCTGCTCCTGGATGCGGATCGCGAGGTCGGCGAAATCGCTGTCGCTCGATACGATACAAGATCCGCCGAAGGCGCCACCGTGCAAAAGATCCATTGCATCGATTACTAGCGCGATGTCGGCAGCATTCTTGCCCCTGCCGGAAATCGCCAAATGACGTGGCACGATTGCGTGCCGGACCAACGTCTCCTCCCACACCACCCCTTGTGGTCCGGCAAAATCGCCATAGGCTCGCCTCACCACTAACTGGCCGTATTTTTCCATCTCTGTGATGACACGGCCGATCATCTTTGCTGGGACATTATCCGCATCAATCAAGACAGCTAGGCGAGCAGAGCGTTGTTCTGTGGGCATCATGGTTTCAGAGCCCGCATGGTGCTTAGCGCTAACGGCCAGCTCGTCAGAGAGCGCCGGGGTGCGCTAGCGATCAAGTTCTAGCAAGCCGATGCTCGAGCTGCCCAGCGGGCTCGCCGGGGAGCGCGTCGCTTACTTTGCTCGACGCATACCTGATCACTTCGGCCTGCGATTTGAGACCGCTACGCTGCAGAACGGTCGATACAGCTGGGAGTGCGCATCCTTTGAACCTTGATTCTTGCGCGCCTTCTTCGCCGCCAACGCCCCCGACATCAGCGTGATCGTGATCGTGACCGAGGCCATGGCCTGGCTCGCCGACCGCCGACACCGCGTGTCCCTGCGACATGATTCTCGACTGGATCCGATTCTACGGGCCGGCGAGCGCCTGGTCGAGAAGTTGCTCGACTTTAGAACCTCGCTGGCGATAGCGCAGATCATCAGCCAGCACCCTTAGATGTCTCTCGATCAGGCGCAGGGCAGCCAAGCCGCCACAGAATGGCGGCCGCGACGAAGCCGAGAGCCATGCCTATAAACGCGCCGCCCCGAATCATGTAATATTGATCTCCGATGTATGCAAAAACCAAAATGACGAAGACTGCCATGAGAGCATCGATCGCAGACAGTGCGCTGACTAGTTCCCACTCCAAGAATTGTTAAAAGGCAACTTTAGGACGGTTCACAGACAGACACCATGAAGTTCGTCGAACCCTGGACTATTCCTGGTAAGCCAAGGCGGTAGGCGAATCTTAAATACTCGCTGCCCACGTGAAATTGACGACTTTGCGGATCGTTCTCGAGTCCAAAAACTCCATCACGATTATTCCACCGCGCAAAAACATAAAAACCTGGGTTGTTGGTCACAATTTCTCCCGCCTTCAAAAATCCACCGAAGTCCTTCTTTAAGTCCTGCCAGGACCGAATGACCCAAACACCGCCCGGACGCTGAAAGACCAAGGCGTATTTAATATCAAACCCACAGTTGTTCCGGACCCAAATTGGGCCAAACGACTTCGCGATCCTTAACAATCCTGGTGTTATGAATTGGGAAACATCACTCAACTGTCTCTGCGCGTTCTTGATGTCATTTGGTAAAGCAATATTGGGTAATTCATTAGATAAGATAAAGTCACCATTCCTCAATGCTTCCTTCAAGTTATCGGCTAGGCTCTCAGTGCTTCCACCCCCTAGCTCCCTTGCAAGTAAATTTGTCCACCAATGGCGTTCTTTTTCTATGTCATCTTTGGTTTCTTGGAATGCGTTATATAGCTCGTTCGCTGCATAGATCGCAGCCATCTGCTCCGGAAAAACAGCAGCAACCAATAATGAAAGTAAGCGATGTAGTGTCCATCTGTCCGAACGAATTTGGTCCACCTTGCGGGCGATCTCGTCCGCTTGTCGATGCAACTCTGCAGCAGGTGCTTTCTGTGCCTTTGCTTTAGGCGGAGTGGGTTTTGCACGTGGAGGTGGAGGCGGAGGCGGAGGCGGAGGTTGCTGTATAGATGGGATGTGCCCCCACTCGTCCTGGTCCATAGCTGGAGGGTCAGCCGGGGTTGCCTCCGGACCCACGCCAAAAAGCTCCTTTTCAGGGAACGACCAATCCGTCCCTGCCTCGCCGGCACGCACGGTTGAAGAAAGTATCAAAAGACCGGCGGCTAGAACGAACTTATTCATGGCGCTTCAAACCTTGCGTAGTGAAGTCAAGGCAGCTGGTATTCTTTACACACATCACATGGAAATGATCGAGTCTTTCCAAGGCGAGCCCACTAGTGAGATCGCCGTCTCTTCATCGCGGCGATCTCCTCGACCAGATCCACCCGCCTCTCGGCAATCATCCTGATGTAGGCGCGGAAGTAGCCGCCAGGGTTCTTGATCGCCTGGGCGCCGACATGTTGGAAGAGGTCGACATGGCACAGGGCGGCCACCTGTTGAGTAGTCGTTCGGCATTGATTGCCGACTCCGTCATCGCCCGAGCCCGTGGGGCCGACCTGATTTCACCGAACGCCGCCATGCCTTAGCGGACTGGCTATGATAATCCCGTCGACGACGCCATCTTCGACTGTGGATCGTCGATGCGCGTCCTTGCGGGTGCGGAATTTGCACATGCGGCGTTGGTGCTGCACGTTGGCTTGGTATTGTAGGTGCAAGGATTTTCCGATGACCTTGTCTATCGCCCGCCGCCGATCGCATAGCGGATATCTCTCGCGCGGACCTTCAGATTCCTCTTCGTCGCGCTGGTTGATGCTCAAAAACGTCGCCGGCGTCCCGCTGGACTCGGCGACTGAAGACTCGCTGAATTCCATAGCGGCCGAGATGGGAATTGGTCGGTCGGACGTCATTACATAGTGTTGCGCGAGTGGTTGGAAACAAATGCCTATCTGCCGATTCCTTTAATCGACAAGGACAGCGAAACTAGCGGGAGCGTATAGCGGGCCTGCTTTTGCATCACCGCGTTGTGAAGATATCAAGAGGCATTTCCCCACTTTGTCAGGAGCCGACTGCGGGCACAGCCTTATCCTCTCATGGAAACAGAGGTCTTGTGACAGGCCGGTGAAGTGTCCGTCGCATTGGCTTTGGCATCCGCGAACAGTGCCGCGCCACCTATAACGGTGAAAGCGAGCGCTGCGAAACAGGCGGTTCTGAGGTTCATGGTTGCTTCCTCTCTGTTGGCCCCGCTAACCAGAGGACGTCCTCAGGCTTGAGGATCGTGATTGAGAAACACGCATAAGACACTGCTAACATTTTCTGAAACAGCAAATGAGCCAACTGACTCCGGCGTGCAGGGCCTACGAACCGGGCAAAAAATGATCGGCGACAGGGGCGGCGAACGGACGGATCGGGTTTGCCCTTTCTTACTCGCCTCATCGCGCTTGATCTTGCACGTTCAATGCACGATGTAGCATCGGATGAATGTGAATCTTGGTTTCCAGGTCTATCGCGTCCGGGCTGATGACGGGGACATCTTGATATGAATAAATATATCTCTCACCAGAAGACGTCTTTAGTCCGACAGCTCCGATTCTATAAAGTTCACTAATCAATATTCGTGCCACGCCTAACATGTTGTCGTTTGAGTCTTCGCTCATATAACGCACAACACTCTCCTTAATCGGATCATTGTCCCAGGAGGGGGCTTGATCTACCTCGAGAACGAAGTCATCAAGAAAGTCTTTCGCGGCTATCTCTGTGGATTTAAAACGTCCCCGACGATTCGACAAAAGCCGGAACGCGATCGAAAGTGATGGAAATGCACTCTGCCATTCTTGAATGAGAGCCTGCATTCGAATTCGAGAATATTCAGACTCGGCGTCCTTAATAATTTTGGCGGTAACCTCCTTGTCGCCCTGAGCTCGTTCAAAACATTCATTTATGAATGAAATTACATCCCTGGGCCTATAAAGAGTTCTTTCAAGTATGTAATCCATTGGGTCCTTTTGCCCGACTTTATTGCGAAAAATATCATAAAATGTCACGTTATCTGACGTGTATTTTCGCCTATATAGCAAGTTAAACCTCTTTCTGACCAGCTCCCTTAACTGATCCTCGGTCCATATCACGCGTAAAAAGTAGTCATCATATTTCTCGCGTTGAAAGCCGATATCCCTTGTTTCTTGAACCACTCTCTCAAGAACATCCTCGCGAATAGCAACAACAACCTTTAGATTTGAAACCTTATTAAAAGTGCGAAGGCATTCAATCAAAGCGCGAATGAGATCAAAACGGACCGCCTCATCCACCCACTTCTCATCTAACCTATCGATAAGAATGTAGTATGTGCTTGCATACTTGTCAGTGCTATCGACGTTGGAGAGCAATTCAAGAACCCGGTTGAGGTCAGCTAGCTGAGCAGAATTAACTATTTTCTTCGCGCGAGCCACTAATTCAGATTTTTTTTCGGCGCTCAACGTCCTTGTATAGCCTGCCCTCGCAGAGAACTTCTCTATTTCGGCCCCGAGCTCTCCGGTAATCTTAGACTCTAGTTTTGAGGTTAGTTCTTTTATGTTCTCATCCATTGTGATGAAAAACCTACCCTGCCACTGAGCGAGGTATTTCAGGGCAGAAGCTCGGCGCTCGTCAGATCGGAAAAAATCCTTAAGCCACCCGAATATTTCGTTCGACCGCTCCGCATTTTTGACGTTGTATCTCAGCCTGATGTATTCAAGACAAAGGACATGCTTCCACAGCGCCTGAAAAAAGAGATCCAAGTCGATTTCGAGTGACTTTAGAAACCGAATTATGTCCGAGTTTGCCACATAGTCCATCGACAAGCCCGGAAGGTCGACGACAGACGTTGTGACTGCAAATTGCTGTTCTATTTTTCTTAAAAGGGCAGTTTTTCCGCTGCCTGTTCGAGCTGAGACGAACATCTTCGAGGTTTTCGAGCTTCTGGCAGCCTCTAGTGCTGGATGATCGACGAAGCATTCGAACAGGAAGTCATCGTCCGCTTCCGCCGATATGTTTCCGATCGTGGTGTCAGGCCGAATTACAACGGGATTATGTTTAAAATCTTTAGCCATTTTCCACCCCCTCTGGCAATTGACGCTAACCGCTGACTTAGGGAGTAGCAATGCGCCTCGGACGTTATGAACAGGCGGCATTGCCGAACGCAACTGCGCACTTTAGTGGCTGGCCCTGATAGATGGTGACCTGCCACTGAACTGTCATCCAGTGGCGATTAGAGCTTTGGCCGTTTCTGTTACGCCTCTTGGCGCGGGTTGAGCAACCGGCGGAGGCGCGGAGCCTTCCATCAGCACAGCGTCGTGGCCGGTTGCGGTGATGACCTCAGCATAGGCTGTCGGGTCTGGTAGGCGAGTGAGGAATGGGGCCTTGCGGTGTTGAAGTCCTCCCGCCATTCGGCGATGGCGTTACGGGCGTGGTCGAGGCCAAGAACAGGCTCTCGTTCAGGAGCTCGTCGCGCTTGCGACCGTTGAAGGAATTCCACATAACCATTCTGCATCGGCTTGCCTGGCGCGATGTAGTGCCATTCGATCCCGTGATCCTTCGACACAGGCGAGGACGGCGTTCGAGGTGAACTCGGTGCCATGGTCGGAAACGACCATGCGCGGCTTGCCGCGGTGAGCGATCAGTTCCGTCAGTTCACGGGCAACCCGACGGCCGGAGATCGAGGTGTCCGGGATCGCGGCCAAACATTCGCGCGTCACGTCGTCGACGATGTTGAGCAGGCGGAAGCGCCGGCCGCAGGCGAACTGGTTATGCACGAAATCCAGCGACCAGCGCGCATTCGGCTTTGCCTCGACCAGGATCGGCGCCCGCGTGCCGACGGCCCGTCGTCACGTCCGACGCTTGCGCACCGTCAGTCCTTCCTCGCGGTAAAGACGATAGATACGGTTGATCCCCGATGCCTCGCCCTGGCGCCTGAGCAGAATGAACAGCTGTCGATACCCGAAGCGCCGGCGCTCGTTCGCGAGGTCACGCAGCCGACCACGCAGCTCCGTCTCTGGCGCGGCGAGACTGGTAGCGGATCATCTTACGATCGGCGTCGACAAAGGAACAGGCCCGACGCTCCGATAGGCCCATGACGGCCCGCGGATGCGCTACGGCTTCGCGCTTGGCGACGGGCCCTGCCATTTTTTTGATAGAAGCTCGCGCAATGCCGAGGCTTCGAGCATCTGGTCTGCGAGCAGCTTCTTCAGCTTGGCGTTCTCGTCTTCCAAGGCCTTCAGCCGCTTGGCGTCGGATACGTCCATCCCCATACGCCTTCCAGTTATACAGCGTCGCCTCGGAGATCCCGTGCTTGCGGGCAAGATCGCCCGCCTTCGCACCCGCTTCATGCTCGCGCAGAACCGCGAAGATCTGCTCTTCCGTAAACCGCTTTCTCTTTATCAGTCCGTCCTTCAATCAAGGCCCGGACTCTAATCTCAGATGGAGGAAATTCTCAGTGGCAGGTCAGCATCCGTAGAGATGAGGAACATATTCCTCTCGGGTCAAGAGGCCCTTGACTCTATTGTTCTCTTTTTGTTCACTGAGGGCAAAAGTGGAGCGCAAACTATGAGACCGATCAATGTCACTGCGGCCGAGCAGCCCGAAATCCACGCAACGGTGAGGCGTGAACGGCCTGCCATACATCGCTCCGTCATCAAGATGGCAAAGCGAATGCGCGGCCTATCTGATGTCAGTCAGAAACACGCGATCGCTGAACTTACGGCCACTTGGATTCTAGCGATCTACCCGGACAGCTTGGAACTGGCCTTGGCGCTTTCGGGCAAGATGCGCGAACAGACGGATATTTATCTGACCGAAAGCAAAAAGAAGCCCGCCGTATCGCATTGATGCCGCGCAGCCGCGGTCCGTCGCCGGCCAGGATCGACCGGGAATGGCCCTGTCAGATCGCGCTGCCCGATGACCTATGCACAGGACACAGCTTCACGCTGATCAGCGAATTTTGCGAAGATCGCGGCCTGGTTCCACTGACAAGGCAGGTGCAGGCGATATGGCCGGATCAGACATATGAGACCTGGCGGCTTTACTGCTTCGCCGATCAGGCGTCCGCACTGGTCTTCCTTGACCACCTCGGGGGCATGATGTTCGATCCCAAGCGCGATCGGGAAAACGGCAACGCACGCGGCGTCTGGCGCCGGACTGGCGAATACAAGAGAATTCTCGATCTCGGGCCGCTGAGCGTTCCCCAGGCCCTGCGCAACTAAGGCAACGACATGTGTAACCTCTACAACATCACCACCAGCCAAGAGGCGATCCGCCAATGGACCGGAGCCTTGCGCGACCTCCTGGGCAACCTTGAGCCGTCTATCGACATCTATCCCAACCAGTTCGGCCCGGTCGTCCGCAATGCGCAGGACGGGAATCGCGAGCTTGCCAAGCTGCGCTGGGGAATGCCGACGCCCTTGGAGCGCGTCAAAGGCAACGCCGATTCCGGCACGACGAACATTCGCAACCCGCAATATGGCCACTGGCAGCAGTATGTCGGCATCGAGCACCGCTGCGTGGTGCCGGTGACGAGCTTTGCCGAGCCCAGCCCCACGGCTGGCGACAAGGATCCGGAGACGGGCATTCAGCGCAACTTCTGGTTCGCCCTCAACGAGGACCGGGCGCTGTTCTTCTTCGCGGGCCTGTGGACGCGCTGGCATGGGGTCCGCAAGGTCAAGGAAGGCCCCGGCGATCATGAGCTTTATGCTTTCATGACCACGAAGCCAAACGCGTTAATCGAGCCGATCCACGAAAAGGCAATGCCGGTGATCCTGACCTCGCGAGACGAAGCCGAGACTTGGCTGACCGCGCCATGGTCGGAAGCAAAACGGCTGCAGCGGACGGCGCCAGATGATGCCCTCGTCATCGTCGAGAAGCCTGCTACACAGATCAAAGTTCCGCTGCAGGCGCCTGCACAAGGCTCGCTGCTTTGATGGCTTTCCGATGAGCGACGAACAGATCATTCGCCTTCCCGGCGCCGCCGAACCGGTTCCACGACCAGGCATTCAGCATCACAGGTGTGAGCATCTCGACTGCGGCAAGGATGCCGGATGGGGATTTGCCAGGGCTAGGCAGGCTCCGCACTGTTTCTGTTTCGAGCACCGGGCAGATGGTGAACGATATCGTTGACACCGAGAGCATCGAATGACCCGCCTCACCTTCGCAGAAGAGCTTGAAGGCGCCGCCGATCGGATTGCAGACATCTCCCGCGCTGATGTTCAGATCATGCTTCGCAGGGCCGCTCTGATGCTCAGAAACGTGACCGGCATTGCTCTAGATCCGAAGGTCGAAGAATCGCTTGCTGGGCTAGCCGCTGAAATGGAAGTTTCCAAGTCGGAACTGTCAAGACAGTGATTGGCGATTGGATCATTACCAATGCTTATCTGCCTGTGCCGATGGCCCTTGACGAAGACACTGAAACTAGCGGAAGCGCATAACGCCGCCGTTTGGCGTTTCTTCTTCTTCGGGGAGATCTCTTCGATCCTGGCGGTCTTGCCAACCTCCTTCGCAGTGGCTTCGGCCTTGGCCTTGTCCGTGGTAAGAACCGTCCGCCAGAAGGGCTTTTCGAAAACGCTCACAACGTAAGTCGAAGCTGGCTTGTCGGCTAAGGGCAATTCCTTATGAGCCCGCGGCAGTTTGGCCATGCTAGATTTTTGGCGCGCCACAGCGCCCTTTGAGAATTGCGATCTCGGTTTCGTGGTCGCCTCCTGACATAGAGGAGACGGGCACGCCTATGAGAAATACGCCCAAGGCGTCGCCTGTCGCCGCCTTGTTTTGCTGATTTGATATGACGGCCAAACGCTCTCGGTCCGCCTGCGTGCACGGGCCTGCATTTGGAACACCTGCGATCTTGTCAGGGGGTGTGGCACACCCTGCCACGCCAGCGAACATCGACGTCAACAAAACAAATCGCTTCACGTTTCCATCCCCCCATTTATTGCTTGTCCAGCGGTAACATCGCCTAGTGCAACAATGCAAGCAAGCGCCGATGCCCCGTTCCCCAAAACTAATTCTGCAGATAATATTGCGCTTAGATTAGCTTGCCTGCATGTCTGTTGGCTGAGACCTTTCGGGATCGGCGCGCAAAGCAGGGCGCCGTAAGCCACGGCGCTAGAGTTATTCCCAAAGGAAGGTAACGAGCGATGTCGAACAAACACGATGAGCCTTTGTTCTTTTGCAAAATCACACCGGCGCTGGAGTGGTCGATTGAGTTGAAGGCGAAAGATGCGAGCGGCGAACGGAGACTTGCCTACAGAGCGTCAGGAACGGTGGTCAGGCGAAAGGTGCCAAGTGGATATGGCATCCAAGTTCACGATGCAGACAGAGCCGTCTGGACGACTATGCCCATCAATGATCGGAAAGATATTCGCCAGCAGTTTGACGCAATGCTCACACAGGCCATGCAAATCCTGGCAAGTCACGGACATTTAGAAGCGCTTCCGGCAGGACATATGAAGACAAAGCCGAAACCAATGACCGAAGTTACCATCGAACAGATCGACGAGGCTCTCGCCACGCTCGCTGGCTTAATCCAGGGGCAGGGCAAGCGAGGGCTCGCCTATCTTCCGTTCTTCGAGTTGCTCGAAGCCGAGCGGGAGAAGATGGCAAGCCTGGACGATCGTCTGGCGCGCGCTCTCGGCCGCGGCAAAGAGCTTCCGGCCTCGGTTTGACTTCGCACCGCTCAGCGTTCGATCTGATGCCAAGGTCATTTGATGAACGTCACAGTGTTACGAGCTGTCTCGTAAGCTCCTGATTTTACTTCCAGTCTCTCAGAGTTCAATCCGCTCTCGCAAGTCTACTCGTCGCTGAGCCTTCTTCGGTTCCAAATTATTTGTGGAACTGCCGCTCCTGGCCGGCGACTAGCGCTATATCGATTGGTAGAGGGAGAACTTTGCCATGATGATGATCAACTGTGGGCTGATACATGCGCTGCCGCCATCGGACCGCCGCGTCTTTGGCCGCGCGGAAGCCGCCAGCTTCGTGGGCGCGAGCGTCGGATATTTCGACAAGCTGGTGCGGGCAGGCATCATGCCGCCGCCGTTGCCGCTCCCTCGCGTCAAGCGCTGGGATGTCCGCGCACTCGAGAGGGCGCTTGACGGACTGAGCGGGATTTCCGACTCTCAAGATTCCGACAACGAGTGGGATCGGCTCGTCCAATGAAGCGTAAGCTGCCGAAGCACGTTAAAGCCTTCATTGATCGAACCGGCCGTTCGCGGCACTATTTCAGACACTCGAACACTACCCTGCCAGGTCTTCCTTACTCGACGGAGTTCATGGACGCCTATGGGGCGGCACTGAAGGCGTGGGAAGCCGGCAGGGCGGCGCCAACAACCATGATAGGCGCTGATCGAACCCAGCCCGGCACAATCGGGTCGCTGATCCTCTCCTACTACGGCAGCGCCGATTTCAGAAATCTAGCCAAGGCGAGCCAGAAAACGTATCGGAACGCACTCGAGCGCATCCGTATTGAATACGGCATTGGCTCGGTCGCTAGGATCGAACGCAAGCACGTGCTCAAGATGATGGACAAAAAGGCTGAACATCCTGGCGCGGCCAACGAACTGCTGAAGATGATGAAGCTCCTGATGGGGCGCGCCATCGACATGGGGATGCGAAAGGACGATCCGACGATCCGGATACGGCGTATGAAAATCAAAACGGGTGGATTCATCACCTGGGAGGAGCAGGACATTGTCGCGTTCTATGCGGCGCACGCAGAGGGCACCCGTGCCCGACTCGCGCTGGATCTCCTGCTGTTTACGGGCCAGCGGCGCGCCGACGTGATTGGTATGGGTCGGCAGCACATCAAGAACGACGTCCTCTCGATTCGGCAGCAAAAGACAGGCACGGCCGTCTCGATCCCGCTTCATCCACATCTCAAAGGCACGCTTGATTCCGGGTCCCAGGACAAGCTCACCTTTCTTCTGACGCAATATGAAAAGCCGTTCCAGCCCGAGTCCTTCACCAACTGGTTCCGGGTGTGTGTCCGTGCCGCTGGACTGCGAGAGGACCTTGCAGGCGGCGACGTCGGGCTTTCACCGCACGGTCTGCGAAAGGCATGTAGCCGACGCCTTGCCCAAGCCGGCTGCACGCCGCACCAAATCAAGGCGATCACCGGCCACAAGAAGCTTGATGAGATCGTTCGCTACACCGAGGCGGTCGATCAAGTGCGCCTGGCGCATGAGGCGATCAATTCCATCGCCGGGCACGGAGCAGGAACAAAAACTGTCAAACCAAGTGGCTTGGTTTGACAGTTTTACCTGTAAGCTATTGAAACCCCTTAGTAGAGGAACCGCTATTCCACACTGAGCCGATACCCAATACCGCGCACGGTCTGCAGCCAGACCGGATTGGACGGATCGCGTTCGATCTTGCGGCGCAGCCGGTTGATCTGGACGTCGATCGTGCGCTCGCCGACCTCGGATTCATCGCCGACAAGCTCATGCCGCGGTATCGTCTCGCCGGCACGCGCAGCGAAGATCGCCAGGATTTCCTGCTCGCGGTCGGTCAGCTTGAGCGCCTCGCCGCCGCGCTTCAGCTCACGCCTGGCGATCTGGAACGTATAGGGGCCAAAGACCAGCTGTTCGACCTTGGGCGTCGTCGCGGGGCCGCCGCGGCGCAGGATATTGTTGATGCGCAGGATCAGCTCGCGCGGGTCGAACGGTTTAGGCAGATAGTCGTCGGCACCGGCCTCGAGCCCGGTGATCCGGCTGTCGGTTTCGGACAGTGCGGTGAGCATCAGGATCGGCACGTTTTTCTCGGCCCGCAGCGCCTTGGTGAGATCGACGCCGCTTTCACCCGGCATCATGACGTCGAGCACGATCAGATCGAAGTCGAGGCCGGCGAGCTTGCGCCTCGCCTCGCCGGAATTTCCGGCGACGGTGACGCGAAAACCGTTTTCGGTCAGATACTGTTTCAGAAGATTGCGGATACGGGTGTCGTCGTCGACCACCAGCAGATGCGGCGCGTCGTCTTCCGGTGCTGTCGGATGATCAACCCTCTCAATGGTCTCCATGGTTTTTCCCTGACATCTTTGCGGGCACAATGTCGATCTGCGCCCTTAGTTCCGGATTTACCATCGCTTCAAGGAACCGTTCGATAACGGCGCGTTCGGTGGCTCCGGAATCTTCCAATGCAGCATGGATGCGGCGCGACTGTGGCCGCGCCAGTGCCAGCGCCAGAGCACGGCCCTTGGCCGTCGGATAAAGCTCGCGCTGGCGGCGGTCGCGGGGGCCCTGCAATTGCACGATATGGTCGGTGTCGATCAGTTGCTTGAGCACGCGCGCCAGGCTCTGCTTGGTGATCTTGAGCACATCGAGGAGCTCGGCGACCGTCAGGCCGGGCCGGCGATTGACAAAATGCAACACCCGATGATGGGCGCGGCCAAAACCGTAATCGGCCAGGATCTGGTCCGGATCGGAGGTAAAGTCGCGATAGGCGAAGAAGAACAACTCGATGATGGCGAAATCGATGCCGTCCTCGTCGGTGATCGCCGTCCTGATCGGCTCTGCGGCTGCGTGGCTCGTCATCTTTTCTCCGTGTGAAGCAGGAAATTATGTCAGCACTATTGACGTATTTTCCGCGCGATGGTAATTTTTGGCAAGCTTTTCGGCGGATTGCGAACGAAAAGGCAAGCGAAGCCGTTTTTTCCGGAACTTCCTGAGTTTGCCAGACCTTAAATATCCGCCTACGCTTTGAGACAATGGCCGCCCGCAGCGGCCGAGGCGAAACACGCAACGACACAATGATGTGCGGGCTGCCGCCCGCGGGAGGTTACCATGGCATCCGTTCCCTTCGACCAACTGGACGGCTTTATCTGGATGAACGGCGAATTCGTCAAATGGGCCGACGCCAAGATCCACGTCTTGACCCACGGGCTGCACTACGCCAGCGCGGTATTCGAGGGCGAGCGCGCTTATGGGGGCGAAATTTTCAAGCTGACCGACCACACCGAACGCCTGCATGAATCGGCGCGCCTGCTTGGCTTCAAGATACCCTACTCGGTCGCCGAGATCGACGACGCCTGCCGCACGCTGTTGAAGAAGCAAGGTTTCCAGGACGCCTATGTCCGGCCGATCGCGTGGCGCGGCAGCGAACAGATGGGCGTTTCCGCACAGAACAGTCGGATCAACTGCGCCATCGCCATCTGGCAGTGGCCAAGCTATTTCGACCCGGCGCAGAAGCTCAAGGGGATCCGCCTCGACATGGCCGAATGGCGCCGCCCCGACCCGCGCACCGCACCGTCGAAATCGAAGGCGGCCGGCCTCTACATGATCTGCACCATGTCCAAGCATGCCGCCGAGGCAAAGGGCTATGCCGACGCCATGATGCTCGACTGGCGTGGCCAGGTGGCGGAAGCGACAGGCGCCAACATCTTCTTCGTCAAGGACGGCAAGATCCATACGCCCAAGCCTGATTGCTTCCTCGACGGCATCACCCGCCGCACGGTTATCGGCCTTGCCAAGGACCGCGGTTTGGAGGTGATCGAGCGCGCCATCATGCCGGATGAGCTTGAAGGCTTCCAGCAGTGCTTCCTCACCGGGACGGCAGCCGAGGTGACGCCGGTTTCGGAGATCGGTCCATACCGATTCGAGGTCGGCGAAATCGCCAAGACGCTGATGAATGACTATTCTGCGGCCGTTCAGCCCAAGCACGCAATCGCTGCAGAATAACGAAAGTCACAGCTTTTTTAACTAGTAAGGGCGGTTTTCGGGCCGCCCCTTTTATTTAAGCGCTTCTGCATTTGACTTTCACACAATTCGGCGTCTCATGATGGGGTCGGCCCGGGAGGCTGGCAGCTATGGAGGGACTGGAAATATGGATATGAACACGCTTCTTCCGATCATTATTCAGGTGATTACGGGTATCATCGGTGGTCAGGCGGTTGGCGCGGCTATCAAGACTGCGGCGATGGGGCAGCTTACCAAAATCCTGGGCGGCGCTGTCGGCGGCGTCGGCGGTGCGGCCATCCTCAACAGTCTGCTGGATGGCTCGGTCGATCCGGCAGCCGCCGCCACGGCGGCAGGGGCCGGCAGCGCGTTGAACATTTCAAATATCGTTGGCGGTGCCGGCGGCGGCGCCATCCTGACCGGCATCATCGGTGCGGTCATGAACGCGATGAAGAAATAAGCTTTGACGTTTCAGGTTTTCAAATGGGCGGCTTCGGCCGCCCATTTCGTTTGCCGTTTGTGGGAGCGGTGGACGCCGTTCGCGTGTGTCTCTACATCAGGGCCTGGTTCAAGGTTGGAGCTCTCCTGACGCGTTCGAGGGGACGCGCAGCGCTCCGACAGCGTGAAAGGACGAATATGGGTCAGCTCAACGCCGGCATCGTGCCGGTCACGCCGTTCCAGCAGAACTGCACCATCCTCTTCGACATGGACGACAGGCAAGGCGTTGTCGTCGATCCGGGCGGCGACATCGACAAGGTGCTGGCGGCGCTCGAGGACAATGCGATCACTGCCGGCGCGATCTGGATCACGCATGGCCATATCGATCATGCCGGCGGGGCCATGGAGTTGAAGGAGGCGCTCCGTATCGAGATCATCGGCCCGCATGCCGCCGACCGGCCGCTGCTCGCCAATCTCGAGAACCAGGCGAAGCGCTACGGCATCACCGATCCCGTGCGCAACTGTGTCCCCGACCGGTTCCTTGCCGAAGGCGAGACCGTTTCGTTCGGCTCGCACGTGTTTGAGGTGCTCCATTGTCCGGGCCACGCACCCGGCCACGTCGTCTACTATAACCGGGCGGCGAAGTTCGCCCATGTCGGCGACGTGCTGTTCCGCGGTTCGGTCGGCCGCACCGATCTGCCAGGCGGCAACCACGCCGCGCTGATCGCCTCGATCAAGGAGAAGCTTTTGCCGTTGGGCGACGACATCGGCTTTATCTGCGGCCATGGTCCCGGCGGCCGTTTTGGTGAGGAGCGGCGGAGCAATCCTTTTCTGGTCTGAAACCGCTTGCCGGAAACAAAAAGCGCGGCCTGTGCGACCGCGCTTTTTTCCGACGGGAAACTGCCTCCGCTAATTGGCGGTGCAGAAATGCTGTTCGCCGTCATAGCCGGTGAACGTGCCGGTACGGGCGTTGAAGCTCCGGTAGCGGTCCGAGCAGTATTCGTACCAGCCGCGGGTCCACGGCTCCGCATAGCTTTCGGCATAGGCCACGCGCGGCTGCACGTAATAACGGCGCACCGGGGCAGGCCTGTAGTATTCATCATCATAGGCCGGGTCGTAATAGCGGGGCTGCGGGCTGGCGAGCGCACCGCCGATCAGGGCACCGGCCGCAAGGCCGAGCACGCCGGCCGCAACGGCGTCGCCGTGGCCGTGGTGGCGGCGGTGATGGCGCCATTCGTCGGCATTGGCCGCGGGCAAGGTCGCAAGCGTGGTCGCAACGACCGCGGCGGACAGGATGGCAGTCTTGAAAATTCGGTTCATGTCGGTCTCCTTCGTGCCGGCCCGGGTCGTTTTCGGGGATGCGGTCCGGCTTTAACGAAGATTAATATGCGACCGTGGCTGAACGGGGGCTGAACGAAATTTGACCAGGCGGTTCATCTAACTGGGCGGTTCAAGCGTGCGGCAAACACCGCAGGCCAGACCGGCCCACGTCCATTCTGTCCGGGGGTGGTTCAGCCGATCGACAGGTTGACGGCTTTCGGACCCTTGCCGCGCTTGTCCGGCTCGGTGTCGAATGTCACTTTCTGCCCATCCTCAAGACCGGGAAGACCCGACGCCTGCACGGCCGAAATATGGACGAAGACATCCTTTGCCCCGTCGTCCGGCGTGATGAAGCCGAAGCCCTTGGCGTGATTGAAGAATTTGACGGTGCCGGTCTGCGGCATGGGAAGCTCCTTTGATCCCACAAGTCCAGTCTCGGGCCGGCAAATGCCCGGACGGAAATTTGTCCTTTATTTTAGTGCCATCGGCAAGAGAAAGTTTTGCGGGTGCGGGCAAGCATCCCGGAACACAAAAGGCGCGACGAAAACCGCCGCGCCTTTACAGAATTCAAGTCCACTCCAAAAGCCTTGCAGCATCCTCACACCCCGAAAGGACGCGCGGCACGCTGTGGTTTCAGGCAGCGCGGAGATTGACCGCTTTCGGACCCTTGCCCATACGGTCGGGCTCGACATCGAAGGTGACCTTCTGACCGTCGACGAGCGTGCGCAGCCCGGAAGCCTCGATCGCCGAGATGTGGACGAACACATCCTTGGCGCCGCCATCGGGCGTGATGAAGCCGAAGCCTTTGGTAGCGTTGAAGAATTTAACGGTGCCGGTCTGGGCCATTGGGGAAACTCCTTCACCCGTGTCAGTCTTGGTGGTTCCGCCCGCCGCCTGGCGCCGTGGGCAAGTCCCGGTGGTTGCTTCGGCAGTCATGCATTGGCGCATGGGTAAAACCCCCCGCCGAAAACGGGGCTGTCAGAGATTCACAGTATCGGGGAAAGGTCGTCCAAAACGTTCCGCTCTCCGGGTCGCAAATGCCCGAACACAAAATTTATCGCACGGAAACGTGATGCTTGCAAGACACAGCCGCGGGCGGCCCCAACAGGCGCATCCCGACGCATCGCACCGATAGTCCCGGTTCTCTGCGCGGTCATCGGCCAGACTTCACCCAGGCATGGTCCAGCCAGCGGGGCAGGTGCTGTCTTGGCTTGCGCCGGCATACCGCTCTGGCTCGCCAGTTGCAAACAGGGGTTGCATCTGGCAGCGGAATGACGAGGATCGGCCTGACCCAGGCACCATTTGTGCGGGCCGGAGTTTCGAGGGAGAGAACATTCATGCGGTTTCTTGCGGCAATCTTTCCGCGGCAGGTTTTTTCCATCCTGTTCCTGTCGGCAATTCTCGCAGCCTGCACCGTCGTGGTGGATGATGAGGGGCCGGGGCCGCGCCCGCCACGGCCGGGGCCGCAATTCTGCACCAGGCAATATGACCCGGTCTGTGCCCGGCGCGGCGGCGACCGCCAGACCTTTGCCAATGCCTGCCTTGCCGAACGGGCCGGATACCGCATCATTCGCGAGGGCGAGTGCCGCGGCGGTGGTGGTGGCGGTGAGGAGCAGACATTCTGCACCCGCGAATACCGCCCCGTCTGTGCCCGTCGCCATGGCGAACTGCGCACATTCCCCAACGAATGCGAAGCCCGCGCGGCGGATTATCGCGTCGTCGATGACGGGCCCTGCTAGCGCACCGACCTACAGCCTGGCCGGATAAGCACCATCTGGGGGCCGGCGTACAGCTCAGCGCCGTTCCCGTTGGAGATGCGGATCTGCGGCATTATCAGCATGTGAAGCAGCGTTGTGGCGCGTCGGCTCAGTTGGCCGGGTTGTCGACCGGTTCGAGATTGTCTTCCGTGGTGACCCGCTCATAGGTCTCCTGATCGCTGCGGATGCGATATTGCGGCGAGCCGTCCTTGACCGGCAGCCGGCTCTTGATCTGGAACAGCTCCGCGGTCTTTTGGGCAAGGCCGGTGCGGCTCTTCATGCGGACGGTCTGGCCGACGGTGAAGATATGCGCCGGCGTGTCCGTGCGCCGCGCATTCTGCTGGAAGCGGATCATGTGACATTCTCCTGGTCGTGCCGAAGCGCTGCGTCGAGCTCGGCATGGTCAATGGCGACAAGCTGGCTGGTCGCGCTTTTCACTGTCCTTGCCGGCAGATGGATGAAAGTGGCGACGCGGCGCCAGGCAGGCCAGGACATGCCGTCGATCAGTTCTTCGTCGTGGTCGATGTCATAGTCGCCGGCCGGCTGCACGCCATCCAGCCCGCCAAGCACGAAAGGTGCCGCGAAATGCGCTATGGAATGGGTGGTGCGAGCAGACATTCTTGTGCCTCGAAGTTCTCGCTTGTGCCTTGAAGTTCTCGTGCCTTGAAGTTTCTTTCCGGCCTGCCCCGGAAGCGGAGCCTGCATTGCGGTACCAGGTGTCGGCGATTTGGATAAGTTTGGCGGGCCGAGAATCCCTGACACCGCGGGGCCAAGCATGACCCAAACGGTTTCATACCTCTAGTCTGAAAATACGACTTATTCAAGAAGTTTTCCGCCTCTTACCCCTACCAACGTCAAATTACTTTTCTATAGTTATCCGCAGAACGATGATACGGTCCCGGTGCACCTCAAAAATTGTTTGAAGAACTTCCGAAAAAATTCCTCCGGCATTTGTATTTATCTAGCAATGGAAGGAAGAGAGTCATGAACTCCGCAAGAACACCGGATGTCCCGACAGTTGCAGTCAGTCCTGTCGCAAAGCCGATAAAGGTCTTGTCGCCGCGTCTCACGATAAGAAGCGACGAGGCGGCAAGGCGAAGGATTGCCGACACCGACGGCACGGCGCGGCGGGCGCGCCAGCTTGCCGAAAGCAACCGCCTGATTTGACGCGCAAGCCATGACGCTCAATTTTCCCAATCCCAGCCGCTCCTATGACCCGGCGGCCAAGCGCATTCGTTTCGTCGGCCATGACGGCATGCTCGAAGTCCCGTTCTTTGTCGAGGTCGCGGCACTTTCGGCGGCAAACCCGGCAGCAAGCGGAGCCGAGGCCGAATTTCTCAGCGCCTTCGACGCCAAGCGTTCGTCGATCCACGAGATTGCGCGCCAAGCCTACTCGCACGGCCGCAGGAACATGTATGTGCTGACGCCGGCCGACTTTCGGTAGGCTCCCCCGGGTTCGAAGTTTTGCTTCGTAGCGACCGCCGTCTGCTCTTGCACGCGCCGCAGCGATGGCCTAGATCGCGGCAGGCGGACAACACGGCAGGTTTCCCATCAACAGAGATCCGAGACAACCGGCAGGCGCACGTTACGGCTCAGGCGGACAGCCGCCGCTGGGGCTCGACCAGCACGTGCAGCAGGCGCTGCAGCTGCACCAGGCCGGGCGCCGGCAGGAAGCCGAGGCGCTTTACCGACAGGTGCTGGCGCAAAAGGCCAACCACCCGGCTGCTGCGCATTTCCTCGGGCTTCTGCTGCACCAGACCGGGCGCAGCGCCGAGGGGCTGGCGCTGATCGAACAATCGGTGCGTCTGCAACCGAACAATCCGGATTTCCTCAACAATCTCGGCACCGTGCTGCGCGACCTCGGCCGGGTCGCGGCCGCCGCCGATCTCTTCCGCAAGGTGGTGGCGATTCGGCCGGACCAGCTGGCGGCGCGTGACAATCTCGGCTCGTCGCTGAAGCAGCTCGGCCAATTCGAAGGCGCCGAGGATATTTATCGCGGCACGATCGGCCGTAACCCGTTCCATGTCCGCGCCCGCGTCGGGCTTGCCGAAACGCTGCAGGAAGCGGGCCGGCTGGATGAGGCACTGGCTGTTTTTCGCGAGGCGCTGACGATCCGGCCGAAGGATGCCGATCTTTTGCACGGCCTGGGTGTCGGGCTGATGGAAAAGGGCAATCTCGACGAGGCTGCGGATCTTTTCAGGCAGGCGCTGGCTGTGGACCCCGGCATGGCGAGGGCCTGGCTGATGCTTACCCAGGTCAAGCGCCAAAAGGAGCGCGACGCCGAGCTTGCCCGCATGGAGGCGGAGCACGCCAAGGCGCCGCAAGGCAGCCTGGCGCGCATGCAGCTTTCCTTCGGTCTCGGCAAGGCCAATGACGACCTCAGGGAGTATGGCCGCGCCTTCGACTATTTCGCCGAAGGCAACGCGATCCGCCGCCAGGGCATCGACTACGACGCCGGCAAGACGCGCGGCGAGTTCGAGGCGATGAAGGCGGTGTTCGACAAGGCCTTTTTTGAAAGGCACAAGCCGAGCGAGATAGCCGAGGACACTCCGATCTTCGTCGTCGGCATGCCGCGTTCCGGCACCACGCTGGTCGAGCAGATCATCGCCAGCCATCCGCAGGTCTATGGCGCCGGCGAGCTCAGCATATTGAAGACGGCGGTCGGCAAGCAGTTTCCGCTCAGCATGAAGGGCGGCTTTCCCTGGGGCATCGCCGACATGCCCGACAAGGCCTATGCCGAGGCCGGCCAGGCCTATCTCGACATGCTGCACGCCCGCTATCCGGGTTTTCGGCACGTCACCGACAAGATGCCCGGCAATTTCCTCTTGGTCGGCTTCATCCATATGATGCTGCCGAAGGCCAAGATCATCCATTGCGCGCGCGATGCGGCGGCGACCTGCCTGTCGATCTATAAGGTGCACTTCCGCGGCGACAGCCATCGCTACGGCTACGATCTCGACGAGCTCGCCGATTTCCACAATCTGTACACCGACATCATGGCGCACTGGCACGCCGTGCTGCCTGATGTCGTGCACGACGTTCGCTACGAGGATTTCGTCGCCGACCAAGAAGGCCAGTCGCGGGCGCTGATCGCCCATCTCGGCCTGCCGTGGGACGACGCCGTGCTGTCGTTCCACGAGACCGACCGGCCGGTGCGAACGGCGTCGGCTGCGCAAGTGCGCCAGCCGATGTATCAGGGCTCGGTCGACCTGTGGCAGCGCTATGGCGACCGGCTGAAGCCGCTGCACGACAAACTTGATCGAGGGGCGCCTACAGCTCGATGAAGGGCTGAAAACCGCCAAAGATCATGCGCTTGCCGTCGAATGGCATGGTCTCCCAGTCCTGCTTGAGACGAGGATCGGCCATCACCTTGGCCATCACCGCGTCGCGGCTCTGGCGCGATTCGTAGACCACCCATGAGAAGATGACGACCTCGTCGTCCTTGGCCTGCACGGCGCGCGGGAACGAGGTGAGCTCGCCATAAGGGACGTCGTCGCCGACGCATTCGACGTAGGCAAGAGCACCGTGCTCCTTCCAGACGGCGCCGCCGGTTTCCGCCAGCTTCTTGTAAGCATCGAGCTTTGCCTTTGGTACGGCAAGTACGAAACCGTCGACATAGGACATCTGATTTCCTCCATGCGATCGTTTTCCTCTCCGTCTGGAGCGGGAGAGGTGATTTCAGACACAGCCTGTGTGGAATGCTAAGCTGCTTTCACCGGTGCGTTCATTGCCCATTCGACACCGAACGGATCACGCATATTACCCCAGCGGTCGCCCCAGAACATCACCTGCAACGGCACGACTTCCTTGCAGCCCGCCTCGATGGCCCGCTGCCACCAGGCGTCGATGTCGTCGCTGCCGAGATGGAGCTGCATGGTGTAGCCCTGCGGTTTCACAGCGGCCATTCCATGCTCGGGATAGAAGTCGGAAAGCATCAGGGTCGAACCGTTGATATGGAGATGGATATGCATGGTCCGGCCCTGTTCATCCGGCGGATAGGCAAAGACCTGCTCGGCACCGAAGGCCTTTTGGTAAAATTCTGCGGCTTTGAAAGCGCCGTCAAGCTGAAGGTAGGGCGTCAATCCGCCAAGCACTTTGGCGGCGGGCTGGGTCTGCGGCTGGTCATTCATGTCATGCTCCTCTTTGCGTCTGGTTTGCCTTTGCGAACCACAGGACGAACGGAACGGCGACGATCCTACACGGCCGATGGTTTTTTGGATTTGAAATGGCGCCTGCCGCGACGGCCAACTGCCACCTTCAACCTTCGATGCGAATCCGCGGGCTGTTTTGCGCGTCGACGACGATTTCCGGCCAGCCAATATCTTTGCGCAGCTCGATCGGCAATGACAGGATGGCGCGTTCGCTGCGATAACGGGCGCGAGCCGCCGAGTAACGCGTTACGGCGTGACCTATGGATGACAGAATGGACATGATGCTTTCTCCTCGATTGGCGCCGGCATCACCGTGTCGGCAACCTAAGGACGTGGCATGCGATCATCATCCGACAGAGCGCCGGATTTTTTCCGCAATTTTTTAACCGCCGGATTCGGCTACCTCCCGGAAGAAAGCTTCCGGGTCGTCGACCTCGGTCAGCCGCCGTTTCTCGATCAGCCAGAAGCGGTTGCCAACCGCGCGGATGAAGGAGCGGTCGTGCGAGGCAAGCAGGCAGCTCGCCTGATGTTCCAGCAATTCCGCTTCCAGCGCCTCCTGGCCATCAATATCGAGGTGGTTGGTCGGCTCGTCGAGCAAATAGAAGTTGGGATTGGCGAGCCTCAGCGCCAGCATCATCAGCCGCGCCTTTTGCCCACCGGACAGCACGCCGATCCTTCGCTCCTGCATGTCGATGCTGACGCCGACGCCCGCGAGCAACGAGCGGGCGCGCTGCTCGCCGACATCGAATCTGCGCGAGAGCATCGCCAGCGGCGTGTCGTCGCCGCTGATGCCCGACAATGCCTGGTCGCTATAGCCGAGCACGGTCGACGGCGTCACCTTCACGCCTTGCGCCGCCGTTTGCGGCTCGACGATGGCATTCCGGATCAGGCCGATCAGCCGTGATTTGCCGACGCCGTTACGGCCGAGCAGGACAATGCGGTCGCCTTGGCAGATATGGCGCTTGCCGGTGCCGAACAGAACCGTGCCGTCAGGCATTCCGACCACCAGATCGTCGAGCGTGATCAGCACCTTGGCATGGCTGCCGCGATTGGCGAGCTTGATCGTGCCCGCCGATCTTTCGCGGTGTGCCGGCGCTGCCGCTTCTTCCAGGCGCTCTGCCCGCTGGTTGAGCTGCTTGGTCTTGACCGTCAAAAGGTCGCTGCCGGAATTGATGCCGATATTGTTGAGCTTGGCCGCTTGCCGGCGCAGCTGCTGCGCCACTTTCATGTCGCGCTGGAACTTGCGTTCGGTCGAGGCGTCGACCTCGTCCAGCGCAAGCCTCGCCCGCGAATAGGGCAGCGAAAACACCGGTGATTGTTCGGGACGTAGAAACAGCGTGCGGTTGGTCGTCGCGTCGAGGAACGCCCGGTCGTGGCTGGCGATCACAACCGGCACCTCGCGCGGCAGCGCGTTCAGCCAGGTCTCGAGCTGGCTGATCTTGCCGAGGTCGAGATGGTTGGTCGGCTCGTCGAGAAGCAGGACGTCGGGATCGGTGACCCAGACGCGGGCGATCAACGCCAGCCTTTGCCAGCCGCCGCTCAGCGCCTGCATTGGCCGCCCGCGCATCGGTTCTGGCACGTCAAGCGAGTCAAGAACCACATCGACGCGCCATTGTTCGCTTTCGACCTGTCCGGCCGGCAAGGCATCAGCGACCACCTGCTGGAAGCTGCGCCCGGCCAGCGCTGCCGGGACGACTTGCTCGACATAGCCGACGCGCAGGCCGCGCGTACGGGTGATGTCGCCTGATGTCGGCTCCATCTCGCCGGTCAGGCACTTCAGCAAAGTGGATTTGCCGCGCCCATTGGCGGCGACGATGCCGAGCCGGTCGCCGGTGCCGATGGTGAGGTCGAGGTTGGAAAACAGCGGCGCATTCAGGGTGACGCCGAGGGATTTGAGGCTGATCAGGGCCATTTTGATTTCTCTGGTCTTGCCGGAGCCCGGCTCAATGCACTTTGACGGTGCACGTGCCAGCCATTAGGCTCGGCATTGCGCACCACGAAGGGCAGACCAAAAAATCGAAGCGGGGAAAAACCCGGACCGTCCCTGGTCAGCCCTGCAAGCTAGCTCGCAGGGCAAAGACAGGGCCGCGCTGACGGTGGTGAGAAAATAACACGCAGCCCTCCTTTCAAGACGTTCGAGTTGTAGAAACTGGCTACACCAAGGCTAGGGCCGATGGCAAGTGGCTAGGCTCCCCCTTCTCCACTTGTGGGAGAAGGTGGCCGCGAAGCGGTCGGATGAGGGGTGCTCCAGCTTGGCACCGACGGCGATCCGTCCAGCACCCCTCAACCGTCTCGGCGCTGCGCGCCGATCCACCTTCTCCCCCAAGGGGAGAAGGGAAGCTCGCTAGCGTCCCGGGCGCCCCGTCTTGCCGGGGCGGCGCTTTTCACGGCGGGCGTCGGCCGGGTCTTCGTAGGAGCCGATACCGCTGCGCTGGCGGACAATGGGTTTGGCGGAATCGTTGCGTTCCTTTGCGCCCCCCTCTGCCCTGCCGCGCATCTCCCCCACACGGGGGGAGATCGGCTGTGGTTTCGCTGGCACCTTTCCTTCGACCGGCTTTTCCGTCCGCCGCACGGTCATCTCGTCGAGCGAGTTCTTCTTGAATAGCGGCTTGGTCGGTTCGCCCGGGATGCCGAAGTCGGAGCCGTGCGCCTCTTCGGCCGACTGCTTCTTGAACAGCGAACGCGACACTGCGCCGGCCGGGGTCGGCATATCCGTGCCCGGCCCCATGGCGTCGAGCGAGGGCTTCGAAAACAGCGGCTTCTTCACCGGCACGGCGCCGTCGGCGCCCATCTCGTCGAGTGCCGGCTTGCGGAAGAGGTTGGGCCGGGCCGCCTCTTCGGCCGAACGTGCCTCGTCGAGCTTGCGGAAACGCTCCTGTTCCTCCGATGTGCGATGTTTGGCCACGCCTTTGTTGTGCTTGCCCTTCTCGCGGCCCGAGACCGGGCTTTCCATGTCGGCATATTTGGCCAGCGGATCGTCGGAGATGGACAGCTCCATCTCGCGCAGCCGTTTGATCTCGTCGCGAATGCGGGCGGCCTTCTCGAAATCGAGATTGGCGGCGGCGTCGCGCATCTGCTTGTCCAGGGCGTCGAGATGCGCCTTCAGATTGTTGCCCATCATCGCGCCGGCGCTGTCGGTGAACTGCGAGATATCGGCGCGGACATGGTCCTTCTCGTAGACCGAGTCCAGGATGTCCGAAATGCGCGACTTGACCGATTCCGGGGTGATGCCGTTGGCCGCGTTCCACTCCATCTGCTTTTCGCGACGGCGGTTGGTCTCGGCCATTGCCCGCTCCATCGAGCCGGTGATCTGGTCGGCATAGAGGATGACCTTGCCGTCGACGTTTCTGGCGGCGCGGCCGATCGTCTGGATCAGCGATGTCTCGGAGCGCAGGAAACCTTCCTTGTCGGCATCGAGAATGGCGACGAAGCCGCATTCGGGAATGTCGAGGCCTTCGCGCAACAGGTTGATGCCGACCAGCACGTCGAAGGCGCCGAGGCGCAGGTCGCGCAGGATCTCGATGCGCTCGAGCGTGTCGATGTCGGAGTGCATATAGCGCACGCGAATGCCCTGCTCGTGCAGATACTCGGTCAGGTCCTCGGCCATGCGTTTGGTCAGCACGGTGACCAGCGTGCGGTAGCCGGCCTTCGTGGTTTCGCGGATTTCGCCGACGACGTCGTCGACCTGCGTCTTGGCCGGGCGCACTTCGACCGGCGGGTCGATGAGGCCGGTCGGGCGGATGACCTGCTCGGCGAAGACGCCGCCGGACTGCTCCATCTCCCAGGCGCCGGGCGTCGCCGAAACCGCGACGGAGAGCGGGCGCATGGCGTCCCACTCCTCGAAGCGCAGCGGCCGGTTGTCCATGCAGGACGGCAGGCGGAAACCATACTCGGCCAGCGTCGCCTTGCGACGAAAGTCGCCGCGATACATGCCGCCGATCTGCGGTATGGTGACATGGCTTTCGTCGATGAAGACCAGCGCATTGTCGGGTATGTATTCGAACAAGGTTGGAGGCGGATCGCCCGGCTGGCGGCCGGTCAGATAGCGCGAATAGTTCTCGATGCCGGCGCAGGACCCGGTCGCCTCCAGCATCTCCAGGTCGAAGCGGGTGCGCTGCTCAAGCCGCTGCGCCTCAAGCAGGCGGCCAGCCTTTTCAAGCTCTTGCAGGCGATACTTCAGTTCTTCCTTGATCGACTTGATGGCTTGATTCAAGGTCGGCCGCGGCGTCACATAGTGCGAATTGGCGTAGATCTTGACGCTCTTCAGCTCGCCGGTCTTCTGGCCGGTCAGCGGATCGAACTCGGTGATCGCCTCGATCTCGTCGCCGAACAGCGAGATGCGCCAGGCGCGATCCTCAAGGTGGGCCGGGAAGATCTCGATCGTGTCGCCGCGCACCCGGAACGAACCGCGGACGAAATTGATATCCTGGCGCTTGTATTGCTGGGCGACGAGGTCGGCGAGCAGCGCGCGCTGGTCGAGCCGGTCGCCGATCTGCATCTGGAAGGTCATCGCCGTGTAGGTCTCGACCGAGCCGATACCGTAGATGCAGGACACCGAGGCGACGATGATGACGTCGTCGCGCTCAAGCAGCGAACGCGTCGCCGAATGGCGCATGCGGTCGATCTGCTCGTTGATCGAGGATTCCTTCTCGATGTAGGTGTCGGTCCGTGGCACATAGGCCTCCGGCTGGTAATAGTCGTAGTAACTGACGAAATACTCGACGGCGTTTTCCGGGAAGAATTTCTTGAACTCGGAGTAGAGCTGCGCGGCCAGCGTCTTGTTGGGCGCCAGGATCAAAGCGGGGCGCTGCGTCTCCTCGATCACCTTGGCCATGGTGAAGGTCTTGCCGGAGCCGGTGACGCCGAGCAGCACCTGGGTGCGGTCGTTGCTGTTGACGCCCTCGACGAGATCCTTGATCGCCGTAGGCTGGTCGCCGGCCGGCTCGAAATCCGAGACCATCCTGATGGCGATGCCGCCTTCTGATTTTTCCGGCCGGGCAGGGCGGTGCGGCGTCCACAGCACGCCGTCCTTGTGCAGCGGATTGCCGGATTCGATCAGCGCCGACAGCGCCGCGACGGTGGCAGTGACGCCGCCCGAAGCCATGGTCTCGGCCTCTTCCAGCGAGACATCGAGGCCGGCGACAGGATTGAGACCGGCCGCGGTGCGCTCCCGCGCCGAAGCCGCGCCGCCCATCGAGGTGCCGCGTGCCGTACGGCCGGGGGAAGAGGAGCGCTCGGGGATTTTCTTGGCAGACTTGGCGCCTTCCCTCCCCCTCGAGGGGAGGGTGGCGGCGGAGCCGCCGGGTGGGGTCGGTGCGGCAGTACTCGACGTTCCTTTGCGTCCCGCGCTGCCTCCGGCGACCCCCTCTGTCGCCTTCGGCGACATCTCCCCCTCGAGGGGGGAGATTTGACGCCCTTCTTTCTCGGCTTCCTGCTCGATCTGTTCGGCCCAGTCGGCGATCGAGCCGGTCAGCGGGGCGCCGGTGAACTCGGTCTGCGGCGCCTCGGCAAAGCCGCCCTTGTACAGGGGCTCCGACGCATCGAGGAAATCGGTCAGCGGACTGCGCCGCTTGTGCGGCGAAGCGCGCTCGTCATTCGCCGGCGGCGGCGTTTTCTTGTCGGGGAGTCTGGCCATGGCCCGAATATGGGAGGTATCGGCCAAAATGGAAAGAGCGGAGTGGTGAAGGGTGCCGCGCGCAATTTGGCTGCTGACAGCAGGTTGTCAGGAGCAACGTCGAAGTGCGCCGCTCAATTAAACCAAAGCGCGAACGTCAGAAACCCGGCGCCGCCGAATTGGCGCTGGATCTGATCGAACTCCTCGCTGGTGAGAATCTTGCCGCGTTCGAGATAGGGCGCGATGGCCGGGCCGGTGATCGACAGCACCAGGTCGAAGGTTTTTGGCTCATCAAAGAAGCGCTTCATGTTGATGCCTTTGTCGGCGATGCGGAAATGCGGCAGCAAGGTGCGGCCTTCCAGAAGATCCTCGGCCATATCAAGGGCGGCGAGCCAGGCCTGTACCTGCTGCTCACCAACTTCGAGACCGGTCAGCGGGCTGGTGCCTTTCTGCTGCGGCCCCGGCAGCCATTCGCGGTCATTGTCGGTTTCGGCGCGGATGGCTTTCCAGTCCTCGCGCGACAGCCGGATCATTTCCATGAGATGGCGGCGTGCCGCTTGCCGGCGCTCTGGCTCGACCACTTGCCAGTTAATGAGATGCACCAGGGAGATAAAGTCGGCTAGTCGCCATTCGGACGTCAGGATGCCGCCATTCGTGCCACCGTCCAGCGGCACGAGCGTATCCTGCAGCGGCAGTTTTGCGCGCGGGAACAGCATGTGGAAGGAGCCGTCGAATGTGTTTCTGAAATCATGTGCCAGCCAGAAGTCGGCCTGCGCCATCAGGAACTCGGCATAGCCCTGCAGCCAATAGCCGTCGGCGCGGTCGAAGCGGAAGGTGAGGGCGGGTGCGGCCGCGTCTGGCGCACCACCGCCGCGTGACAGAGACGCCATGATCGCGGCGGCGCTCTCGTCCGGCGCGATCGTGCCGTCCTCGTTGAGGTCGATGCCGAGGCGGGTGAGGTCGATGACCATGCCGATGTCGGCGTCGGGGGGTACCGAACCGAGCGTGGCTGCGGATTTCTCCAGCCGGTCGCGGAAGGCGACGAGAATGGCGCGGAATTGTTCGTAGGTCAGCGGCTCGGGATTGGCATTGTCCGGCACCGGCAGCCGCATCAGCGGCAGCATGAAGGATTGCGGGCTGTCGAAACCGTGGCGGTGCAGGCCGCCGGCCAGGATCTCCAGCGCGGTGAAGAATTCGCCGGCGCCGGCGGCGTAGGCGGCTGCCGGATCGCCTGGCGCGGCGGCTTCCAGAGCGGCAAGAGCGCTGTCGCGTTCGGCTACGATTTTTGCCTCGAACAGGGCCGCCGCTTCGGGAGCCGCGGCGCTGGGTGAAGCCAGCGGCAGGAGAAGAATGATGGCGCACGCCACCAGCCTGGAAAAACGCGTCATCGTGATCGCCCCTTTGTCGCTCCGCAGTGGATCATACACGCATTTGGTTCGCTGCGCCTGTGGCCTGCGGTTCACCCACAACAGTCGACGCTTCAATCAATCCGGCGGACGGTCTACACAAGGCAAACGATTGGGCGTCGCGTGTCGAACTATCCGCTTTCCTACAAACTGTCGTGGCTGCCGCGTTTTCTCCGGCCTTCGCTCAATGGCGACGCGCGCGGCTTTGCGCCTGCGGCCGCAGCCCTGCTCGAACCACTGCCGGCGCGGACGGTGCGGCTGGCTTTCGTCGGCGATATCTCGGCGGTGGCCAATCGCAGCGCGCCAGACTGCGATCCGGCGATTGCGGCACTGCTTGCCTCGGCCGATCTGGTGGTCGGCAATTGCGAAAGCCCGGTGGTGGAGCGGCCGAGCGCTGTTTGGGGCACCAGGCTCGGCACGCACCACGCGATGAGCGAGCGGTTCCTTGCCGAGGCGCTGGCCGCCGCCGGCATTTCGCGTGAAAAACTGGTGCTGTCGCTGGCCAACAACCATGTGCTCGACCAGGGTATTGCCGGCTTCGACGAGACCGTCGCCGCGCTGGAGCAATTAGGCATCCGCACGATCGGCAGTGCGGCTCCGGTCGAGCGGTTTGCGGTTGGTTCGCTGACCATAGGCCTTGCCGCCTTTACCTTGTGGCGCAATACCGACGAGGCTCAGTTGGCGGGCCGAGTCTCGATGCAAGCCGATCCGACGCAATGGCCGCACGCTGCCGCTTCGGGTGTCGACCTCCTCTGCGCGGTGCCGCATTGGGATTGGGAATTCCGGCATTTTCCACGTGCGAAGACGCGGGCAATGGCGCGACTTCTGGCCGAACATGGCGTCGGCCTGATCGCCGGGCATCATGCCCATGTCGTGCAGCCGATCGAGCGGATCGGCAAGACGCTCGTCGCCTATGGGCTCGGCGATTTCATCGGCACCGCCTTCGCGCGCCAGCCATGGCGCGGCCGCATCGGCGCCATTCTCGTCGTCGACATCAGCGACGATCCCGGCACGCGCGGGGCCATCGCCGCCTACCGGCTGCATGCCTTCATGCGGCTGCGCGCCGGCGATCACGAGCGGCTGATGCCGGTTGAAACGCTGGCGGGAAAATCCAGGCAAAGGGTTCTGGCCCGCCTCGATGCGATCTTCGGTGCCGGGCGCTGACAGCTGCGCTGACGCGGTCCGCCAAACCGGCTATCATGCCCAACGCGGGCGGGCTTGTGGGGCGGGTGGGTGATGGAAACTGCGGATTTCATGCCGAGCAAAGCGGTGATCGCCGGCCTCAGGAAGGACATCGAGGCCTACGAGGCGCAAAGGGCTTCGGCCTATCGCCGGACGCGCTGGCGGGTGCCACTTTTCATCGGATCGGTGGTTGTCTTCGTGGCGCTGGTGGCCTGGCTCTTCAACGGGGTTGCCGACCCCAACGAGCAGTGGTTCTCGACCCCGCATGTGTTCCTCTATATCGGCGGGTTCCTGGCGGCGATCCTGCTCTATCTCCAGGCGATCAGGCCAGCGCGCAAATTGCAGCAGACGTTCCGCAACAGTTTGCTGCCGATCGTCTTCGGCTTCATCCAGGACGTGCGCTATCAGCATGGCGTAACGCCGAACTCCTTCGATCGGCTGCCGCGCGAGACGATTGGCGTGTTCAACCGTTCGTATTTCGAGGACGTCGTCTCCGGTCGGTATGAAGGCGTTGCGTTCGAGCTCTACGAGGTGACGCTGCTGGAGAGGAACGGCAAGACCACATCTCAGGCGTTCAAGGGCGTCATTATCGCGTTCGACACCATTGCGCCGTTCCCGGGAATCTTGGTGGCGGCGCGCCGTGCCAATATGGTGGTAGGTTTCTTCCGAGGCATGTTCGGCAGCAAGACGGAACAATTGTCATGCGGCCTACCCGAACTCGACGCCGCCTACGAGTTCCACACCGACAACATCGAAGCGGCGCGGCCGCTGGTGACCGGCCGGCTGGCGCAGGCGCTCGAATGGCTTGGCGAAACATGGCCGAAGGAACCGGCACGCGTCGCGCTCAACGGCAGCGACGGCTTTCTGCTGCTTCCGCAGACGAAGAACTTCTTCGAACTGCCGGACATCTCTGTGCCGCTCGACTATGCCAAGCATGTTGCGCCGATGATCGCCGACATGGCCACGATCCTGGCGACCGCGGCACTGGTCCGCAAGATCGGCGTGAAGGATGTAGAAGCCGGTTGAACTAGAATTCAGCCGTCAGCAATCGAAGCCATAGTTTTGGCGATAATAGTCGGCGTCTTCCTTCGACATTTTTTTGAAGAGAACGCAGACAGTGAAACTTCCCACCCGGCGGCCGTTCTTCATGTAGCCCCAGTCGGAAATATCGTCCCGGCTGAATTCGATCTCCTGGCCTGCCACGACGTTGTGCACGGTCTGCGGCTCGTTGTCCAAGGTTCCTGCAAATCCGGCCGCCGTCCGGTGGAAGGGAAAGACCCAGAAATGTTCAGTGGCGTCCCCGTCCCTGACCACGACTTTCAATTGGAAGTCGGCCGTTCCGGATGGCGGTGCGTCGGCCAATACCAGGAAGTCGTCGAGGCTGGCACGCGCCTGCTCGATAGCGGCCGCCATCTCCGGATCGTCGCCAGCTACGCTGACGACCTTGTCGTCGCCTTGACCAGGAGTCTGCGCGTCGGCTGATGCCGGAGCAAACGCAAGCAACAGGGCAAGCGCGATACGGGCTGCAAGCTTCATGATGCGACTGCTTTCGACATTTTCGCCAGACAAACCGGATCATCGTTCGCCGAACGTCTGATTGGCAACTGGTTTTTGTCTCCATCAGGCGCTATTCCTGGGGCAGTGGGGTGGGGCTATGGTCGAAGAACGCAAGGGGTTTCGCCTGTCGCGGCGGCTGCTGCTGGGTACGACCGTGGTCGGCGGCGCGATGCTCTGGGGCGGCACGACCGTGGCGCGGCTGGCGCGCGGTCCGTCGGGGCAGAAGAATTCCGGGCGCATCGCCGACATTGACGGAATCGACCTGGCGCAGAAGCCGCTGGAGGGCCCGCCAGCCTACGATCCGGCGCTGCCATGGCTGACCAAGGGCGGCAACATCAACGATGCCAGCGGCCTGTCGATGACACCGGTCTACGGCGTTATCGAAGTCAGCAAGGAAGACCACATCGCGAGCGCGCTGGCCTTTGCCCGCGCCAATGGCCTGAAGGTCTCGGTCGCGGCGGTGCGCCATTCGATGGGCGGCCACGCCTTCGACGACAACGCGCTGGTCCTCGACATGCGTAAATTCAACAAGGTCAGTATCGACCCGGCTGCAAAGACGATGACCTTGCAGCCGGGCGCGCGCTGGCACGACATCCAGAACCTTTTGCACCCGCGCTTCGCGGTGAAGGCGATGCAGTCGACCGACATCTTTTCGGTCGGCGGATCGCTGTCGGTCAACGCGCATGGCATGGACCACCAGGCCGGCTCGGTCGCCGGTTCGATCCGATCGATGCGGGTGATGCTGGCGGACGGTTCGGTGACGACCTGCTCACCGGCCGAAAATACCGAGCTGTTCCGCCACGTCGTCGGCGGCTACGGCCTGTTCGGCGTGGTGCTGGAGGCGACACTCGACATCGTCGACAACGCCGTCTACCGGACCTCGCGCGAGATCATCAAATCGGACGATTTCCCGACGTTCTTCGCCGAGGTTCTGGCGCCAAACAGGGCGATCGGTCTGTTTTATGGGCATCTGTCGACTGCGCCGGGCAATTTCCTCGAGGATATGATCGTCTACCGCTATGATAAGGTCGCCGACCAGCCGCCGGCCGACCAGCCGGCAATCGGTGAACCGGGTTCGGTCGGGCTCAAGCGGGTGATCATTAACCTGGCGAAATGGGGCAGCCTGTTCCAGGAGCTGAAATGGTTCACCGAAAAGACGCTGGAGCCGCAATTCGAGAGCTGCACGGTGGCGCGGACGACGGCAATGGGCGAGGGCGAGGCCTGCCTCGTCACGCGCAACCATCCGATGCACGATTCAGTGCCCTATCTGTTCAACGATCTGCTCGATGAGACCGACATCCTGCACGAGTATTTCATCCCGCGGGCGGCCTATAACCCGTTCATCGCGGAAGCGCGCGAGATCCTGCGCAACCAGACCCTGCCGGTGCTCAACGCGTCGGTACGCATCGTCCACAAGGAGGATGTGGCGCTGAATTATGCGCCGGAGCCGGCCTATTCGCTGGTGCTCTACATCAATCAGCCGACAAACGCTGACGGCAATGCCAGGATGCGGGCGCTGACAAGGGCGCTGATCGACGTGACGATCAAGCATGGCGGGCGTTTTTTCCTGCCCTACCAGCTCCACTACACAGGCAAGGAGCTGCTTGCCTCCTATCCGGAACTGCCGTCCTTCCTGGCGAAGAAGCTGCAATACGATCCGGGCGAGCTGTTTTCGTCGATTTTTTATCGCGCCGTCAAGGCACTGATCGGCACGGCCTGAAGCGGCGGCTACAAACCGTCAGGCAGCTTCGCCGCCAGCCAGTTCGCCGAACGCCTGGCGATGCCGATCGTTGCCGATGCGGCGCGGCCGAGATCGGTCTTGACCACGGCGTAGCCGGCCTTCGTGCGGTAGAGCACGGCGCGGCCGCCATCGACCGCCGCTTCATAGGCGACCGGCCGGACGGCTTCCGTTTCCGTCGCCGTGGCCTGCGTTCCGACCGCAGCACTGGGCCGATGGCTCAGTTCCGGTGGCAGCGGGTCTGTCGCGGCCGTACTGGCCGTCGTCAATTCAGGCTCGGAAGCGGTCGCAGCGAGCTGCGATGACGAAGACGAGTTCTGTGTCCGGCAGATGCCGGAGACCAGCGGATAGTCGAAATTGCGCTCGTGCAGCATCTGGCTTTTCATCGCCGCTTCGCATTCGGCGATGGTCGACCATTTGGCGGGCGTCTCGCCGATATATTCGCAAAGCCTGGCGTCGCAATCGCAGCCGACGATGGTCATGGCGACAAGGGCGGTCTTGATCACGGTCGTGTCCCTCCGAGTTGCCTGGCACATGTGCGCAAGACAACGTGTCTACGGCATCATCAATCGTTGCGGAACAAGGCGGGATTTGGCCGCGATTGTGGAATGAGCGTGACGGAGCATCACGCAACGTCCTGCCGAGGCCGGCTGTGACCGAAAGGCCTCAGTAATCGTAGACATGCTCGAGCCTGGCGCCCGCCGTCATCAGCGCCGGCAGAACGATGTGCAGCTTGCGCACGGCGACGGTCAGGCCGGTGCGGCGCGTCGAAGGTTGCGCCGGAAGCGGGTAGCTGAACAAGGTGCGTGCGCCTTCGGGAACATTGATCTCGTCATTGGAAAGCATGGTGACCATGATCTCGTCATTGCCGCCGATCTCGACGAAGGAGACGCCCTTGCCGATCAGGCGCGGGATCATGTCGGTGAACACCTGATAGCGTCTGGTGACGAAGATCGCGCCGTCGGCGCCGAGATCGCGCTCCAGCAAGGTGTCGGGTTCGTTGCGCGTCACCTCGCCGACCGGACCCTTGGCCCAGACATGAATATCGAGCAAGGCGGGATCGGTGGTGGCGGCGAGCGCCGACTTGATCAGATCGGCATAGCCCTGCTTGACCGTGTCGGCGAGGCCGAAGGCGAGCTTGCGTTCGCTGGTGCGGACGGCGCTGTCGTCCGGCGCCGGCTGGACGGCAAACAGGCCGGCACGCTTTTCGGCATAGGGAAACTGGTACCACGGCACCTGATCGAGAAAACCGGCGTAGTCGGCCGCCACCTTGGCCTGGTAGATGTCGACGGCGGTGCGCTTGCCGGCTGTCGCTTCGGTGACGCGGCCGATCGTATTTTCATAGGCCCACTGGATGGCGTGCTCGATCGTGTGGCTGGTGCCGATGATCACCAGCATCTGGTGGTTGTCGAGGTTGAACTTGTAGGTAGAACTGGCGCGGATGACCATCGCATAGTCCTGCCAGAAGCGGCCGATATAGGAGAGATAGGGAAAACCGCTCGGCTGGTTCTTGTCGACGAAGCCGGCATATTCGCGGGCGGCGTAGACGATGGCCCATTCCGGATAGGTAAGAAAGGTCGATTCCTCCGGCCGCTGGTAGCCGGGGATCTCGGCACGGATCTTGTCGGCCAGCGCCTTTGGCGGGGCACCCTCGGCGACGCCCGGCAATGGCGTTGTGTCCAGCGACGGCGTCGTGAGAAAGCCGTAGGCCAGCCCGGCGATCGGGATCAACACGACAATGACGACGAGCCAGAGGATCGCCTTGATGATGCGCTTCAGCCAGCGGAACAGGAACATGGCCGGTCAGGCCGTGGCGAAATGGTCGTACACACGTTTCGACAGCCAGAACCCGACGTAGACGGCGAAGCCGCCGATGACGATGTGCGGCAGGTTGGCGAAGAAGCGGGCTGGGAATTCGATGTCGCTCAGGGAGCGGAAGCCGTTGATGAAAATGCCCCCATCGAGGCAGCCGGAACCGGTGACCAGGCCGAGCACGCCGTCGAACAGATAGACCGAGCCGAACAGCTTGAAATAGAACACCGCCTGGCGGTGCGAGATGAAGGCGGCGGCCAGCGCCCAGACGCCGGAGAAGGCGTGCAGCAAATCGTCGTACCATTGCAGCGAGAACAGGCCGAACAGATTGCCGCCGGCGTCGTTGAAAGCCGGCACATAGCCGATGGCAACAACGCCGAAGAACAGGAAAGCATAGGCAACAGCAAGCTTCTGGATGAGCGTCATGAAATGTCCCCCTGCCGTCAGCCCCTTTAAACGGCCCCCGACGACAAATGGATAGTAGCTGATTTTGGCGCAGCGTGAAGCGTCGCCGGCAAAATCGTCAGGCGGGGCCACAAAGACAGTCGGCGCCGGGATTTCTCCCAGCGCCTCCCTGTCAGATCAGGACACGGTCGCGGCAGCAACTCCCGAAAGATGTCGCGCCATGCCGGCCTTGATTTTGACGGTCCTGCCAGTCGCCACCCGAGGGCAGCGTCCGTTCCGGACCACGCCGGTCTCCACTCTTGCGAGCTTTGCCCAGCGCGCCATCGAAGGTTTTTGCCGTCCTTCATGGCAGCATCGGTCCGCCGTCGGCGTTCGCACGCTTTCCGCGGCCCCGTAGGTCTCGGCGTCCATCCCTCCAACAAGCAAGCCTGTTCTCGTTCAGGGCCGTACGGGCCTCAGGAAATCCGCCGTTCCGCTTTGCCTTTCGGCGTGGCGATCGGTAGCCGCCTGAGATGGGTTTTAACGTACGTCGGATAAGCGTTTGGCGGAACTGCCGCATGCCTGTGGATAGCGGGATTATCGGGGACTGACCCTGCCAAAATAGCGACTTTCCGATCTCTGCCGCCGCCGGTCCGGATTTGCCGCCTCGATGCCGAAGCCGCATTGTCGGGTAATCGACCCTTGCCCCGCAGGCCGGCGCGGGCTTCAATGCCGGCAAATGATTGGAAGGCGTGTTCGATGGCCTTTGGGAGGCAGGCTTGAAGGTCGCGGTGGTTCTCAATCCGATCGCCGGCGGCGGCAGGCTCAAGCGGCATTGGCCCGAGGTTGCGGCTTCGCTGAAAAGACATTTCGGTGATTTCGAGCTGCGTGAAACGCAGGCCGAGGGGGATGCCGAACGGCTGGCGCTCGACCTTGCCGCCATCGGCTTCGAGCTGGTGATCGCGGCCGGCGGCGACGGCACCGCCAGCGAAGTCGCCGACGGGCTGCTGAAGGCTTTCCGGGAAAGCGGCCGGACGGCCGAACTCGGGCTGCTGCCTTGCGGCACCGGCATCGACTTTGCCCGCGGGCTCGGCCTGTCGAACAATGTCGATCTGACGCTGAAGCGGATTGCCGAGGCCAAGCCGCGCAAGGTCGATGCCGGCTGCATCAGCTATGTCGACGACCATGGCGCACTGGCCAGCCGCCATTTCATCAACATCGCCAGCCTCGGGCTTTCCGGCGCTACCGACCGTGCCGTCAACGCCGACAGGCGCAAGGGCAAGGTTTCGGCCAAGGCACTGTTCTACTGGCGCACGGTCTGGGAATTCCTCCGCTATCGGTTCCAGGAGGTTGCGATCACCATCGACGACGGTGCCCCGGTTGAGGCGCGCATGGCATTGGTGGCGGTGGCCAACGGCAAATTCTTCGGCGGCGGCATGATGATCGCGCCCGACGCCGAGCTTAACGACGGCGAGTTCGACATCGTCATCCTGCGCGCCGCCGGCAAGCTGAAGCTGATCTGGGACATCCGCCTGCTCTATGGCGGGCGGCACCGCAACCATCCTGCGATCACCATCCTGCGCGGCAAGAAAGTGGTTGTCGAGCCGCTCGGCGATCTGCAAAAGAACGCCGCGCTGATCGACATAGACGGCGAATCGCCGGGTCGCATACCAGCGACTTTCGAGATCCTGCCCGGCGCATTGACGCTGAGATATTGAATCAAGCTGTTAAGTCTTTGATTCAGTTGACTGCGGCTCTGGTTCCGGCGATCTCTCCAATCGACTGAAATCGATTGATAATCCGGCCAATATCAACTTGCGAGTTTAGCCGGGAAACCGGGTGCGCGCAGGTCGGTGCCGACGGCATCCTCGAGCAGTTTCACGATCATCGTCGACCAGGCGCTGCCGCCATAGGCCTGCTTGCCTTGCCTGAAGATTGCGTCGACGCGCGAGGCAAGCTCGAGCGGAACGCCGAATTTTTCACCCATGCCGAGGGCGAAGCCGAGATCCTTCAACGCCAGGTCCATGGTGAAGCCGATGTCGTAGGAGCCGTTCAGCACCAGCTGGCTTTCGGTCTCATGGACGAAGCTGTTGCCGGAGGAGGCGACGATGGCGTGATAGGACTGGGCAAGGTCGAGCCCGCCCTTTTTGGCCAGCATCAGCGCTTCGCCGGCGGCGACCAGATGGATGAAGGCCAGCATGTTGGTGATGACCTTGATCACCGCCGCCGAGCCGACCGGACCCATCAGGAACGAGCGCGCGCACATCGCCTCGACGGCAGGGCGGTGGCGCGCATAAAGCGCTGCGTCGCCGCCGACCAGCGCGGTGATCTGTCCGACGGCTGCCAGATGCACGCCGCCGGTGACCGGGCATTCGAGCGTCTCGACGCCTCTTGCCGAGGCGAGGGATGCAAGGCGCAAGATCTCGTCTTGGCCATTGGTCGACATCTCGATCCAACTGCCGCCTGCGGGCAGGCCTTCGAGCAATCCGCCGGGGCCGGCCAGCACCGCCTCGCTGACTTTTGGCGAGGGCAGGCAGGTGATGGCATTGCCGGCGCGGCCAGCGGCATCAGCCGGGCTGTTGGCGGCATCGGCACCAAGCATCACCAGCCGCTCGACGGCCGCCTGGTCGAGGTCGAATACGGTGACGGCAAAGCCGTTGTGGATCAGGTTGGCGGCGAGCTGGCCGCCGAGATGGCCAAGACCGACGAAGGCATAGCTCTGACGCGCGCTCAAGGCATCAACGGCGTCTGCAGCATCTGCAAATGCAGGTCCTTGCCGGTCCAGGGATGCGCCTCGCAGACGGCTTCGTCGAGTTCGACACCGAGGCCTGGCTCCTTCGACGGGATGACGTTGCCGTCCAGCCATTCGATCTTCTTCTTGAGCAGCTTTTCGTGGAAGCCGTTCCACTGCTTCAGCGATTCCAGAATGAGGAAATTGGGCAGCGTCACCGCAAGCTGGATGTTGGCGGCGCCGACGATCGGTCCGCAGTAGCAGTGCGGCGCGACCTGGATGTGGTAGGCTTCGGCCATGGCGGCGATCTTCTTGGTTTCGAGAATGCCGCCGGAGCGGCCGAGGTCGGGCTGAAGAATGGTCGCCGCACGGTTCTCGATGACGCGGGCAAATTCGAACTTGGTGGTCAGTCTTTCCCCTGTCGCGATGGGGATCGAAGTGCCGCGCGCCACTTGAGCCATGACCTCGGGCATGTCGGGCGGCACTGGCTCCTCGAACCACAGCGGATCATAGGGCTCGATGGCGCGGGCGAGGCGCAGCGCACCCGATGCGGTGAACTGGCCGTGCGTGCCGAACAGGATGTCGGCCCTGGTGCCGACCGCCTCGCGGATCGCCTTGACCATACGGGCGGAGAGGTCGATGTCGACGAGGCGCGGCTGGTGGCCGTCGAAGGCGGTGTAGGGGCCGGCTGGGTCGAGCTTGACCGCGTTAAAACCCTGCTCGACATATTCGAGCGCGCAGGCGGCGGCCAGGTCAGGATCATTGTAGACGTTCTTGCCGCGGGCGTCCTCCGAATGGACGCTGCCGCTGTGCGGGTAGAGGTAGGTATAGGAACGCAGCGTTTCGTGTACCTGGCCGCCAAGCAGCTTGTAGACCGGCTTGCCGGCCTCCTTGCCGATAATGTCCCAGCAGGCGATTTCCAGCGCCGAGAAACAGCCCATGCCCGACACGTCGGGCCTCTGGGTGAAGCCGGACGAATAGGCGCGGCGGAAGAAGGTCTCGATATCGTGCGGGTCGCGGCCGATCAGATAACGCTCGGCCATGTCCTCGACCATTTTCGCCGTGACATGGGCCGAGAAGGTGGCGTTGTAGGCCTCGCCATAGCCGACGACGCCGCCATCGGTGGTGAGCTTGACGAAGATGAAATACTTGCCGCCGATGCCGGGCGGCGGATTGCCGACCACCCAGGTCTTGACGTCGGTGATTTTCATTTTTGATCCTCCAGAACCAGTTCGGCGCCCTTCCATCCGGTCATGATCGCGGCGGCGTTGGTGTTGCCGGTTATGTTGTCCGGAAAGATCGAGGCGTCGATGACGCGCAACGCCTGGATGCCGTGTACCTTGAGGCGCGGATCGACGACGGCGTGCGCCGCGTCCGGCCCCATGCGGCAGGTCGAGACCGGGTGATAGACGGTGCCCGAGCGCTTCCTGAAATCCTGAATGAGATCCGCGTCGGAGGTGATCGAGGGACCGGGCAAAACCTCTTCCTCGATGATCTCGGCCATCGCCGGCATCGAGGCGATCTTCCTGACGAATTTCACCGCCGCCAGCATTTCAGCGACGTCCGCCCCGGTCGAAAAGGCATTGGCGACGATTTTGGGATAATCGCGCGGATTGGCGGAACGGATCATGATTTCGCCGCGGCTCGACGGACGGCAATTGGACAGCCCGATGGAAAAGCCCGGCCATGGATCGGGCGTCAGGATCGGGCGTTCGCCGCTCTTCGGAATGACGGTTGAAAACGCCTGGAAATAGAGCTGCATGTTGGGCCGTGCCATGGCCGGATCGGTGCGAAAGAAGCCGCCGGCATTGTTCATCGACAGCGACAGCGGGCCTGAGCGCAAAAACACGTATTGCATGCCGACCAGCAGCTTGCCCCACCACGGGCGCAGGATCTGGTTGAGCGTCGGCAGCCTGCCCTTGAAGGTGTAGTTGATGCCGACATGGTCCTGCAGGTTTGCCCCGACATTCTCGTTGGCGTGAACGACGGGAATGCCGAGCGCGCCAAGAAGCGCCGACGGGCCGACACCGGAGAGCTGGAGAAGTTGGGGCGAATTGACTGAACCGCCGGAGAGAATGACCTCGCGGCCGGCGCGGGCGGTTTTCGTCGCGCCATTCTGGAGATATTCGATGCCGACGGCGCGTTTGCCCTCGAACAGGATCTTTGTCGCCAGTGCGTTGATCTCGACGCGGACGTTTTTGCGCTTCATCGCCGGGCGCAGGAAGGCGCGCGCCGCCGACATGCGGCGGCCGTTCCTGGTGGTGATCTGGTAGGCGCCGACGCCTTCCTGCGAGGCGCCGTTGAAATCCGGGTTGAGCGGCAGGCCGGCCTGGTTGGCGGCGGCGAGATAGCGCTTGGTGAGCGGATGGACGGAGGTCGAGCAGTCGGTGACATGCAGCGGCCCGCCGACGCCGCGCCATTGGTCGGCGCCGGCCTGGTTATCCTCAAGCGCCTTGAAGGCGGGCAGCAGGTCGTCGAAGCCCCAGCCGGGATTGCCGGCCGCTGCCCAAGCGTCGAAATCCTCACGCGCGCCCCTGATCCAGACCATGGCGTTGATCGAGCTCGAGCCGCCGAGCAGCTTGCCGCGCGGCCAGTGGTCGACATTGCCGGCCAGGCCCGAATCCGGCTCGGCCTTGTAGTTCCAGTTGACCGCCGGGTCGAAGAAGGTCTTGCCGTAGCCGAGCGGCATCTGGACGTAGAAGCGACGGTCGCTGCCGCCGGCTTCCAGCACCAGCACCGAGAAGCGGCCGGAAGCCGACAATCTTTCGGCCAGGACCGAGCCGGCCGAACCGGAGCCGACGATGATGAAATCATAGGTCTGCATTGTGGCTGCGGCTGGCTCCGGAATTCAGCTCTAGCCTAGACTTGAGCGCGGCGCGGCGTCGCCGGGTCTTCCGGCATCCGATGTGAAAAAAGCGACTGGCAACTTCGTTTGAATTTCGACTTTCAGCGCCAAGAAGATTGATGAAGACCTAACTTGCCCACGCATCGAGTTGATTGAGGACAGCAATGGCTGGATAGGATTTCCGGTTGGGATAAGCACGCCTGTAATAGGCATTCCAATAGCTTGTGGCCTTGCTGCGCATTGCACGCATTACGTCTCGGTTCTGTCGGACAAAACTGGCATAGGCTGAAGCGTCCAGATCAGGTACTGCGGCGTAGATGTCTTCGGCGATTTCGACGACATATTCGCCCAACAGCAGAACGACGAAGGCGATGCTCCAACTTTCGTTCAGCGACAGGATCACTTTGGCTGATTTCTGCCGCAAAAAGCCATCTGTCGATCGTGTCAGCAGGCAATGCGACGGAAATGAAAAGCCAAGGTGATGCTCTCGCACGCTTGGCAGAAAATGTAACCGATAAGGAATATAGATGACCGCTCCATCAGAAATGAGATGTCGGGACGTCGTTCGGTAAGTGTCGTCGACAAAGGGCGTCAGCTCCTCCTCTGCCATGGTGGTCAACATGCTGAATGGGAAAGCTGACTTCGCAGCGCCCGAGAACGGCTTGCGTCGTGTGAACCAATCCACGTTGTGCCTCTGACCAAAAGTTGAAAACGATCCGGCTTCATTTCGAAGTGCCTGAGCTTCCTCGCAAGCGATCCAAGCATTACAGGCGATGATCGGCAATCTGCTTGAAATCATAGCGCATGATCGGGCGGGCCGGCGTTCTGCGAGCGACGACCCTGAACCCGGCGCGCGCGAAGGTGGAGGCATATCCGCTGCCGGAAGCACTCGGCGATACGTCGGCCTCGAAAGGATAGGCTTCGAGTGCCGGAGCATTTGCGCGCCTTGCGACTTCCAGTGCTTCCGCAATCAGCTGGAATGTTACGCCCCGCCTGCGGTATCGTTTTCGCACGTAGAGGCAGGACAGGGACCAGACCGGCCTGTCGTCCACGCGCTTGAGCTGCCATAGCCGATCGAGCCAGGGCAGGGCATCTCGCAGCGTCACCCGGCACCAGCCGACAGCCGTATCGCCGTCGAAAGCGAGCAAACCCGGAGGCGGACCATGCTGGACGGCCTGCCGGAACGCTGCCTTGTTTTCCTCGCCGGGTCGCTTTCGATAAGAACTGCCGATCCGTCCGTACATACACCAACAGCGACTGCAGACGGCGCTGTCACCGAACAGGTCCTCGAGCGCCGGCCACAGATCGGGCGTTAATGGGCGAAAGCCAAGTTCCATGTCAGCCGTCATCCGCTATTGATATTGCCCAGTCTAGCCTGCACTGCGCGCTAGCGCATCATAGGTTGCGGCCCATGCGGGGATGTTCAAACCGGGGTTTCACTCAGCGTCCCTGTCGTGCTCCATCTCAGCGCAGAAAACCAAGCACGGCCTCCATGAACTCGGTGGGGTACTCGACATTCGACAAGTGGACCGCGGGCAGGACAACCAGTTTCGCGCCGGGCACCATCGCCGCGATCAACTCGCTATGGCTGGCGGCTGTCACAGTGTCGTGCCGGCCGGCGATCACCAACGTTGGCCTGGAAATCAGCGCTACGGTTCGGCGAAGGTCCGCATCGCGAACCGCCGCGAACAGACCAGCCAAGCCTTGCCGGTCGATGGCCAGCAGCATGGCGCGAAATTCTTCGATGACGGGCTCGTTGGCCGCCAGCATACGCGCAGGAAACCAGTTGCCCAGGAACATCTCGGCGGTTTCGGACATATCCGGCGCCTGCAGCACGGCGGCAATCCGCTCGTCAAACTGCTTTGCCGGTCCGAGGTAGGACGAGGTGTTGCTCAGGATCAAGCGCTCGATCCGCTCGGGCGCGTGGATGCCGAGCCACTGCCCGACGAAGCCGCCCAACGACAGACCGAGGAAGTGTACGCGTTCAATGCCCAGGGTGTCGAGCAACTCGATCACGTCGCGGCCAAGCCGGTCGAGCGAATAAGCGCCGGCCGGAACGCTCGACCCTCCGTGGCCGCGAAAATCATAGCGCAGAACACGGAAATGGTTCGACAGCTCGCCGACCTGCATGTCCCACATCCGCAGCGTAGTGGCGATGGAATTCGACAGCATCAGCACGGGCTTCCCGGCGTCGCCGTCGATGCGGTAGGCGATGCGTGTGCCATCGCCGACGGTCACGAAATCCAGCTCATTCATGGTGAATACACCTTCCTTCTTGGAGCGTTGAATGTGGCAAAGCCTAGCTGCGGCGCGCTTTTGATGATATTACAAAGATAGGACTATCTCTGTAATAGAAGCTGACATGGCCGAATTCACTTTGCACGACCTGCAATGCTTCGATGCGGTGGTCCGCTGCGGCGGCTTTCAGCCTGCGGCGGCCATGCTGCATCGCTCGCACCCGGCTGTGTTCGCAGCCGTTGCAAAGCTGGAGCGGCAACTCGACCTCGTTCTCCTGGATCGCAGCGGCTATCGCGTGCGCCCCACCGAGGCAGGGCTGTCGTTCCATCGCAGGGCACAATCGCTGCTGCGCGAGCTCGAGGGCTTGCGGCTTCATGCTGCTCAGCTGTCAATGGGCGAAGAAAGCGAGATCCATGTGGTGATCGGCGACCTTTGCCCGCGTCCGCAGGCATTGGGCATGCTCGGACGGTTCTTCGCCCAGTGTCCGGGCACACGCCTGCATCTGCACTTCGAGGCGGTGGGCGGCCCGTGGGAGCGCCTCTTCGATGACGAAGCCGATTTGATCCTGCACTGGATCGACAAGACCGATCCGCGGGTGGAATGGATCGATCTGTGCAAGGTGCCCTTCGTCCCAGTAGTGGCGTCGGGCTTTCTACCGGAGCGGATCAAGCACCCCATCACGCCGGATCAGATGCACGCGTTCACCCAATGTGTCATGCGCGACACGGCCCGCCATTCACCGCAACAAGACTACTTCATGATCGAGGGTGCGCCGCAATGCATGGTGGCCGACCAGGGGATGAAGAAGGAAATCATCCTGCAGGGCCTCGCGTGGGGCCACATGCCCCGCTTCCTGATCGAGGAAGAGCTGCGCGACGGACGCCTGCAATCCGTTGCCGGCCGTCATCTGCCAGGCCGCACCGAGGAGTTGGTGGTGGCGCGCCGCCGCGACCGGCCGCACGGGCCGATCTCGAACCGTCTGTGGGATCATATCGAGCAAGAGGCGCCGACGTTGCGTCGAGCGCTCGAACGTCGGACACCTGTCCGGCACGCAAAGCAAGGGCTCGGCATCGAGTGAATTCTTCGAGGCCGTTCAGTCTATCGGTAGGTAGAACCGTAATTCCTACATTGTTGTTATCTCAGTCCTTCGTTAGGGTCTGCTGCATCTGACAAAATCGGCGACGCTCACGTGGAGAGTCTCAAAATGCGCCTGATCTTTTTGTTGCCGCTTCTCGCTTCTCTCGCGTCGTCGACCGTTTTGGCGGAAGAGGTCTATCAGAACGTGGCCAGCCAAGATTCATTGGCTCGCGCCGATATACTCGGCCGCATGATGAACGCGCTGACGCAACACAAAGAATTTGACGACAAGTGCGACTTGGTTCCGCTGATAGACATGAACGCATTCGAAAATTACTATAAGAAGCTGACTTGGAGCCTTAGTCCTTCAGACCTCGCACTGGTACAAAAGCACTACTCCGACGCACAAACCACTTGGAGCGCCAAAGGCGGCGGGGTACCCGGAACAGAGTGCGATGACCTCAGCTATGAAATTCTAGATTTAGATATTGGAACCCCGAATCCCCGCGACGAGATGCTAAGTCTACTCAATGCGGCGCCGCGTGGCAGTTCACAGTACAAAATCTATGCAGCGGCGGTGGCATGGGGTGGATATCTCCAAGCGTTCATCACTTGCCCCGATTACTCTGTCAGTTCGAACGCTGTGGAGAAAATGCAAAAAAAAAATATGGATGAGTTTCGAGTCCCGTACCTGTTGGCAAGGATGGCCGCCGTTAAAGCCCCTCCTGATTGTCGAGATATAGAGCCTTTCGCACGTGATGGCGGGGTGTATCGCCCTAGAAGCAAGTGAGAAGTCCATCGATTACGCACTCTATCGTTAGTACGTGCGCCGCGCACCATACCGGCAACCCAGGTGCGGAGAGCGCGTTGACGTATCATCGTCCCGCCGATACGGATCGGGACAATCGATCGCAAAGGTTTTTTCAGCATGGTGCATTACGCGGACGGGCGGCCGATCGGCGATCTGACGCTCAGGACGCTGGCCATGCCTTCCGACGCCAATGCGGCAGGCGACATTTTTGGCGGCTGGGTGATGGCGCAGATGGATCTCGCCTGCGGCATCCGCGCCGCCGAGCGCGCCAAGGGCCGCGTGGTGACGGCGGCGGTGAAGGAAATGTCCTTCGCCAAGCCGATGAAGATCGGCGACACGCTGTGCATCTATACGCATGTCGAACGCGTCGGCCGCACCTCGATGACGCTCAAGGTCGAGGCCTGGGCGCAGCGCTATCTCTCCGACCTGATGGAGAAGGTCACCCATGCCGACTTCGTCATGGTGGCGCTGGACGGCGAAGGCAAGCCGAAGGCGGTTCCGGCCGAAGGCTGACCCGGCCTGATTCCCAGAAGACGGATTTAAACAGCCGTCTCTCCCGCGCGGGGGATGCGGACAGCGATCCCACGTGGTCTTTGGCTAACGGGTTCCCGCATGCGCGCCTGCAGCGCGACCGACGGGATCTTGGGAGGAAAGACAATGCGTCAACACATGCTGAACGCTGCCTTGGCGGGTGCCTTTGCAGCCTTGCTCTGCCTGTCGTCCGCAAGCGCTTTTGCCGAGGTCAAAAAAGGCGATCCAGGCGCCACCTGCACGTCGGAAAACCGCACCATCAACGGGCAAGCGGCCAAGTGCGAGATCTGCTCGGCGACGAAATGCGACACCAGCGGCACGACGGTGAGCAATTGCCGCAAGGAGACGACCACGACCTGCACGATTGGCGGCAGGGTGGTCAGTCCCAACCCGAAATGGAACCGGATCGAGAAGCTGCCGAAGACCAAGATGCAGTTAAAGCAGTAGCGCTCATCCGGAGGCTCCCGGGCAGGTTCAAACCCTTGCAGCACAAGGGTTCAGCTGTGCATGGCGTCGAACTTCTCGCGCGCCGCCTTGACGCGCTCGGTGTTCTTGCGTGCCCATTCGCCGAGCGCATCGACCGGCACCAGCAGTTCGTAGCCAAGATCGGTCAATTCGTAGTCGACCCGCGGCGGGATGGTCGGGAACACGGTGCGTGTAACGAAGCCGTCGCGCTCGAGCCCGCGCAAGGTCGTGGTCAGCATCTTTTGCGAAATCCCGCCGACCGCGCTGCGCAACTCGTTGAAACGCAGCGGCCCGTTGCCAAGCTTGCCGACCACGAGCACCGTCCATTTGTCGCCGACGCGCTGCAGGATTTCCGAGATGGCGCGGCAGTCCTCGGTGCGGTGCGGGTGCCTTGGTAACAAAAAAGTGCCTCCTTGCACATTGAGCGGCCAGTTACTCATATAGCTCAGGTATCTAAACGATACCAGTATTCCTGTAAGGAGAGCCCCTCTATGTCAAAACCCAAAATTGCCATCGTCATTGGTTCGACCCGCGCCGCGCGCTTTGCCGACGTCCCGGCCGAATGGATTGCCAAGATCGCCAAGTCGCACGCCGACATCGACGTCGAAGTCGTCGACCTGCGCGATTTCCCGCTGCCGTTCTTCGATGAGGTCGCATCCTCCGCCTGGGTGCCGTCGCAGAACGAAGTGGCGCAGCGCTGGCAAAAGAAGGTCGCCGGATTCGACGGCTTCATCTTCACCGCCGCCGAATACAATCATGGCCCGACGGCCGTGCTGAAGAACGCCATCGACTACGCCGCCAACGAGTGGAACAAGAAGCCGGCCGGCTTCGTCGGCTATGGCAGCGTCGGTGGCGCGCGCGCGGTCGAGCAGCTGAGGCTGCATGCGGTCGAGTTGCAGATGGCGCCGGTGAAGTCCGCCGTACACATCTCCTGGGCCGATTTCCTTGCGGTCAAGCAAGGCGACAAGAAGCTCGACGAGTTCGAGCACCTCAACCAGGCGGCAACCGCGCTGGTCAACGACATTGCATGGTGGGCCAGGGTGCTGAAGACGGCGCGTCAGGCCGATGCCGTCGCCGAGGAAGTCAAGGCGGCCTGAGCACAGGTTCGAACAGTCCTCCCAAGGATTAAGTCTTCCAACCATTGGGGCGGCGCATGCGCCGCCCCTTTTGTTTACACGGCATGGGCGTCCTGCGCTTGCCGTGGTCTGATGATGCAATCGGCAAGGCGGTCCATCTCATTCAGCTCGTCCGCGTGATGCTGGCCCCACTGGCAAAGTGCCAGCAGGATCGGCTCGAGGCTGAGGCCGAGCCGCGTCGCCGAATATTCGACGCGCGAAGGTATCTCGGCAAAGATCTCGCGGCGGACGAGGCCGTGCTCTTCCATTTCGCGAAGCTGCTGGATCAGCACTTTCTGGGTGATATCGGGCATCAGCGCCTGCAGCGCCGATAGCCGCCGGGGCGCGTCGAAGAGATGGTACAGGATGACCGCCTTCCAGCGGCCCGAAATCACTTTCAGCGCGCGCTCCGCCGGCAGCGTCGGCAGTCTCTTGATCAGCTTGGCCATGGTCACCTCCCGGTCAGCAGCGGACAAATCGGTGTGTAGTCGAAGCCAGGCAGATAGTGGCAAACAGCGGCCGATGCCAACAGCGATCGGTGCATGCGATGAGAGCCATTCAACTGAGCCGCTTCGGCGGGCCCGACGTTCTCGACGTAGTCGCGGTGCCGAAGCCTGAGCCGCAAGCCGGCGAGGTCTTGGTCCGCGTTCATGCGGCCGGGGTGAATTTCTTCGAAGTGCTGATGCGCGCGGATCGCTATGCGGTGACGCCGCAACTGCCGATGATCCCTGGCGTCGAGGCCGCCGGGATCGTGGAGGCGCTTGGGCAGGGGGTGGACGCTTCCTTGCTCGGCACGCGCGTCGCCGCGCCGTTGTTCGCCTCGAGCCGCCCGTTTGGCGGCTATGGCGAGTATGTGACGATCGACGCAAGCCTGGCCGTGCCCTTGCCGGATTCGCTCTCGTTCGAAAACGCGACGGCATTGATGGTGCAAGGACTGACGGCATTGTATCTATCGCGGCAAAGCCCGCCGGCCGGCAGATCGGTGCTGGTCGCCGCTGCCGCGGGCGGCGTCGGTTCGTTGCTCGTCCAGCTTGCCAAGCGCGCCGGCGCAAGCCGTGTCATCGCGGCAGCCGGCAGCAAGGCCAAGCTCGACCTTGCTTTGTCGCTGGGAGCCGATGCTGCCGTCGACTACAGCAACACGGATTGGCCGGTGCACGTCCGGGCAGCGACAGACGGCGCCGGCGTCGACATCATCTACGACATTGTCGGCGGCCCGCTGACGGCGGTTGCGCTGGAGGCTCTGGCACTTCGCGGAGAGTTGGTGTTTGCAGCACTTGGCAGATACGCGCTCGGCGCCCCGGAGATGGAGGCGATGATCGGCCGCAACCAGTCGCTGAAGGGTTTTGCCCTGCTACCGTTGCTGTCTACGGACGGGCTCCGTGACGGCCTTTTGGAGCTGTTCGATCTGGCCGCTGGTGGTCAGCTTGTGGTGACCAAAGGTGGCCGCTTCCCGCTCGACCAGGCCAGCCACGCACATCGCCTGCTGGACGAGCGCGGCGCGACCGGCAAAGTCGTCTTGATACCTTAGTAGGTGCTCGGCAAGGAGCCGAGGATCCGGGCTTGTGCCGTTCCGGCCGTCAGCGAACCCGGTAGAACGGATTAGGCAGCAGGAACAGCTTCTCGGCATGCCCACCGAACAGGTCGGATGGCTGGTCACCGACATTGGCAATTATCGTGTAGCCGGCCTTTTCGATTTCGGCCCTTATGGGTGCCTTGAAATCTGCGGCGGAGCCGTATTTGGCCCCAGGCTGGACCATGTAAAGGTGCTCGTAGCCGACATAGCCGGCCGACTGCAGGTTCTGTTCGGTTGCCTGACGCTGGTCCTCCGGACGTCCGGTGATGAAGAACACCGCGACTTTCGCCGTTCGCGCCTGCCGGAAGACCTCCAGCACGGCGTCGATGGCCGGATCCTTCGCAAGCTGATCCCAGGCGGCCCAGCCACAGGGACCGTCGATTGCGATGTCGCACGCGCCGCCGATCGGGCGGCCGAAATTGTCACGTGTGATCACTTCCCAGTTGGCCAAAGCCGTCTCGTCGATATCGAGCACCAGTGCGGGGCGAGGCACCTCCATTGCGCGCTTGACGACCCAGTCGCCTGCCTGCTTCGCCACAGCGGCAAGGTCGCGATCATAGTCGCCGGAATCATGATAATTGGCAGCCGCCAGCATCGCATCGCCGACATTGGCCGGCTGGGACGGGCTTGTGAGAAGGAGCGAGTCGGAACGTGCCGGCGCAGGAACATTTGTGCCAATCATCAGCACGATTGCCCCGACACGCGCAATTCTATTCCAGCCAATCGCCCGCATCACGGGACTTTGCTGTCACGAGAAGTCGGCTGTCAAGCGAGGTCTTCCACAGGTCCTCGAGACCGCGACGCTGAATTGGACATTCCAGATGCCGAATGTCTCTATGGGTTGCTGCACGCTACACGATTTCCCCCGTCGCGGTCTTTGCCTCCGAACAGGTGACGCACCGCCGGAACCGCCGGTCGAAATGCGTCACCCGAAAATCATGGCCGTTACGCGCTTTGCCGTGCCCTACGCCGCCTGAACGATCTCGACCAGTTCAACGTCGAACACGAGATCGCGTCCGGCCAACGGATGATTGCCGTCGAGCTTGACGCTGGTGTCGTCCACGCCGACGACTGTTACCGGCATCGGGCGCCCTTCCGGGGTTCTGACCTGCAATCGAGCGCCGATATCGACATTGATGTTGTCTGGTACGCGGGCGCGATCGACGGTCATGACCGCTTCGGGGCGGTGGGGGCCATAGGCGGCCTCGGCGGGAATGGTGACGGTGCTTTTCGCGCCCACCTCCATACCCTCGACATGGGTTTCGAGACCGGCGATCACTTGTCCTTCACCCAACGTGAATTGCAGCGGTTCGTTGCCGGAAGAATCAAACTGAGTGCCGTCAGCCAGGCGGCCATTGTAATTGATGCGCACGGTGTCGCCATTCTTGGCCTGTGTCATGATAGCCATCCTTTGAAAGTTTCGAGGGGCCGGCCAAAGCTCACGGTCCCGTCCTCGATCATCCACGCACTTAGGTGCGCGGCGCGAAACGCTAAAACTAGGGACCTGGCTGCCGATGTAAACCCCGATTGAGCGACGCCGGCATGACCCGCCGGCGTTCGTCGCCTTCGGCAGCAGTGCACCGGACTAGCGGTCATGCCGGCTCAACCCATTCAGGCGACGTGCAAATGGCGGCTAGATCAGGTTATGGCCGCCATCGATGCGGATCGTCTCGCCGGTCGTGAAGTCGCTTTCCATGAGGTAGAGGTAGGCGGCGGCGACATCCGCAGCGGTCGGAATTTTTCTCGATGGCAACCGGGCAGCCATGTCGGCAAAGAAGCTGGATTTGGCTTCTCCAACAATGTCCCACATCGGTGTGTCGACCCATCCGGGCGACACGACATTGACGCGCGTCGGGGCCAGTTCGAGCGCCAGGGCGCGGGCGAAGTAGCTGAATGAACCGGCAATCGCGGAGACGACCGAGCCTCCCGGCACCGGCGGCCGATCCTTATTTATTCCCGAGGTGAAGGTCATCGAGCCGCCGGCTTTCAGGGTGCGCACAGCATGCTTGGAGAGCATGACGGCGCCAATCAGCTTGTTATCGACGAAGCCTCGCACAGCCTCCATGTCGGTACTGCCGATGGGATCGCCGGGCGGCAGTGTTCCGGCGGTCGATACGAGGTGATCGAAGGGACCGACCTCGTTGAACAGGCGAGCGACGTCCGCTTCGTCGGTCATGTCGGCGACCACGCTGGTCACGCGGCCCGCATTGAGCGTCCTTTCGGCAGCCAGCAGTTTCTCGGGCGAGCGTCCGACGATCACGACCTTCGCTCCGCCGTTGAGAGCAGCTTCCGCGACGCCGAGACCGATGGCCGGAACTACCGCCGACGACGATGACTTTCCTGTCCACGAGCGATGTCATGAGGGTTCTCCGTTCGTTGCGATTGCGGTGAGGGTCAGGCCTTGCCGGCATAGGCGGCTTCGAGGTCGGCGATGATGATCTTGCGCATCCCGTACATCGCCTGCCGGACGCGGTTGGCCTTTTCGCGGTCCGGATCGGCACCGAGCCGCGGCAGGATTTCCGGGATGACCTGCCAGTAGACGCCGTATCTGTCGGTGAGCCAGCCGCAGGGTTGTGCCCTGCCGCCGCCGGCGGTGAGCGCCTCATAGTAGTAGTCGGTCTCGGCCTGGTCCCTGGTCTCGATGTAGAGCGAGAGCCGCTCGTTGAAAGGCGGCTGCGGCCCGGCGTTGAGCGCTGTAAGGTGCAGTCCTTCGAGCTCGAAATCGAAGGTGGCATGCGGGACCGTCTTGTTGGTTCCGGACACCCAGTCGGTGTATTCGATGGTCTGGAGCGCTTTGCTGTTCTTGAAGACCGAGAGATAGAAATCGCGGGCTTGCTCCGCGTCGGTGTTGAACCAGAGGAATGGGTGGATGGTGGCCATGTCCGTTCTCCATTAATTCCTTGCGACAGCGATCTTTTGCGAAGAGCCTGTCCGCTGTTGCTTTCGTTCAGGCTAGCGGTGGTCCGACGGCCGATAGACCGAGCCGTCCCAGTCGCGGGCAAATCCGAGGTCTTCGAGCCGGCGGGTAGAGAAGCGTGCAATCTGCCGCCCGGTCCGGCGCCGGCTGCTCGAGGCGAGGATGCGGCCGGCCATGCCGGTCAGGACGTCGACGATGGCTTCAACTCGTTTGGCGTTCATGGTGCTCTCCCAGAGTGGCGGCAGTTTTGGTTTCAGCAGTTGCCCCGCGACTTTTGTCAGCGAGAGTATCAGTCACATCAAATCGCCTTTTGAAGCGGCGGTGAATGACTGACTACGCGAGCAAACATGCAGTGTTCCGGCCTGGACGACAAACGACTTATCGGCGACAATGTGTGAGCATTGCTCACACATAGGTCTCGGTCCATGCCCCGGAAGCTGCCTCCCCTCACCACCTTGCCGAGCTTCGAAGCGGCGGCGCGCCTGTTGAGTTTCTCGAAGGCGGCAGAGGAACTTCATGTCACCCACGGTGCGATCAGCCGGGCGATCAAGAATCTTGAGGATCAGCTCGGTGTGCAGCTGTTCGAGCGCGGTACGCGTTCGGTGAGTCTGACAGCCGTCGGCGAGCCCTATGCGCGGGCGGTGCGCGAGGCGCTCGCCCAGTTGGCCACCGCCACCGCTGCAGCAACAGCCCGCTATTCGAGCTCGACATTGAACGTCAGCACCTCCGATGGCTTCGCGGGAAGATGGCTGGTGCCACGCCTCTACCGCTTTCACCGTGCGCATGGCGACATCGATGTGCGGGTTTCGACGAGCGGGAAGCTGACCAACTTCCTCGGAGACGGCATCGACGTCGCCGTCCGTTATGGCAGCGGAAACTATCCGGGGCTCACGTCGGAGTTCCTCACCGGCGAGGAGGTGTTTCCAGTGTGCAGCCCAAAGCTTCTTGAGGGTGCACATCCGCTCCGCACGCCTCAGGACCTCAAACACCACACGCTGATCCGTGACAGCTTTCCGATCGACTGGGCGACCTGGCTGGCAAGCGCCGGGGTCGAGGGCGTGGACCCGCAGAGCGGGATTACCTTCGACTCTGCCACCTTTGCCATGGAGTCGGCCGCACAAGGCGAGGGCGTGGTGCTCGGCCGGACCATGCTCGTTGCGGCCGACCTTGCCGCCGGGCGGCTTGTCCGCCCCTTCGGCCACGCCCTGAAATCCCCCTCCAGCTTCTATTTCGTCTACCCGCCGGAGGCGATCCGTCAGCGCAAAGTCAAGGCTTTCAGGGATTGGCTGCTCTCAGAAGTCACGCCGCAAATGGACTGACGGGAAGGCCGAGAGAACAGGATCGTCTACATCGAGTGGTTACTATCGGCTCGCCCGAAACGCGGTGACGATCCAGGCACGCGAGTCGAAAAGCACACCGTCCGCGGTCAAATGCGCGTCGAGCAGATCGCGCAACCGCCGCAGCGCCGCATCGACATCCACACCCGCGCGGGCGAGCGGATCCTTGACCAGTTGCAGGCCAAGCAAAGCGTCATAGGCCGCATCGACGTCCTGGCCGTAGAAGACCGGCTCATGCACTTCGGCAAAGTCGACCGAAACAAAACCGGATGCACGCAAGATCTCCGCGGTGATGGCGGGGTCGCCAAGCGAAAACGGGGTGGCGGCGCCCGCCGATATGGCGGTCCCCGGCGCAATCGCCCGCTGAATGGCAGTCGCCCACTCGTTGCGGCCCTCGCATTGCCATACCATCCACACAAGACGTGCCCCTGGTCGCAACGCCCGGGCGATATTGGCGAACGCCGCCGCGGGGTCGGCAAAGAACATCACTCCAAACCGACTAATGCACAGATCGAAACCGGCGCGCGGAAATACCAGCAATTGCGCATCGCCGCGCTCAAAGGCGACGTTTCGCAATCCCTCTTTCGCGCTACACTTCCGGGCGATCTCGAGCATCTGCGCCGATACGTCCACGCCGAGCACGCTGCCTTCCACCGCGACACGGGCAGCATCACGAGAGGATTGTCCCGAACCGCATCCGATATCGAGCACGCGATCGCGCGTTCCCACCTTGACCGCAGCCCTGAAGACCTCGTTGTGCCGTCGCAGTTCGGCGTCGTAAAACGCAGCGCAGTTCAGCACCATCGCACGCCTGCCTGGAGATGATGGGCCGGCAGCATTTCCGGCCGCTCTGCCCTGATCTTTTCGCGTCGGGCCACCCGAAACTGTCAGCCGCGCCGCGCCGCCTCGATCGCTGCAACGTCGATTTTCTTCATCTCCATCATCGCCTCGAATGCGCGCTTTGCTTCATCGCCGCCGGCGGCCATCGCTTCGGTCAGCACGCGCGGCGTGATTTGCCAGGAGATGCCCCATTTGTCCTTGCACCAGCCGCAGGCACTTTCCTGGCCGCCATTGCCGACGATGGCGTTCCAATAGCGGTCGGTCTCCTGCTGATCGTCGGTGGCGATCTGGAAGGAGAAGGCTTCGTTGTGTTTAAACGCGGGCCCCCCATTGAGGCCGAGACAGGGGATGCCGACGACCGTGAACTCGACCGTCAGCACGTCGCCTGCCTTGCCGGACGGGTAGTCGCTGGGAGCGCGGTGGACGGATTTCACCGAACTGTCGGGAAAAATCTCGGAATAGAAGCGGGCCGCAGCCTCGGCGTCCTTGTCGTACCAAAGGCAGATCGTGTTCTTGGCGATTGTCATTGCTGGTCCCTTTGCTTTCGAAATCAATCTGGGCTTTTGAAATCAACCCGGGTTGCATCGGCGTTGCACCGGACATGGAAATGCGCTCGTGCCATCGACGTTCCGACAGCAGCAGCTGCCCGGAATCAAGGTACCACGGCTGGTGCTTTCAGGACCAGATACGGGCAGTGACTCGAACCGGCGATGGTCCGCCTGGTCCGACCGGCGGCCTCACTCTTTGCGTAGGGCAGCGCCGCTTTGCTCAAGGTCGCGCTGGCTTTCCGTTGGCGCGCCGTTGCCTCAGAAGGCGCATGAGCAAGTTCCGTCTGTCCTTGCGCGGGACGAGTTCGATATCGCTGACAAGTTTTGCGCCGCCCTTGTGCCGCTCCAATGTGATCTTGCGGCTGTGGAAGGCCTCCAGCTCGGCGCGGTGCGCTACGCTTATGATGGTGACCTTCGGCAATTCGCGAATAATCATCTCCATCATCTTGTCCTGGCTCTTCTCATCGAGTGCCGACGTTGCCTCGTCCAGCACGATGATATCGGGGCGGTGCAGCAGAAGACGCGCAAAGGCGAGGCGCTGCTTTTCGCCACCCGACAAGGTCTGGTCCCATGGCGCGTCCTCCTCGATCCGGTCGTTGAGGTAGTCGAGCCCCACCTTGTCGAGGGCAGCCTTGATCTTATCCAGCGTCCAGTTGTCGGCGGCGCCTGGATAGGCGACAGCGCGGCGAAGCGTCCCGGTCGGGATGTAGGGCCGTTGCGGCAACATGAACAACCGTCTGTCGGCGCGGATGTTGACGCTGCCGCTACCCCATGGCCACAGACCCGCGACGGCCCGCACCAGCGTACTCTTGCCCGAGCCGGATTCGCCGGCGACGAGCACCCGCTCGCCTGGTTCGATCACGACCTCGGTTTCCTTGACCACGGCGGTGCCGTCGTCGAGCGACACGGAGAGATTGTTCAGGCTGAGCATCGCATTGCCGCCGGTCTCGCCGCGCTTTATGCGTCCCAGCGTGTTGCTCTGTTCCGCCCGCTCGAGCCCGTCGAGCGACATCATCAGCGAAGCGATGCGCCGAGCACAGGCGTTCCAATCGGCGAGACGGGGATAGTTGTCGACCAGCCATCCGAACGCGCCCTGCACGATGGCAAAGGCCGAGGCAGCCTGCATGACCTGTCCAAGTGTCATGCTGCCTTCGAGGAACTTTGGAGCGCAAAGCAAGACCGGCACGACAGGCGCAAACAGGCTCGACCCCTGAGACACCAGCGCCGTGCGCATGTGCTGGCCTGCAAGGAGCGCCCATTGCCTGAGCACATGGGCAAATGTCTTGTCCATGCCGCTGCGCTCCTCCTCCTCGCCGCCGAGCAATGCGATGCTCTCGCCGTTTTCCCGCACGCGCGTCAGCGTGTAGCGGAACTCGGCTTCCGCCTGATTTTTTTCCTCGGAGAGGTGGACGAAATGACGGCCAATGACCGCCATCGAAGTGGACGTGATCGCGGAATAGAGCACTGCGGTGATGACCAGGAAGCCGGGAATGGTGACGGTCGAACCTGCAATCGTCAGGGTCAGGGCGCCGCCGATCGTCCACAGCACCACGATGAAGGTCGAGGCCGACAGAAATGCGACGATGACACCGGCGATGAAATCGACGGGCGATTCGGTGGCAATCCGCAAATCCTCGGCGATGCGGGCTTCGGGGTTGCTATGATCGCCGCCGACGAGGTTCAGCTGATAGTAGCGGCCGCTTGCGAGCCAGCGCGCGATGACCGCGGTGGTGAGCCAGGACCGCCAGCGGCGCTGTATCCTCATGCGAAAGAAGACCTGTGCCACCACAAGGCTGGCGCTTCCGATCACGAGTGGCAGGAATACGGCGCTCAGCCAATATACGGTGTGGGCATTGCGTTGCTCAATGGCGTCGAAAATTGCGCGATTCCAGACATTGATCCCATACTGGAAGCCGACATTGGCGACGATCAGGACCAACAGCCCGATCGTCAACGGCCAGGCGACCCTGTCGCCGCTGCCGCCCCAGTAACCGCGCGCGCTGATCCAGAAGCGCTTAAGCAGGTATCTCTTGCGCGCCCGCTCGGCCTCTTCAGGTGTCAGCTCAGGATCGGGTTCGGTGACATCCGGCGGCGGCGCGGGCTGGCCGACGACCTCTGACGCGACTTCGACAGTCGATTGTTTCTCGCGGCGCGACTTCTCGGAATCGCGCGTTCGGGCGCCGTCAACCGATTTCAGCTTAAATTTAGCCTCGGGCATCCGGCGATAACGGCTTAAAAATCAGAAGGTTTCATAGCGTCCGCTCGAGATCCCGGATGCCAACAACGCCAAGGCTTCGCAGCTGTTCCGGTGCTCGCAGCAGCCTATGGTCGTTCTCGATGACAGGCTTTGATCGTTGCGGGCAGTTAACCGCAGGTGCCGGCTACGGGGTGGAATCCGGAAGTCTGCTGGAATGAGGTTAAACGGCGACCCTTGGGATCAATCTGCTGGACGAGCAGTCTCGACAATTCGCTTCAGGCTCTCAAGATTTGTTCGCATTGCCGCGTTCGAAGAAGCTGGACGCAAGCGGCGCGAGAAGTGCCATCGGCCCGGGAAGCCCTTTCCCGGTAATCGAAGCCTCGAAGTGGAGATGCGTCCTGTGGCCCGTCGGCGCCAGCCGAAAGGGGTAGGTGAATGGTGTCGGCCCGCTCAAGCTGGACAAAGTCAGTAGTGCATCGACTTCGAACTCGGTGATCTCCACGATGTTTGCGAGGAGCTGCCCGGCACTGCTTTGCCGGCGAGCATCCGCTGCTCAGCCTGAACGTGCCGTCGCTGGATTCCGGAACAAGGGTGCGATTTTGCCGTTGAGCCAGAAACTGGAAGCGACCCGCATGTCCGAATTGCCGAATGAAGAGATCGAAGGGCGGCTGAACGCCCAGCGCGAGACTCTGGCGCTGGTTGTTGCGCTGCTTGCCAGCAAGGATACGGCACCCGAGCGAATATGGGCCGAACTGGAGGCCCGTTTTCAGTTTCAGAACAGTCAGGAGGACCCTGGCGTCCTGCCAAGCCGCGCATTCGCCATCGAAGCTGCGAAGATGCGGGAGTTCAAACTGATCGCCGAAGAGGCGCAGGCGCGCAATGCGGAATGGAACGGCAGGGACAAGCCACAGGGCGCCAGCTGAAACCCCGGAGAGTGGATGCAGGACCGGCTATTTTACGATGACTGAGCAAGCGTCAGCTTTGCTGCAAAAGTGTACCTGCCAACTCTTGCCATTCCTCGTCAAGCGTTAAGGTCGACGGCGCCGCGTTGCTGCGGCGATACCAATATTCCGCATTCGACTGGTCGCCTTCCTTGCGGTGGAGATAGGCATGCACGTGCATGCCCGCCGTATCGTCGCGCTGCTGCGCGCACTCGTGCGCCTTAGCCCAATCGCCCTTTGCATCCCACCACAGCGCCTGCAGGGCAGGGCTCAAGCCGGCTGGCGGCTGTGGTTTCGCAATCGATTCCCTGAAGGCTTGCAGATCCATTTTCCACCTTAGCGACGGTGCAGGCGCCGATAATAACCGCGCCGGCAGCCGACCGCTAGCGCGCATCGGGCGGTATGGCCGGAATGGGTGTCGGCAGCGCTGAGCGCGGACGGCCGATAACCGCGCGGCCGGAGGCTTGATTCGATGGCGTGCATGAAATAGTGCGCGCCACGACACCATGATGCCTGGGACGACGAGGATGAGTAGCGAGCCGATGACAGCCTCCGACCAGCCGCGCCAATTCTACCACGGCACGCGGGCCGATCTTAAACCGGGAGACCTGATCGAAGCCGGTTACAGCTCCAATTACGGCGTGCGAAAGCAGGCGGCCTGGGTCTATCTGAGCGGCACTCTGGATGAAGGACCATCTCGAACGGCTGAGGGCACAAGGCATCGAGGCAATCGATTGATCGCTGAGTCCTGCGATTGCCAAGCTTGACCTGGCTGACGGTCGGCAGTCTCATTTCTGCGTCGCAGCCGCCGCAAAATACGGTTCCACGTCCGCAATGGGGCCGCGAGTTGTCGTTGCTTGCAGGGCTGGAGAGCGGATGCTCCTTTCATCTGGCCGCGAACGTGATGATCTCTGGGCTCGAAGGGCCAAGTGGGCTGCCGTCAAAGTCGCCGAATTGCTGTTCGATCCGTAGCCCCGCGTTCCCCAGCAGGCTCGATAAGGCGTCCGTCTCGAGGAATCGCAAGGTGCTGCGATTAACTTGCGGAAGGCTCGGATGCTTTCCGCCGAACCTGTGGGTGAATGTCACCGTCTGTCCATCGAACGGCATGATCACCTCTGTTGTGATCTGCACCAGCGACCCGTCAGGCAACTCAACGACGACCGCATTTTCGGGTGTCCAGTGCTCCCACGCCCGCACCGAAGGGTTCCGCGTTTCGAACGCGAAGCATCCGCCTGGCACAAGCGCGTGTCGGACAGCCGCCATGAAATCCCTCAGGTCTTCGTCGCTGACAAGGGCCTGGAATGCGTGCCCCGTCATCACAATGAGATCAAACTCGGCTGTCCAGCCGGCCGATTGGAGATCGCCGAGAACCCATTCGATATCCGCGCGCGTTCGTGCGCGATTCAACACGCCGGGTGCTGGGTCGATGCCGCAGAGCCGCCCTGAATGTCCAGAAAGGCGTGCCTCGTGAAGGAGGGTGCCCGTTCCACATCCGACATCAAGCACCGCGTCTGCTGTTAGAATGCGGGGCAGGTAGAAATCATAGTCGTCGCGCGCAGATCTCGGGTGCCAGGCATCGTAGACGGCAGCGAGATATGGGTCGGCGAAAAGCTGGTCGACCATAGGCGGTATTCCCAATCAACTTTGACTGTGCGAGCGGTGTCGCCGCGAGCATATAGCCCATAAGTAGCGTCGATCCTTACCGCACGACCTCGCGGTGGCCGCCGGGCAGGCGGGTGGCGATGAGCTTGTCGATGCGGCGGCCGTCGAGGTCGACGACCTCGAAGCGCCAGCCTTGTGCGTCGACACATTCGCCGGTCGCCGGCAGATGGTGCAAATGCGACAGCACATAGCCGGCGACGGTTTCGTAATCGCGGCTCTCAGGCAGGTCGATGCCGAGGACCTCTGCCATCTCGTCGGCCTGCATATAGCCGGCGAGCAGCCATGAGCCGTCCTCGCGCTTGACGGCGTTTTCCTCTTCGCCGGCGTCGAGATCCGAACGGAAGACGCCGGTGATCGCTTCCAGAATGTCGGCCGGGGTGACGATGCCTTCGAAATGGCCGTACTCGTCATGCACCAGCGCCATCGGCACGTCGGATTCCTTCAGTGTCGCAAGCACGTCCAGCGCGTCGGCCTGGTCATGCACGATTGGCGCGGCCCGCACGTGCCGGCGCGGGTCGAGAGCGCGGCCACCGAGCATTGCGGCCAGCACGTCGCGGGTCTGGACGACGCCGATCATGGCGTCGACGCCGCCGTCGCCGGCCGGCAGGCGCGAATGCTGGGTGTCCATCAGCAGCTTCCTGATGGCCGCCTCGTCGGATTGCAGATTGATCCAGTCGACCTCGGTGCGCGGCGTCATCACCGCGCGTACGGCACGGTCGCCGAGCCGCATGACGCCGGCGATCATCCGCCGTTCGTCGGATTCAATGGTGCCGTGGTGCTCGGCTTCGGCGACCAGCATCTTGATCTCCTCGTCGGTGACCTTATCCTCGCTCTGACCGCGCTGGCCAAGCAGCCACAGGAGGGCGCGGCCGGAAAAATCGAGCAGGAAGACCAGCGGCGCCGAGACGCCGGCGAGGATGGTCATTGCCGGGGCAACCCTGACGGCGACCCGTTCGGGGTCGCGCAATGCGATCTGCTTGGGCACCAGTTCGCCGATGATCAGCGAGCCATAGGTGATGAGGGCGACGACGATGCCGACGCCGAGCGGATCGGCGAGGCTTTCGCGGATGCCGGCCGACGCCAGGGAGGTGGCCAGCCGCTCGCCGAGCGTGGCGCCGGAAAAGGCACCGGACAAGACGCCGACCAAAGTGATGCCGATCTGCACCGAGGACAGGAATTTTCCCGGATTGGCGCCGAGCGCCAGGGCCCGGCCGGCGCCCTTGACGTTGCGGTCGATCATCGTCTTGAGGCGCGCCGGCCGCGACGAGACGATGGCGAGCTCGGACATCGACAGAAGGCCGTTAATGCAGATGAGGACGACCACGATGGCAATTTCAGCATAAAGCATGCCGGGTCCATAGCATTGCCGCGCTGTCTTCGAAAATAGGACGGTCGCGCTTTTTAAATTTAGCGAGCCGGGCAATCAGGCGGCATCCATGCCGCATCCCAGGGCGGCGCGGCAAAATGCTCGATCAGGGCGTCGACGACGACGCGCACCTTTGGCGCGAGATTGCGTGTTACCGGCCAGATGGCATGCACCACGGTGTTTTCGACAAGACAGTCCGACAGAACCATTTCGAGCTCGCCGCGCCTGATGCTGTCGGCCGTCAGCCATGTCGGCAGATAGACGATGCCGCAGCCGGTCAGTACCGCATCGAGCATCGGTTCGCCGTGGCCGAGCACCAGCCGCGCCTTGGGCGCGAATTTTTCGAGACGGCCGTCGACATGCCTGACGGTCCAGGGATGGACCGTGCCGTCGCGGCCGTAGCCGATGAGGCTGTGCCTGGCCAGGTCCTCGATCGATAGCGGCCTGCCGTGGGCGTCGAGATAGGCGGGGGCGGCGCAGATGGCCGAACGTTGGGCATAGATGCGGCGCGCGGCGATCGACAAGCTGTCGTCGAGGTCGCCCATACGCACCGCCAGGTCGATGCCTTCCTCGATCAGGTCGACGCGCCGGTCGTTGAACGAGATTTCCATCGTCAGGTCCGGGAATTTTTTGGAAATGTCGAACAGCAGCGGGGCGACGCATCGCCGGCCGAAGGCCAAAGGGAGGTCGACGCGCAGCCGCCCGGAAGGCACCTGCTTGCGCGAAGCCAGCAGTGACCGCGCGGCTTCGATCTCGGCCAGTGCCCTGACGCAGGCTTCGTAATAGCTCAGGCCCTCGCTGGTCGGGCTGAGGCTGCGGGTGGTGCGGTTGAGCAGGCGGACGCCCAATCGCTGTTCCAGCTGCGCGATCGACTTGCCGACCGCCGATTTGGTGACATGCAGCCGTGCGCCGGCGCCGGTGAAGCTGCCGGCCTCCACCGCGTGAACGAATGCGACGATGCCTTGCAAATTGGCTGATTCCAATGAAGCGCTCCTATTGTAGAGTTTTGCTCCTTAATCTGTTGCAGAACATGCCACATGGAAGCACTTTTCTCCATAGTGAAACGGCGTAAATGTCTCGCGCAATCATCAACCACGGAGCGCGAACCAAATGAGCACCGAAAACAGATCCTGGCAGATGAACGGTTTCGGCCTGTCCAGGTTGAAGCCGGCTGATGGAAAGCTGCCCCAACCCGGGCCGCATGATCTTCTGGTACGAGTCACAGCGGTATCGCTGAATTACAAGGACAGGATGATCGTCGATGGCGTGCTGATACCGGACCTCAGCTTTCCGTTCGTGCCGACATCGGACGCGGTAGGCGAAGTAGTCGCCACCGGCAGCGAAGTCAGCCGCTTCGGCATCGGGCAGCGCGTGCTCGGCCAGGTGATCGCCGACTGGCCGGACGGCGACGCCCCGCCGGTGCTGCACAAGCATACGCTTGGTTCGTCACTGCCCGGCATGCTGTCCGAGCATGTGCTTTTTCATGAGGATGCCGCCGTGGCGGCGCCGCCGCAGCTCAGCGACGTCGAGGCATCGACGCTGCCGATTGCGGCGCTGACGGCGTGGTTCGCGCTGGTCGAGGAGGCCAAGCCGATCCCGGGCGAAACCGTTCTCATCCAGGGCACCGGCGGCGTGTCGCTGTTTGCGCTGCAATTTGCCGCCGCCTTCGGCCTGCGCACCATCATCACCTCGAGCAGCGACGAGAAGCTCGAGCGGGCGAAGGCGCTCGGCGCCTGGAAGAGGATCAATTATCGCAGCCAGCCGGCATGGGACGAGGCGGCGCGCGAACTGACAAACGGGGCCGGCGTCAGCCATGTGCTGGAAATGGTTGGCGGCGACAATGCGCGGCGCTCGCTCAATGCGCTGGGCGCCGACGGCAGGCTGTCGCTCATCGGCCTTCTCGGCAGCATGGAGCTCAGTTTCCCGATCATTCCGTTCCTGCGCAATCGGATCGTCGTACAAGGCATATCGATCGGCCACCGCCGCGCTTTCGAGCGAATGAACCAGGCGATCGAGACGCTTGCCATCAAGCCGGTGATCGACAAGGTGTTTGGCTTCGACGAGGTGCCGCAGGCATTTGAGCGTCTGGAGACAGGACCGTTCGGCAAGATCGTGATCACCGTGCCCTGAACCCGTCGGGACGAAATGGCTGTCAGACGGGAAGGCCGATTGCGCGCCTACGGCAGTTGCAGCAGGACCCCGATGATGGCCTTGCCGTCGGTGAAATAGGGATCGCCTTCGCCGTTGCGCCCGGTCTTCGTGGCGCCGACGCCTGGTATCTCGCTGGTCGAGACCAGCATGCGGGCGGCGGAGAGGTCGTGCATCAGCCCGTCGCGCTCGGCGTCGACGTCGGGGCCGATATGATGGGTGATCGCGCCGGTGTCATGGCTGAGGCCGACGCCCCGGTCGAAGCTTGCCGAGCCGAGCCAGAGCGGCCGGCCGTCGTCTCCGGTCGCCTGGGTCTGCCAGAAGCGGACGTGGTGGCGGCGGTCGGCGCTGTCGCCGACCGGCTTTTCGAAGGCTAGGTCCTGGGCGCGGCCTTCGAACAAAAGCCGGCTGACCGGCGCGTCGGGATAGGGGCGGTTGAACAGCACGCTTTCGCCGATCTCGATCGCGGTCTTCAGCGTGATGGCGTCTGCCGTATCCCAGCCGGCGACGGCAAAAGCATGGACAACCTCCTTCTTGGTGCCGACAAGGCCGACATTGATCGGATCGCCCGGAATGCCTTGCGGCGTGTGCGTCACCATCTCGAATTGCTGATTGCGAAAATTGCGGTCCCGTAACGTCCAGAACTCAGGCGCGGCGAAATAGGCGAGCGAAAGATAGGCGGCACAGCATGCCACCAGCCAGGTCGTTGCACGTCGTCGAAGGCTCCGTTGGCTCAAGAGGCACCACCCAAGCGTCTGCGCACCATCTTAACCGGCGCAGCAAGTCTTGGGCAGGGGCTGCAATCAGCGGCAGGCGCGATAGCCGTTCTTGCGGTTCTTGATGTCGAAATGGAAATGGTTGCGGTGGTCGTAATTATAGCCGGGGCCGAGCACGGTGGTGAAATACTGGCAGCCGTCGGCGCGCACATTGTTGAGGAAGCCGCGCGTGCGGAAGGCGAACAGGCCGGGCTTGCGGACGTCGATGTCGTCGCCATTGTTAAGCTCGATGCTCATCACGTCGAGCGCATTGCCCTTGCCGTGTTCCGACAAAACACCTTCGCCGGCAATCCTGCGGCAGGAATAGCTCGAGCCCTGGTGGATGGTCTTGACGCCTGAAAAATAGCGCCAGCGGGCCGACGGCACGAGTTCGTTCCTGGTCCAGCCGGCAAAGCTGGCGGCCATGTCGCAGGTCAGCGTCGCGGCCGGCTTCATCTCGACGCTGCCGATGGCCGACACCTTGACAGGATAATCGATGCCGCACTGGCCTTCATGGATCGGCGCAACATCGGTGTAGACGACGCCGAGGCGTTTCAGTTCCTTGCGGCAATCGATCTCGGTGGCCGGCATCTGTTCGGCCGGCGACATCGGGTTGTCCAGGCGCGGATAGGCGGCGGTCATATAGGGGTTGGACGGGACGAGGCGCTGCATACCCGAATATTGCGGCCCGGAATCTTGCGCGCCGGAATATTGCGGGTCGGAATATTGCGGGTCCGAATTGGGCGGGACGGCAGCGGTCTGGCTGCCGACATCGACGGCCGGCTGCAGCGACAGCACGCTGCCGGTATTGCAGGCTGAGACCGCCGCCACGGCAAGCAGGGCGGCAAGCCTTCCGGCCATGCGCGCGCATTCTGTGTGCCGCGCAGCGGCAAGCGCAGCGCGAAATAGCCCGGCCATCGGAAGGGTTCCTGTCCCCAGATGGCACAGACTCTAAACCTGAAGAGTAAAGGAAAAATCAGCGGCGCCGTTCACGCCTGCGGCCAAATTGCGGCGCCCCCATAGGCAAGGTCATTGGCAAAACGTGCCGCCATTGCGGCGCGGTTCGAGGTCGAAGTGGAGATGCAGCGAATGATCGGCATCGCTGCCGGGGCCAAGCACGGTCTTGAACGGCCCGCAGGCCGCCTTGCGCACTATATCCAGGAATTTCGCGTCCTTTTCCGGCGGCGCCGGGCCGACATCGATCTCCTTCCCGTCCGAAAGCGTGAAGCTGGCGATGTCGAGCGCGTTGCCGAAGGCGTGCTCCGACAGTTTGCCGCCGGCGTGGCGCGGCCGGCAGACGAAGGCGGAGGCCTGGCCGATCGATTTGACATCCATGCCGAACTCGGCCTTTGCGGCAGGCTGAATGACCGAAGCAGCAAAGCGGGCGGCCGCTTCCGCCATCTGGCAATTCAGCTCTGGGTCCGGGCCGATGGCGATGGATTTGCCGAGCGTCTTCAGCACGATCGGGTAGGGGATCGAGCAACCGACCGCCGTATCATGCTCGGGCTTGCGCTCCTCGAAATCGACGCCCATCGACTTCAGCCGCCTGCGGCAGGCCAACTCCTCCGGCGGCATTTCTTTCCCGGCAATGGCGACGGATCGAGGATCTGGAAGGATTTTTTGCTCCGCCTTCTCGTCTGCCTCGGCGGGGTTTGGTGGCGCGACCGATGGGTTTGCCGGCGGCTCGGCCTGCGCCGGCTTTTCAGGCGGCTGCGGCGCGATCGCCGGCGGCTCCGGCTGCTCGGTCTTGGACTGGCCATTTTGGGGCTGATCGTTTTGAGGCTGACCGTCTTTGGGCCGCTCAGCCTCCGGAGCGGGGCGTGGTTCGGGGACCGGGATCTCGGTTGGGGATGGCGAGGTGGCTTCCCGGTTGAGCTGGGGAACCGGTGCGGTTTGCGGTAGTTCGGGCGCCTTGGCTAATGCAGGTCCCGCCAGCAGCGACGCCGCCGCAACGGCGAGCATCAGTCTGCACAATCCGGAAAAACCAAACGCCGCCATCAGCTCGCAACGGCCAGAATGCAGGGAAGTTGCCTTGGACGAAGGTTCGAGGCGATCACAATCGGTAACCGCGCCGTCACGCGCCGATCGCTTCCAAGCCTTCCTCGAGCCAGTCCGCCAGCAGCGGCATGCCGAGCAGGTATTTTGCCGTGCGCTTGTTGGCGCGCTCGCGGGCGGCGGACAGCGCGTCCGTCCATTCCGTCGCGTCATAGTCGCCGCGGCCGACCCAGGCCAACGCAATCAGTTCAGCCGCTTCGTCGACATTGAGATCATCGATCAGCTCGCGCAGTTCTTCTTCGGTGAGATCTTCGGAGCTTTCCTCGGCAAGGCCGTCATGATGGTGGTTGTCGTGCGCGTTGCCGTCGAGCTCTACCTCGTGCTCGGCGCCGTCGGCATAGTCTTCGTTGACGGCGGCGCTGAGCGCCTTCGCCTTCAGGATGAACAGGCGCACGGTGTCGGGACCGATCGAAAGCTCCCAGTCTCGTTCAACGCGTTGCTGCACCGGCCGTCTCCCTGCTTCGTGCTCGGTCGGCCCGATGATAGCGGATTTGCAGCGCTCGTCACATTATCTTGCGCGGCGGCGTTGATCGTGAAGCATGATTTCCGATGCCCACTCTTCCCGGGATAAGATGGCCTTGCTGGGAGAGATCGCGGTTTTGAGATAGGATGACATTTTCCGGGACGAAACGGCGTTGGCCCGGCGTTAGTGTTGCATTGTCAGGTTCAAAGGAGAATTCGATGCGCAGACGATTGCTGATTTACGCCATGGCCATCGCCGCCCTGCCGCTGATTGCGGCTCCGGCGTTTTCGGCTGGTGAAGGCGGGGGAGGTGGCGGTGGCGGCGGCGGTGGCGGCGGCAATGGCGGCGGCCAGTCCCAGTGCAAGAAGGGGGAGGCGTGGGACAAGAAACAGAAGAAATGCGTCTCGCCGAAGCAAGGCATGCTGGACGACGACAGCATCTATGATGCCGGTCGCGCGCTGGCGATGGATGGACGCTACGACGAGGCGATCGCCGTGCTCAGCCTCGCCGCCAACAAGCAGGATCCGCGCATCCTCAATTATCTCGGCTATTCGCACCGCCATTCCGGCCGCGTCACCGTCGGCCTCGGCTATTACGAGGAAGCGCTGCGCATCGACCCGAACTACACGCTGGTGCGCGAATATCTCGGCGAGGCGCACCTGCAGATCGGCGATCTTGCCGGCGCCCAGGAACAGCTCCGCGAGATCGAGAAGCGCACGGGCAAGGGGTCTCGCGAATACGGCATGCTGTCGGAGCAGATCGATCATTTCATGAGGAGCTGATCTTCCGGAACGCTCCTCATAACCGGCTGTGAGCGATCGCAGCCGGTTTTTGCTGTGCTGCACATGTTGGCCACAACCGAGATTTGGCATCACGGTACACGATACGATCTTGGAAACCCCCGCTTGACGTGGGGTCAGCCGTGCAATCGGCGGATGATTTTTCAAAAACCGACTTTTTGGACGTGAAAAACCCGCGAAGATTGCTATATCTTGCGAAATTGTGGTGAGACGGTTCCGTTAGCCCGAGGCTGCCGGACCGTTTTCTTTTTGTACCATCGACAAGGTCGCTCCCGATTGCGGGGGCGGCGGCAGGAAAGGTCAGGCATTATGAACAAGGTCCCGATGACAGGCGAGGGGTTCGCGTCATTGAAGGAAGAACTGCGCTGGCGCCAGCAACAGGAGCGGCCGCGTATCATCGAGGCGATTTCCGAAGCGCGCTCGCATGGCGACCTCTCCGAAAATGCCGAATATCACGCGGCAAAAGAGGCACAGAGCCTCAATGAGGGCCGGGTCAACGAACTCGAGGACCTGATCGCGCGGGCCGAGGTGATCGACGTCACCAAGCTCAGCGGCGACAAGGTCAAGTTCGGCGCCACCGTGGTGCTGGTCGACGAGGATACCGAGGAGAAAAAGACCTACCAGATCGTCGGCGACCAGGAAGCCGACGTGAAGTCCGGCCGCATCTCGATCTCCTCGCCGATCGCGCGCGCCCTGATCGGCAAGGAAGTCGGCGACGCCATCGAGGTCAACGCACCGGGCGGCGCCAGGGGCTACGAGATCGTCCAGGTGCAATTTATCTAGGGGATTGGCGCTGCTCTGCCTTCTCCCCCTGTGGGAGAAGGTGGCCTCGCGAAGCGAGGTCGGATGAGGGGTGTTCCAGCTTGGCTCCCTCCGCACTCCGTCCAACACCCCTCATCCGTCTCGGCGCTTCGCGCCGATCCACCTTCTCCCACAAGGGGAGAAGGGAAGGGGGCAGCGCTGACCTTCCGATTGAATTGATTGAGCAAATCAGCGGCCACCGGCCTGATCAAGCGTCTGGCGCTCCACAAGCCTTTCAGCTTCCGCTATCACTTCCGCTGGCATCATACGCTTCCCAGGTGGGGCCAGCAGCGTCGATGAGAATGGCCCACGCGGGCCGGTCAGGCCAGGCTCGGTAGCGAGGAATATCGCCACCGTCGGCAGGCCGAAAGCGCTGGCGAGATGGGTCAGGCCGGTGTCGGCGCCGATGACCAGCGCCGAGCCGCCGATGACGGCGGCGATCTCGGCAAGCGGCGATCTGGGAAACACCACGGTTTGCGAAACGGCGCCGGCGATCGCTTCGGCAACCGCCTTTTCCCGGTCGTTCGACCAAGTGGTGACCGGCGTTATTCCCTTGTCCACCAGCAGACGGGCGGTTTCGATCCAGTCCGCGACCGGCCATTTCTTGTCGTCGCGGCTGGTGCCATGCAGCAGGAAGGCGGTCTTTTCACCGACAAGAATGGATCTTCCGGCCGGCGGCGCGATGCCGGAGTCAAGCCGGGAAAAATCCGGCTCGTAGCCGAGCGCCAGCCCGAACAGGCGCCTCGTGCGCTCGATGGCATGCAGGCCGCGCGGCACGGGATATCGGTGGTCGTAGAACAAGGTCGCCGACGGCTCCCGAGCGCTCGACCGATCGAAACCGGCGATCGGCGCCGCCGCCAGCCGCGCCACCAGCGCCGATTTCAGCAAGCCTTGCGCATCGAGAACGAGGTCGTAGCGGCAATCGCGCAAGGCGCGGCGCAAGCCGATCACTTCCCGCCATGTGCCGGGCTCGAGCAGCTTCCTGCGCCAGCGCCGGATCGCCACGCTGTGGATGGTTTGGATGGCTGGATGCAGCGCCACAATCCCGGCAAATGCCTCTTCGACACACCAGTCGAAGGAGATATCCGGCTGAGCGTGGCGCGCGTCCTCGATCGCCGGGAAGGTGTGGATGACGTCGCCCATGGACGATGTCTTGATGATCAGCACTTTCATGCGGCGGCCGGCAGCAGCCGCTCCGCCGCCGCCACGACGCGTTCGACCTCCAGCGTCTTCAGGCAGTTGAGATGACCGAGCGGGCAGATTTTTTTGTGACAGGGCGAACAGGACAGGCCGAGCCAGACCAGTTCGCGGCGATCGGCGAGCGGCGGCGTGTTCTCAGGCGAGGTCGAGCCGTAGACGGCGACGACCGGCGTGCCGACGGCGGCGGCGACATGCATCAGCCCGCTGTCGTTGGAGACGGCAAGCCTCGCCGCCGCGATCAGGTCGATGGCATCCTCGAGCCGCGTCTGGCCGGCAAGATCGACGGCGCCCGGAGCCAGCGCGGCGATTTCAGCCGTCACCTCAGCGTCGTTCTTGGATCCGAACAGTACCACGCCAAACCCTTTCGCCATCATCTCGCGGGCGAGCCCGGCATAGTGTTCGCTCGGCCAGCGCTTGGCCGGACCGAATTCGGCGCCGGGCATGAGTGCCACGAATTTCCCCGCCGTCAGCCCGAAACGACCGAACAATGCTGCCTGGTTGGCTTGATCGACGGCAAGCTTCGGCGCCTGGAACGCGCCGCCACGTGCAAGGCTGAAATAGGCCTGCGCGGTGCGCCGTTTCAGGCGATCGGGCAACGGCACGATGTCGGTCAGCAGCCCGTAGCGCATTTCCCTGAGATGGCCGACACGGCGCGGAATGCCGGCAAAGAACGGGATCAGCGCCGATTTCCAGCTTCCCGGCAGGACAAAGGCCATGTCGTAGCGGCCGCGCAGCAGCCGGCCGAAGCGCCTTCGGACGCGGAATTCGAACGCGCCGGATTGCAGCGGCAGGTCGATCTGCTGGCGGATTTCGGGCATGCGCTTGACCAGCGGTGCTGCCCAGGCCGGCGCCAGCACGTCGATGGCGGCATCCGGATGAAGCTCCCTCAGCGCCTGGAACAGGCACTGCGCCATCACCATGTCGCCCACCCAGCGTGGGCCGATCACGAGGATCGTTGGGCTTTCAGCCATTCGACATAGTCTCTGACGCCGGTTTCCACTGTGCGGAACTGGCCATTGTAACCGGCTGCGCGCAGGCGGGACATATCAGCTTGCGTAAAGCTCTGGTAGCTGCCCTTGAGGTGGTCGGGAAACTCGATGAATTCGATCTGGCCCTTGCCGAGCGTATCGATCACCGTTTCGGCAATGGCGCGGAACGGCTGGGCCTTGCCGGTGCCGCAGTTGAAGATGCCGCTGGAACCGCGTTTCCACAGCCACAGGTTGACGTCGGCGACATCGCCGACATGGATGAAGTCGCGGCTCTGCTCGCCGGGCCCGAAACCGCCATAGGCGCCGAACAGCTTGGGATTCTGCCCTTGCTCGACCTGGTTGAACAGATGGAAGGCGACAGAGGCCATGGCGCCCTTATGCGCCTCGCGCGGTCCATAGACGTTGAAATAGCGCAGGCCCGCGACCGGCGAGTGATCGGTATCGAAAACGGTGCGGCGGACATAGTCGTCGAACAGTTTTTTCGAATAGGCATAGACGTTCAGCGGCCGTTCGCATTGCGGCTCCTCGCGGAACTCGGCGCCGCTGCCATAGACCGAAGCGGACGAGGCATAGAGGAAGGGCAAGCGCAGGGCCAGGCAGGCGTGCAGCAGGCGCTTCGAATAGGTGTAGTTGACCTCCATCATGAACTTGCCGTTCCATTCGGTGGTGGTCGAGCAGGCACCCTGGTGGAAAACCGCCTCGATGCGGCCGAGGTCCCCGGCCTCCATCCGCGCCAGGAAATCGTCCTTGTCGAGGTAGTCTGCGATCTCGAGATCGGCGAGGTTGGAGATCTTGTGGCCGTCGGTGAGGTCGTCGACGACGAGGATGTCGCTGAAACCCTCGGCGTTGAGCGCGGCGACGATGTTGGAACCGATCATGCCGGCGCCGCCCGTGACGATGATCATGAAAGCCTCTGGTACCTTGTGCCGGTTGTAGCCCTTGTGGGATTCTGGCCTTATAGGGGAGGCGGGCCGGGCTGTCGACAAAGCAGGTGGCGGGGCGGCGGATGAGCGCCATAGTGGCGCCGCAAACGTCACGTTTCAGTCGGCCTGCCGGCCGACCGGCGACAGGAGCAAGGTAATGCCGTCAACCGAACTGCTTGTCGCCTTTTTCGCCACCACGGCGATCTTCGCCTATATCCCCGGCCCCGCCATGCTCTATGCCGCCGCGCAAACCATGGCGCGCGGCCGCTGGTCCGGCCTGATGGCGGCGCTCGGCATCCATCTTGGCGGCTACGTTCATGTCTTCGCCGCCGCTGTCGGCCTGTCGGTGCTTTTCCATGCCGTGCCGGTGCTTTACATGGCGGTCAAGCTGGTCGGTGCGCTGTATCTGGTCTGGCTCGGTGTTTCGCTGTTTCGCGCCAAGGCGCAAGGCGACGTTGTCTTGCCGGGAATTCAGCCGAAATCCGCCCGCCGCGCCTTTTTCGAGAGCGTTGCCGTCGAGGTGCTCAACCCAAAAACGGCGATTTTCTTCATGGCGTTCCTGCCGCAATTCATCGATGCCTCGGCAGCGTTTCCGGTCTGGCTGCAGTTCGTCGTGCTTGGAACAATCGTCAATTTGATGTTCTCGTCGGCCGACATTGTTTGCGTGGTGCTGGCCGGCGCGGTGATCGCCAGGCTGCGGCAGTCGAGCCGCGCGCAGCGCCTGATGCGGCGCGCCGGCGGTGCGGTGCTTGTCGGACTGGGCGTGCATGTCGCGTTGCAGAAAAGCTGACGCATTATCGCGCCGCCGCGATCGGTCGAAGGCCTGCCGTTGCGTCGGCTGAAATTGCGGTATATCGGCATCGCCATGAACGGCCGGCCCTGCCAATCGAATCCCCCGTCACTGAAAATCGGCTCTCCCACGCGTTGACATGATCAAGCTGCCCTCTCCCGAACCCCTTCACCGCGCCATTTCGCGCTTCGGCGGCGCCACCGTGCTGGTGGTCGGCGATTTCATCCTCGACCGTTTCGTCAATGGCGTGATCGAGCGCATTTCGCCGGAAGCGCCGATCCCGGTGCTGCACGGGCGCGGCGAAACGCTGGCGATGGGCGGCGCCGGCAATGTCGTCGCCAACATCGTTTCGCTCGGCGCTGCCGTCATACCGGTCTCGGTGATCGGCGCTGACGAGGCCGGCAAGAACCTCATGCGCATGCTCGGCGAATTTCGCGTCGACACCGGCGGGCTGGCGCAGGATGCCGATCGCATGACGTCGTCCAAAAGCCGATTCAGCGCGCTCAACCAGCAGGTGCTGCGTTTTGACGAAGAGGAAATCAAGCCGCTGGGCGATGCCGAGCGCGCGACATTGGTCGGGCATTTTCGCGAAGCGCTGGCACGCGCCGACATCGTCATTCTGTCCGACTATGGCAAGGGCGTGCTGCTCGACGGCGTCGCCGGCGAGCTGATCTCGATCTGTCGGGAAGCGGGCAAGCCGGTGCTGGTCGACCCGAAGGGCCGCGACTATGCGCGTTATGCCGGCGCGACGGCAATCACGCCCAACCGCAAGGAACTCGGCGAGGCGGTCGGCCGCGCAGTGTTTGCCGACGACGAAATCGAGGCGGCGGCACGCCAGCTGATTTCGGCGCACGGTTTCGATTTCGTCGTCGCGACGCGCAGCGAAAAGGGCATGAGCGTCATCGGTGCGGACGATGCCCGCCATATCGCCACGCAGGCGCGCGAAGTGTTCGACGTTTCGGGCGCCGGCGACACGGTAATCGCGACCTTCGCGCTGGCTCTTGCAGCAGGGGCTGATCGTGTCATGGCCGGATCGATCGCCAACGCCGCCGGCGGTGTTGTCGTCGGCAAGCGCGGCACGGCGCGGCTGACGATCGAGGAACTCACCGGTGCGCTGTTTCGCTCGCACGGTCCGGTCGCCCACCTGGATGCGGTCCTCGATGCCGCCGCCGCCGCGCGGCTGGTGGCGGGCTGGAAAGACGAGGGCTTGAGCGTCGGCTTCACCAATGGCTGTTTCGATATCCTGCATGCCGGCCATGTCAGCCTGTTGCATGCGGCGCGCAGCCAGTGCGACCGGCTGGTGCTCGGCCTCAACAGCGATGCCTCGGTGCGCCGGCTGAAAGGGCCGGGGCGCCCGGTCAACGACCAGCATGACCGGGCCTGCGTGCTGGCAGCACTTGCCTCGGTCGACGCCGTCGTCATCTTCGAGGAGGATACGCCGCTTTCGCTGATCGAGGCGCTGAGCCCCGACATACTGGTCAAGGGCGCCGACTATACGGTCGATCAGGTGGTTGGCGCCGATGTCGTGCAGAAGGCCGGCGGGCGCGTCGTGCTGGTCGACCTCGTCGCCGGCAAGAGCACGACCGGCACTATCGGCAGATTGCGCGCCGGGAACTGAGGGTTTCATGTCCGAACTGAACGATTACCTGGCCCGCTCGGCGGCCGCGATTTCGGCGATGGTCGAGCGCGACCTGACCAGCGAGATGGAGCGGGCGGTCAGCGCCGTCGTCGCCGCGCTTTCGCAGGGCAAGGCGCTGCTGATAGCAGGCAATGGGGGTTCGGCCAGCGACGCCATCCATATCGCCGGCGAGCTGGTCGGCCGCTTCCTCAGGGAGCGCAAGGCCTATAACGTCATCGCGCTGCCGGCCAACGCGGCGGTGCTGACCGCCTGGGGCAATGATTACGGCTTCGACACGGTGTTTGCGCGCCAGGTCGAGGCGCATGGTTCGGCGGGCGCCGTGCTGCTCGCCATCTCGACCAGCGGCAATTCGCCAAGCATCCTCGCCGCCGCAGAGCAGGCGCGCATGATGGGCATGACGGTGATCAGCCTGACCGGCGACACCGGCGGCAAGCTGAAGCCGCTCTCCGACGTCCTGCTCAACGTACCCTCGACCTCGACGCCGATCATCCAGCAGGGGCATTTGTGCCTCTACCACCATTTGTGCGAAATGGTCGAAACGCGCCTCTGCGACGCAGGGTGATCCTCGAACTCTCAGGACCTGGATTCCTCGCCCTCCGCGAAGCGGGGGAGAGGTGGCCGCGAAGCGGCCGGAGAGGGGGCTTCGTAGAGCGCGGTTCCCCTCTCCGTCTCGGCTTCGCCGAGCCACCTCTCCCCACTTTCGTGGGGCGAGGAACCCAAGCTGGAATGAAGCCAATCTTCAACGCTGAAGGCAATTTTGTTCTTGCTTTGTGCCGGCAGCTATGCTACTAATTTCGGTATGGTGATGATTCCACCGACGATCCCGCCCTCCGAGGCGGGTTTTTTGTTTCCGGTTTTTTGTTTCGCAGCCGCTTTGCCTGCTCTCTTAAGCCGAAAACGCCACCAGCCCTTCGTCTTTGACCCGGCGGATGGTCAGCGCGGTTCGCACCGTATCGACATTGGGGGCCGAGGCCAGTTCCTCGATGACGAAGGTCTGGAAGGTGCCGAGATCGCTCGCCACGCAATGCAGCAGGAAATCGGACTCGCCCGACACCATCCAGGCGTCGCGCACGATCGGCCAGCCGCGGGTGCGCTCGGCGAAGGTCTTGAGTTCGGCGTCGGCCTGGTGATGCAGGCCGATCAGACAGAAGGCGACGACGTCGAGGCCGAGCGCCGGAGCGTTGAGCAAAGCGCGGTAGCCTCGGATGATGCCGGCCTCTTCCAGCCGCCTGACGCGGCGCAGGCACGGCGGCGCCGAAATGCCGACGCGGCCCGACAGTTCGACATTGGTCATGCGTCCGTCCTGCTGAAGCTCGCGCAGGATCTTCCAGTCGATGGCATCGAGATCGGCCTTGATCGGCATGGTGGCTTCCGTGGTGACGCGAAAGAATCTTTCGCGACTTTGTAATTAAACGACTTTGCTGTCCATTCCATCCGCTGGATCGAGGATTTTCGCACATCTTGCTGCGGGTTGCTTGTCGCCGTCGCCGGCGCCGAAGCTTTCCGGGGACGAACGGCAACTTGCCTTGCTGGCATCGCAGGCAACACTTACATTACGCGCAACAATCGACGAGAGTTCATGCCACAATCCATGGCTGCTCCCCGCAGAGGTTTTTCATGATCACCAAGCACGCGCCTGTTCTCATCATCGGCTCCGGCCCCGCTGGCTATACGGCGGCGATCTATGCCGCCCGCGCCATGCTCAAGCCGATGCTGGTCGCCGGCCTGCAGCAGGGCGGGCAACTGATGATCACCACCGATGTCGAAAACTATCCGGGCTTCGCCGAACCGATCCAGGGTCCATGGCTGATGAGCGAGATGCTCAGGCAGGCCGAGCATGTCGGCACCGACATCGTCAACGACATCATCACCGAGGTCGACCTCAACGTGCGGCCGTTCCGCGCCAAGGGCGATTCCGGCACGATCTATACCGCCGACGCGCTGATCATCGCCACCGGAGCCCAGGCGAAATGGCTGGGCATCCCGAGCGAACACACCTTCATGGGTTTTGGCGTCTCGGCCTGCGCCACCTGCGACGGCTTCTTCTACCGCGGCAAGGACGTCGCGGTGATCGGCGGCGGCAATTCGGCGGTGGAGGAAGCGCTCTATCTCTCCAACCTGGCCAAGAGCGTCACCGTCATCCACAGGCGCAGCGATTTCCGCGCCGAGCGCATCCTGCGCGAGCGGCTGCTGCGGAAAGACAATGTCCGCATCATCTGGGACACGGTGGTCGACGAGATCACCGGCAGGCCCGGCAAGGCGCCGCTGCCGCCGTCGGTCGAAGGGCTGAAGCTGCGCAACGTGGTGACCGGGCAGGAGATGCATCTGGTGGTCGACGGCGTGTTCGTGGCGATCGGCCACGCGCCGGCGGTCGAGCTGTTTGCCGGCAAGCTGAAGCAGAAGCCGAACGGCTATCTGTGGACGGCGCCGGATTCGACCCGCACCGATATGCCGGGTGTGTTCGCCGCCGGCGACGTGACCGACGACATCTACCGGCAGGCGGTGACGGCGGCCGGGCTCGGCTGCATGGCCGCGCTCGAGGCGGAAAAATATCTGGCGGGGATCGAGGTTCACCGCGAAGCGGCGGAGTGATTGTTCGATAAGCGGCTGAGAAAAGCCGCGCAAAAGCCTGATTTTTCATTCAGACGCCGAAAACAGGCGGACGCCAGAAAACAGGACGAGGGGAAATCATGGCGTTGGATTGGGACAAGCTACGCGTGTTTCACGCCGCGGCGGAAGCGGGGTCGTTCACCCATGCCGCGGAAACACTGCATTTGTCGCAATCGGCGATCTCGCGGCAGGTCAGCGCGCTCGAGCATGACGTCGGCGTGCCGCTGTTCAATCGCCATGCCCGCGGCCTGGTGCTGACCGAGCAGGGCGAGATGCTGTTCCGCACGGCGCACGACGTGCTGATGAAGCTCGAAACCATCAAGTCGCGACTGACCGAAACCAAGGACCGGCCCTCCGGCGTGCTCAGGGTGACGACCACGGTCGGCCTCGGCGCTGGCTGGCTGACAGAGCGCGTGCAGGAATTCATCGAGCTCTATCCCGAGGTCAGCCTGCAGCTCATCCTGGCCAATGAGGAGCTCGATCTCACGATGCGCCAGGCCGACTGCGCCATCCGGCTGCGCCAGCCGCAGCAGCCGGACCTCATCCAGCGCCGCCTGTTCACCGTGCATTTCCATCTCTACGCGGCGCCATCCTATGTAAACAAATACGGCAAGCCGAATTCGATCGCCGAGCTGAAAACCCATCGCATCGTCACCTTCGGCGTGCCGGTGCCGGCGCATCTGTCGGAACTGAACTGGCTGGAGACGGTCGGCGATTTCGAAGGCGGGCAAAGGGTGCCGACGCTGCAGATCAACGACATATTGTCGATCAAGCGGGCGGTGCAGGGCGGCGCCGGCATCGCCATGCTGCCGGATTACGTGGTCAGCAAGGATTCCGGACTGGTGCAGTTGCTGCCCGAGACCGAAGTGCCGTCCTTCGATACCTATTTCGCCTATCCCGACGCGATGAAGAACCAGGCGAAGCTGCATGTCTTCCGCGATTTCATCATCGCCAAGGCGCGCAGCTGGTCGTTTTAGTTTCTAGATTCTGTCGACAAGGTATCCTTTTTGCCGTGATCGCCCAAGTAGACGGCACCATACGGGTTGAATTTGAAGTCGTCTTCTTCGTACGCTTCGATGGGTAGCAGTATCCCATTGTTACGGACTAAACTCAGCCCGACGCCTTCGGTAAACATCTCATCGGCAACACGGTCGATTATCGAGCTGAGCACCAGCTCATCGTCGGAAAGACTCCTTGGCGCGAAGACCTCTGGCAGACCGACGAGATGGAAACCGACGCTACAGAGGAACTTTCCGTCACTTAACGGCCGCTTGCTGAAGGCAAGGCGGCAAGTACGGGCTAAACTCGGGCCGTCCTCGGCGTTTTCCGCATCACGGCCAAGTTGTTTCCATCGAGCCGCACCGTGCGCAATGCCAGCACTCTCGCCTTTTGCGGCAATAGCATCACTGTTCAGCGCATGCACGATTAAGCGAAGGGCGATTGCCGACGTCCCAACGGTACTTTCGATATCCATATGGGGACCAAGTACATAAATCACGCAACCGTGCTCATGGACGGCCGCTTGGTCCTCTTTAGTCCGTCCCCCCTTATGTACCCGATCCCAAGACACATCGAACGACTCAACCATGCGATCATCCGGCGCGTCCTGCGAAAAGTGCGTATCAATTTCAAACCCCGGGGCGAAATTGTCGATTGCCGACTGAACTGAGCGACACAGCTCAGAATATCCACCCTGCCTTCCCAGCATGCAGAGCACATGGCGTGGCTGAAATTCTGAAAAGCTCATTTATGTCGACCCTACAACACTCCAAAGAGCGATCGGCGAAAGCGTCCTTCTCCCCGTCACTATAACGGAGAAGATAGCGGCAGCCAGAAGGGGCAGCACCAGCCTTTTTGTCTGATGTCGTACTTGGTCTGCGATTGCTAATGCATGTCGCGCAAAAGTGTGCAGCGGTTTTGCGATAGCGACATGCATCAAACAAGAACCTAAAGCGCGTCGCATGAGGTCGGTCCAACGCAACGCGCTTTAGGAAGGCGTATCCGCCAGCGTGCTGGCGCCGTAGCGCAAACCGTCGACCAGCAGGGCAACCATGCGCCGCGCCTGGGCGGGGCCGCCGCCATGTGCCGGCATGGCAAGGCTGGCGGCCGCCCCCAACAGGTCGCCCGGCTCGATATCGGCGCGCACCTCGCCGGCCGCGGCCGCTGCCTCCAGCAATGTTTGGAGCGCGGGCCGGAGCCGTTGGTTGAAATAGGCAGGCAAAGTGTCGAAGGCCGGATTGCCTGAGTACAAGGCTGCCGCGAGGCCGCGTTTTGCCGTGATGAAATCCACATAGCGCTGCATCCACAGGGCCAGCGCTTCACCGGGCTCATGCTTTCCGGCCAGGATCGGCGCGGCGTCCGCACAGGCGTCAACCTCGTTGCGGAAGACGGCCACGATCAGGTCCGAGCGCTGTGGAAAATGGCGGTAGACGGTGCCGACGCCGACGCCAGCCTTTTCCGCGATCTCTCGCACCGGAGCCTCCACGCCGGAGGTCGCGAACACCGCCATGGCCGCCCGGAGCAACGCGTCGATGTTGCGCCGTGCGTCGGCGCGCACGTGCCGATCCGCGCGGTCGCGGGGTTCCAGACCATCGCCTTGATCCGTTTTGCCGTTCGGCGTTTTTTCGCCCATCAAATTACCTCTTGCAAACGGAACCTTGTTCCGGATATATGTGGAACGTGGTTCCGTTTGACTTGTATCTAGCACGGCAAAGCGCTGTTGGCCACACATCGGTGCACAAAAGGAGATTACCATGCAGGACAAACCCGTCGCCCTGGTCACCGGGGCCAACAAGGGCATCGGTCTTCAGATCGCCAAGGACCTCGCGGCGAACGGCCTTACCGTGCTCGTAGGATCGCGCAGGCTCGAGCATGCCGAGGCAGCCGCAAATAGCATCGGAGAGGATGCCCACGCCCTGCAGCTCGACGTCACCGATCAGGCGTCGATCGCCGCCGCGGCAGAGCGCATCCGCATCGAACTCGGCCGCCTCGACGTGCTGGTGAACAATGCCGGCATCTCCCATGCGGGAAAGCCGGGCAGGCCGCTCGAGGAGATCATCAATTCGGGCCGCCCGAGCATTGCCTCCCTCGACGACGTACGCGCCGTATTCGAGACGAACGTGTTTGGCATCGTCGCCGTCACGCAAGCGATGCTGCGGCTCCTTCGTGAGGCGCCGGCGGCGCGTATCGTCAACGTATCGAGCGGCGCCGGCTCGCTGACATTGAACGCGGATCCGGCCTTTCCGTACCGCACGTCGTTTGGCGCCGTCTACAACCCGTCGAAGACGGCCGTCAACGCGATGACGCTCGCCTTCGCCATCGAGCTCGAGGAGACCGGCATCAAGGTCAACGCTGCGTGCCCGGGCTACACCGCGACGGAGCTCAACAACTTCGAAGGTCCGCGCACAGTCGAACAGGCCGCGCGGGAGCCCGTGCGCCTCGCGCTTCTCGACGCGAACGGTCCGACGGGCACGTTCTCGAACGAGGACGGCCCGCTGCCGTGGTGACGCAGCGTTGGAGCCTGCGTCAGCCGCGCCAAGGTGTCAGGCGGGGCAGCCAGCCTGGTACGGCACGGCGGTAGGCCTCGTATTCGTCACCGTAGCGGCGGGCAAGCGTCGGTTCCTCGTATAGTCTCACAAAGGAGATCATGGCGGCCGCGGCGATGACTAGATAGGCGGCGACCGTCCAGCTCGAAAACAGCAGTGCCTGGCCGAGGACGATCGACAGCACGGCGACGTACATCGGATTGCGGACATGGCGGTAGATGCCGCCGACGACCAGCCTCTCGGTCGGCGCGACCGGGGCGGGCGTACCCCGACCCTCCAGGGCAAACCGGGCAAAGGCGTGCAGCAGTATGGCTGTGCCGGCGACAACCAGCAGCCAGCCCACAGGAACGAAACCGGGCAGTCTCGACCAGGGCAGGCGATAGCGATCGGTCAGCAGCCAAGGCAACAGTCCGGCGACCACGCCGGGCGCTACAGCAAGAAAGATGACGCTGCCGGCGATCGCCGAAGTGGCTCGCATATAGCTCTCCTTACGGGCGCGGCCTTGAACGGTCTCCTGCAACGCGCTTCAGGTCTTGTCCGGCACGTAACCCAAGCCGCCGCACCTCAGGTCAAGCTCGATGGCGGGCTTTTGGGCGGCATGCACCAGCAAGGTCTGGCTGCCGAAAAAACAAACGCGTGCTGCACGATTCCACGTCATCCTGCGTTTTTCGACTTTCCGAGCAGGAATCGCTGCTGATTCGCGGCCGCGGATCGATTTTTGCCTTGCCGCAGGCTGTATTTCAGCGATTCAACTGGTCCTATTGCGCTTCGGGACGGATTAGACCACAGCCGGCGCCTTTTTGCATGTGAGTGTTGCAAAATAGATGCTTGTTTCTTGGGCATGAAGAGCACATATATAGATCATCTCCTGAGCGCGTTCTCCTCCCATTAGCGCTCTCGAGTGTTCCCCTCTGGAGGTTAGCCTTAACAGGCACTTCCAATCAAACTCAGCCGGGTCTTCATTGATCCGGCTTTTTTGTTGCCCGAAACCAACACATCGCCAGAAAATCGGCCGGAACGGTCGCGTAACAGTGACATGTAACCTCGGGTAACATGCCGCGGGCGCGCCAAATCGATTAAGCAGAGCATAGGACGCGGTGTGGCTCGTCCGGGGGATGGGGGCATCACTCGGACGACCCGGGCTCAGGCAGCTACCGCGTCCGAACCTTCCTCCGCCAAAACACCGGCGGCAAGCATGCGGCGGACCTGCCGTTTCGCCTCCCACGAAGACGGTCCGCAAGAAACGGCGCACGGGTCATCCGGGCGCCGTTTCCTGTTGGGCCGCAAGGGCAGCTCAGGCGGCCTTGCCGTTGGCGTTCAGCGCTTCGTCGGCCAACCGGCCGGTGAGTTCGGCCATGTGGTCGAAGACGGCCCGGTAGCTGGCGACACCCGCAGTGGCCGAGCGCAGCTCGATGATGAGGTCGCCGATCTCAGCCTGCGGCATGGTCGCCTCGACCACGTCCCATCCCGGCCAGTCGGGCCGCGCGTCGTAGCCGAGGATCTGGCCGCGCCGCTGCGGGATCAGAGCGATGATCTTCGACGTCGCATCCGACGGCGTGACGATCTCGACCTTCATCACCGGCTCCAGCAGCACCGGCGAGCACGCGGCCATGCCTTCCTTCATCGCCAGCTTCGCCGCCATCTGGAAGGCCATGTCGGAGGAATCGACCGCATGGTAGGAGCCGTCGGAAAGGTTGACGGCAACATCGACGACCGGGAAGCCGAGCGGGCCCGATTTCAGGTAATCGCGCACGCCGGTCTCGACCGACTGGATGTAGGTCTTCGGCACGACGCCGCCGGTGATCGTATCGGTGAACTGGAAGCCTGAACCGCGCGGCAGCGGTTTGATCTCGAGCACCACATCGCCGAACTGGCCGTGGCCGCCCGACTGTTTCTTGTGGCGGCCGCGCTGCTGCGTCGCTTTGCGGATCGTCTCGCGATAGGGCACGGCCGGCACATGGCCTTCGACCGGGATCTGGTTCTTGCCTTCCAGCCGCTCGCGCACGACGCGCAGATGCATCTCGCCATGACCGGACAGCACGGTTTCGGCGGAATCCTGGTTGTGATGCAGGTTGAGCGAGGGATCTTCCTCGGCCAGGCGCTGGATGGCCGCCGACATCTTGACCTCGTCCTTGCGCTCTTTCGGCCGCAGCGCGAAGGCGAAGACCGGTTGCGGCGGCGCCAGCGTGACCAGCGGCTTGATGCCGCCCTTGGTCGAGCTCAGCGTCTGGCCGGTCCTGACGGCGTCCAGCTTGCCGAGCGCCACAGTGTCGCCGGCCTTGGCCGAAGTCAGCTTGACCTGGTCCTTGCCGAGCATCTTGTAGATGCCGGAGACCTTTGCCGTCTCGCCGCTGGGAAGGAACAGCTCGGCGGCGTCGGCGACCTGGCCGGACAGGATGCGCGACACCGACAGCTTGCCGCCATGCGCGGTGTGGATGGTCTTCATCACTTGGACCACGGTGGCATTGCCATCGGGCGCGCCGAGACGCTGGCGCGTCGCCGCGATGTCGGGTGCGTCGTGACGGATCGCCTTCAACAGGCGCAGCACGCCGTTGCCCTTCTCGGCGGTGCCGATCAGCACCGGCGTCACCGTGCCGTCGCGCAGATCTGCGGCGAGGTCGTCGAAGATCGCGTCCTTCGGCGGTTCGATCTCGTCAAGCAATTGCTCCATCAGCCGGTCGTCATGGTCGGCGAGTGTCTCCAGCATGGAAAAGCGCGCCTCGAGCTCGCGCGCCTTGTCGTCGCTCGGGATCTGGGCGACCTCGCTCTCGGCATATTCGCGGTAGATGTAGGCACGCTCCAGAGCGAGGTCGATCGAGCCGATGACGACGCCGTCCTTGCGCAGCGGGATCTGGCGCAGCAGCAATGGCACCGAGCTTGCCGGCTGCAGCATCTTCAGCGTGTCGCGCACACCTGCTATCGCCTTGTCGACCTTGTTCAGGAACAGCATGCGCGGCACGCCGAGCTCGTCGAGCTTGCGCATGATCAGCTGCAGGGCAGGGATCTTCTTCTCGTCGGCCTCGGCAACGACCACGGCGACGTCGCAGGCGGCCAGCACCGGCTCGGCTTCGAAGGAGAATTCGATCGAGCCGGGACAATCGACGAAGGTGAACGGCTCGCCCATGAAATCGGTGGTGGCGAAGGTCGCCTCGACGCTCATGCCGTGAGCGCGCGCCTCGGGCGAATGATCGGAAACGGTATTTCCGGACGAAACGGGATTCTGGCGGGGAATGGCGCCTGTACGGGCGAGTATGGCTTCGAGAAGTGTCGTCTTACCGCTTGCGAAGGGACCGACTATGGCAATGCATTTCGGTCCCGTGCGTCGTCCTCCGGCGCGAGTACCCATGGCTGACCTCCACTCAGGCGTTTCCCTGTGAGCGGCGGCCGGCCTGTCGGCCGTCGCGGGCGAGGCTTTTTTCAATTTGCCACCTACCCAAAGGGCATCGTCCCACGGGCAGGCCGGGAGGGCAAGGGATTTGAAGTTGAAGGGATTTGAAGTTGGGGCCGGTTCAGCCGGTGCCGGTCAGGCGCGACGCCAGCGGGGGTGCGTCCACGCGCTGCACCGCCACCGTCTCGGCAAAGCGCGCCAGCAACGGATTGAACAGGTCCGCACGCTCCCAGAAAGGCGCATGCCCGGCGCCGGAGACGATGTGGCAATGCTCCCACAGCGAGCCGTAGGCGAGCGTCTCAAAATAGCCGAGCCGGACGAACGGATCGTTCTCGCCATTGACGATAGCGACCGGAAACGCGGCTTGCTCGACCACCTGTCTCTGGTCGGCACCCTTGCCGGTGAGCATGCCGCGCGTCACCGCGGCGCGCAGCCGGCCGTCGGTGCGCAGGATGGCTTGGCGAAAGGACGGATCGGCGGTGTCGCCGAAACACAGCGTCTCGAAGCGCTCGGCATCGCGTTCGGAATACGTCTTTTTGGACGCCAGCAGCATGTCCCAATGCGCGTGAAAGCCGCGCAGCATGCCGAAAGGACCCTTCGATACCGGCGGCGCGCCGGTCAGCATCAGCCCGCCGACGGCGCGGTGAAAACTCGCGAGTTCGATTGCCACGTGCCCGCCAAGCGACCAGCCGAAGACGACGGCGCGGCCGATGCCCAAGGCATCGAGGAGCTGAGCCGCCGATTGGGCAAGGCCGGCGATGGTGTAGTCCGTCGCCGGATCGCGGGCGTCCGACGATTCGCCATGGCCGGGCAGGTCGAAAGCGATCAACCGATGGGCAGCGGCCAACGGGCTGTCGAACTGGCGGGCGAATACGGCGCGCGAACTGCCCGAGCCGTGGATCAGGACAAGCGGGATGCCGGGTCCCGACGACTGGCTGAGGCGCAAATCCGCTTGCGGCGTGCGGATCGTGCGATGGGAAACGGCCATATCTGGTTTGGACCTTGGGATTGTCTCAAGGTCAACATCGCATGCCGAGGTCACCATGTTGTTTAGAACGGTGGTTAAGAAATGATTTCTGGGTTTCTGCCGGGTATGATGAACGAATCCACCACAGCTAACCCCCGGAGCCTGATGATGGAATCCACACTCGACCTTCTCGTCTCGATCAGCAGCATCGCGACGCTCGGCCAATATGCCTGGTCGATGCGCGCGCATTTCCAGTCGCCGAGCATGTCTCAAGGCGCGATGATCATTTCGGCCGTCGTGGTCGGCACGGCGCTGTTCTTTCTTGCGCTGCTGTGGATCGAGCGGCAGCCGGTGGCGGCGAAGATCGGCGGGCTCGCCATCGAACTGGCAAGCTCGGCGCTGTTCTGGTGGGCGATCTCGGTCTCCCGCAAGGCGGGGCTGCGGTTCGCATTCGATCCTGACAATCCCGACAGCCTGGTGACCGAAGGCCCTTATCTCCATGTCCGGCATCCGTTCTACACGTCCTACATCATCTTCTGGATCGGATGGGGTATCGCGACCTGGTCGGTCTGGGCGGTGGTGCCGGTCGCCGGCATCGTTACGATCTACGTGATCGCGGCCTTGGACGAAGAGCGAAAATTTTCGCGGACAAGGTTGGCCGATGCCTACGACGCTTACCGCACGCGGACCGGTCTGTTCTGGCCGCGTTTTGCCCGCAGCCGGCAGGAGATGCAGCCGGCATCGGACGAAAGTGGTAGGGTCTAAGACACTGGATTGATCGAGGATTTGCGACGATGAAGATCATTGCCTGCGGCAGCGTGCCGACGATTGTTGCGCCGGAAAAATACTTCACTGGCCGGGTTTTGCAGACGCCGATCATCGAGAAAGAGGCGCCGGCGCGGCTCAGAGCCACGCTGGTCAGCTTCGAGCCCGGCGCCCGCACCCACTGGCACACGCATCCGCTCGGCCAGACGCTCTATGTCACATCCGGTGCCGGTCTCGTGCAAAGCTGGGGCGGGCCGCTGCAGGAGATCAGGGCCGGCGACGTCATCTCCTTTGCGGCCGGCGAAAAGCACTGGCACGGCGCCGCGCCCAAATCGGCGATGACCCACATCGCCATGCAGGAGGCGCTCGAGGGTGTGCATGTCGATTGGCTGGAGAAGGTGAACGACGAGCAGTATGGCGGCTGAAACGTCTCAGACCAGCGCGGCGGTAAAGCGCTGGATGCGGGTGCAGGCCTCTTCGAGCAGAGCCTCCGACGTGGCGTAGGAGATGCGGAAGTTCGGGCCGAGGCCAAAGGCCGAGCCGAAAACAACCGCCACGCCCTCGGCCTCGAGCAGTTCGGAGCAGAAAGTTTCGTCGCTGTCGATCACCTTGCCGCTCTTGGTCTTCCTGCCGATCAGCTGGGCACAGGAGGGATAGACGTAGAACGCACCCTCCGGCGACGGACAGGTGATGCCGCGCGCCTGGTTGAGCATCGAGACGACGAGATCGCGCCGGCCCTGGAAGATCGCCTTGTTCTTCGGGATGAAATCCTGCGGGCCGTTCAGCGCTTCGACCGCCGCCCATTGGGCGATGGTGCAGGCGCCGGAGGTCTGCTGGCCCTGGATCATGTCCATCGCCTTGATCAGCGGCACCGGGCCTGCCGCGTAGCCGATGCGCCAGCCGGTCATGGCATAGGCCTTTGACACGCCGTTCATCGTCAGCGTGCGCTCATAGAGCTTCGGCTCGACCTCGGCGATGGTCTTGAAGACGAAGTCGCCATAAGTCAGGTGCTCGTACATGTCGTCGGTCAGCACCCAGACATGCGGGTGCTTCAACAGCACGTCGGCCAGGCCCTTGAGCTCCGCCTCGGTATAGGCGGCGCCCGAGGGGTTGGACGGCGAGTTCATCAACAGCCATTTGGTGCGCGGCGTGATCGCCTTTTCCAGCACGGTCGCCGTCAGCTTGAAGCCGTTGTCGATGGAGGTGTCGGCAAAAGCCGAGGTGCCGCCGCAGATCGCCACCATTTCGGGATAGCTCACCCAGTAGGGCCGCGGGATGATCACCTCGTCGCCGGGGTTCAGCGTCGCCATGAAAGCGTTGAACAGGATCTGCTTGCCGCCGGTGCCGACGATGGTCTGCTCCGGCCGGTAGTCGAGATTGTTCTCGCGCTTGAATTTTTTCGCGATCGCATCGCGCAGCGGCACGATGCCGGATACCGGCGGATACTTCGTCTCGCCTCGGCGGATGGCCTCGATCGCGGCGTTCTTAATGTTATCGGGGGTGTCGAAGTCCGGTTCGCCGGCGCCCAGCCCGATCACGTCGCGGCCGGCGTTTTTCAGCTCGCGCGCCTTCTGCGTCACCGCGATGGTCGCGGAAGGCTTTACGCGGGAAAGGACGTCGGCAAGAAAGGCCATGACAGATATCTCCAGAAAGGACCGGCGGGCGAAGGCGCCGCGGCGCCTCTCATGTCGCATCATCTGGTCAAGCGCAAGCCCAGCGCAGGCATTGTCGAATGAGCCAGCGCGCAATGCTGGCAACAATAAATTCATCAACGATCGGTAAAAGCTTGAACGGCAGGACCGTGGCCGGTCCGCCAGTCTCGCATAGCGAGGAACCGTGACACGCGGCATCGGGCTTGCCCATATCATCCGCCATGATGACGGCACCGCCAGCGGTGTCTGGGGGGTCTATACGCTGCAAAGCGCGTTCCAGCCGATCTTCGCCTTCAACAAGGGCAAGCTTTCCGTCGTCGCGTTCGAGGGGCTGATCCGGCCGTTCCGCGAAGGCGAGCCGCAGCCGCCGATGAGTTTCTTCAACAGCTGTCCGGCGGTCGACCGCCTGCATATCGAGGCGCTGACACGGACGCTGCACCTTCTGAACGCCGGCGCCTGCCTGCCGCGAGACGCCTCCATCTTCATCAATTTCGATCCATCGGTGTTCACCGACCGCAGCATCGCCGACAAGGCGCTGCGCGAAATGCGGCTGGTGCTGCACGAGGCCGACATCGATCCGCGCCGTGTCGTCTGCGAGGTCACCGAGCAGAAATCGGCGTCGCAGGAAACGCTCTACAATTTCGTCGAGGCGCTCAGGGGCAATGGTTTGCGCATTGCCGTCGACGATTACGGCGCCGACGAATCCGACATCAATCGCATCAAGGAACTCAGGCCAGACATCGTCAAGTTCGACGCCGACTGGATCATGACGCTGATGGAGTCCGGTGCCGGCTTCGCCTTGCTGACCGCTATGGTGACCAGCTTCGAAGAGCAAGGCATCCGTACGGTATTCGAGGGCATCGAGACGGGCTGGCAGCTCGAGCTCGCCGAAAAGTCGGGCGCCTCGATGGTGCAAGGCTTCGTGCTGGCACGCCCGGAGCTTGCACCGACCAGCTTTCACGTCTTCGACAAGGCCGGGCAGGCATCAGCGGTGTCGCCCGATAAGGACAAAGTTCCCGCGGCCGTTTCGCCATCGCGGCGGCCGATGCGGGCCTTTGGCCGCAGGGTGGCATCGTGACCGGGCGGGCCGACATGCGGCGCAAGGTCGGCGAAGCGATCTTTGCCGACGAGGTCGGCATCGAATATGGCGTCTACGGCGCATTCCGGCTGAGGAGCGCCTACCAGCCGGTCTTCGCGCCGCGCGGCAGGTTTCTCGCCGCCGTCGCGGTCGAGGGACTGATCGAGCCGCACCGTGCAGGCAGGCCGGTGGCGCCGCAAATCTTCTTCGAAGGTGTGCCGGCAGCGGATCGGCTGTTTGTCGAAACCATGTGCCGGGTGCTGCATTTGCGCAACTTCCGCAACATCGGCGTCGACGGGCTCGACCTCTTCTTCAACTACAATCCGCTGATCAACGATGACCCCGCACGGGCGCTGGCCGAAATCAGGCTGATGACCAGGCATCTGACGGATTTCGGCCCGCATCCCGGCATGCTGGTCTGCGAGATTACCGAGCAGGCGGCCGGCGACAAGGTGCTTGTCAGCCTGGCGCGCGAGATGCGGCGCGACGGCGTCCGCATCGCCATCGACGATTTCGGCACCGGGCATTCGACCGAAGAAAGGGTAGCACTGGTGCAGCCCGACATCGTCAAGATCGACGGCACCTGGTTCGCAGAATTCTGCCGCCATGCCGCCGCCGAGCGGTTTTTCCGGCCGCTGGTTTCGACGCTGCACGACCGTGGCGCCAAGGTGCTGGTCGAAGGCGTCGAGAACGCCACGCATCTGCGCGTCGCGCTGGATGGCGGCGTCGACCTGCTGCAGGGCTTTTACCTTGCCCGGCCGGCGCTGGCCGGTACGCTGTTCGACGAGGAGCCGCTGTCGATCGACAGGCTGCTTGGCAGGGACAATAACGTCATCCCCCTATTCGGCTAGGATATGTCGAGATTCAAGTGATGCCGGCCTGCGAATGGCGGTTTCCTGCGCTTCCGGTGCTCACGTACCCAAAGTACGCTCCGCTCCGGTTCTCGGAACCCACCCTTCTCGGCTCGGCCTGACTTGAATCTCGATATATCCTGAAATGCATCAGCGGCGCTGATGGTTACGCCAAAACAAATCACTGGATGAAGCCGCCGCTGCCGCGATAGAGGCTGGATCAAGCCCTGAGACGGGTGGTTGCGAGCAAGGGGGAGCACCGATGATACTCTATGGAATGATCGACAGCGGCAATTGCTACAAGCCGCGCCTGTTGATGGCCAAGCTCGGCATCGCTTTCACCAATGTCGAGGTCAGCTCGCACACCGGCGACACGCGCAAGCCCGACTATGTCGCGAAAAACCCGAACGCCATGGTGCCGCTGCTCGAACTCGACGACGGCCGCCGGCTGGCCGAATCCAATGCCATCCTGCTCTATCTCGCCGAAGGCACGCGGTTTCTGCCGGCGGACAGATACGAACGCGCGCTGGCCTATCAGTGGCTGTTCTTCGAGCAATACAGCCATGAGCCTTATATCGCCGTGCGCAGGGCGCTGCTGACCTTCCCTGAAAGAGCCAAGGATGCGACGCCGGAGCGGCTGGCCCTGACGCTGGAGCGCGGCAACAAGGCGCTCGGCGTCATGGACAAGCACCTGGCCGGGAGCAGCTTCTTCGCCGGCAATGCGCTCAGCGTCGCCGACATCGCGCTCTATGCCTATACGCATACGGCCGAGACGGGCGGGTTTCAGCTCGACGCCTATCCGGCGGTTGCCGCCTGGCTGAAAAGGGTCGAGGCCGATCCGGGGCACGTGCCGCTGGAGTGGCTGCCTTAGTCACGCTTCTCGGCGCTTCGCGGCTCGCTCCGGAGGTCGGGCTTGCGGCCCTCGGCCGATGACGTGAATGGTCGCGCGGCTATTTCAGCAGGCGATCATATTCGGAATGGGTGCCTATCCAGAACCAGACCACGTCATCGTGGTCGCGAACAGCCACGGCGCGGTAGTTGATATCAACCCGCGCCGACCAGTAGCGCCCGACCTGTTTGAAATGCAACGACGGGTGGAACGGGTCAGAATTCAGTTTGGCGAAACGTCTGTTCGCCTTTGCTCTGATTAACGAGGGCAGTTTGCGTAGGCCTCCCAAAACGAGGGAGTAGCAAAATGATTCACAGAGGCCGGGTCCGGCCGGCGCGATGATCAGCCAAGGCCTGCTCGGCAAGCTTGTCCAGCCTGCCGCCCTTGGCGTCGGCTTCGATCTGCCGGTCCCACATGTCGGCCTGCAGCGCCTCGAACCATGCGGCAAACGCTCTCAGCTCTTCGGGGCTTAGTTCGGCAACGGATTTCTCAATCTGTTCAAGCTTGCTCATGAATCAATAGTACCACATTGGGCCAAAAACACCACAAAGTGGGACTATAGGCCCAAGGCAGCGGTTCACTGGAATCCAGACAGCAAAAAGGCGGGACAAAATCCCGCCTTCCCATGCTTGGTAGCCTGATCGGGAGCGTTTTGGCCGGGCCGGCAGCAATCTGCTGCTTCGGCTTGTCGGGGTCTTTCGCTCCGGCGCGCTTCTCGCGCGACCGCCAGTACATCCGTGACTTCCCGCGCGCCCGGGGATATCGCCGGGCGCGCGCCATTCGCAAAATCAGGCTGCCTTGCTCAGAGATCCAGCGGACGACTTGCCAGTGCGGCGGTCCTGCTCGATCTCGAAGTTGATCTTCTGGCCTTCCACCAGGGTCGACAGTCCAGCACGCTCGACTGCGGAGATGTGAACGAAAACGTCCGCGCCGCCGCTGTCAGGCTGAATGAAGCCGAAACCCTTGGTGGAATTAAACCACTTGACCGTACCTGTTGCCATTTCGATAGTCCTTTACGTTTGCTTTAGTTTGACTGGGCCGAAACCCAGCCGGTTTGTATCGAGATTTTGGAGATAGAACGTCAGCAAACGCGAATATCGCGAGGCCCGGATCGATCGGCCGAAATATCAATGGACCGCATATAATATGCCTTCGCGCAAAAAACAAGACGGGGCGGAAAATGGCGCGGCGGCAACGCTGCCCAACGGCCGCCCCAATCGCGTGAGAGCGTCGTCGCTGCGCGCCTGACGCGGGAGGATCGCGACAGCTTCGGGCACGGGTTTTGGGGAGAGGGACATGAAAATCGTTCTGCTTGCCGCTTGCCTGACGCTGGTGGCCGCCGAGGCGCAGGCGGTCTCGCGCTACGACCCGACCCGCATGAGCTGCGGCAGGGTGCAGGCGACGGTCGCGCGCGAAGGCGCGGTCATCCTGCGCTACAGATCGGCGCGTGTGCCGGGCCTGGCGCTCTACGACCGCTACGTGCGGAGCCAGCAATTCTGCGACATCGGCGAGGTCAGGGCGCGGGCCTCCGTGCCGAGTGCCGATACGAATTCGTGCACCGTCTATAAATGCAAGCGGGTGGAATTCGATCGGCGCTTCCGCCGGCGGCTGCTTCCGGATTAGGCTGGTCGAGATGGGTGCGCCGGGGTACCGGCATCACCTGAATATCAGCACAGCTAAAACCCGAACGACACCTGCGCCGGCGGCGGCGGGCCGACGCGCACGCCTTCCATGGCCAGCATCTTTTCCTTGGTGGCCGAGCCGCCGGGGGCGGAAAAGCCGCCGATCTTGCCGCCGGCGGCAAGGATACGATGACAGGGGATGACCAGCGGCACCGGGTTGGCGCCGAGTGCGGCACCGGTTTCGCGCGCCAGCCCGGCATGGCCGGCGCGTTTGGCCAATTCGCCATAGGTGGTGGTTTCGCCGAAGGCGAGTTTTCGCGCCGCGTCATAGATCGCCAGGCGGAACTCGTCGACGCCGCTGAGATCGACCGGCACGTTGGAGAAATCGATATCCTCGCCGGCGGCATAGGCCTTGATCGACGCGATCAGCTCGGCAACCCATTGCGGCTCGGGCTTCGCTGCTTGGTCGGCGGCGGCATGGCGCAGCAGCCGGCGCTCGACCGCGTCGCGATTGCGCTGCGGCAGGCAGAGCCGGGTCAGTCCGGCATCGCTCCAGGCGATGCCCATGAAGCCGAGCACGGTTTCGAAGACCGCGTGGCCGGCGGTGGCATGAGAGGCGTGCATGGCGTGCTCCTTTCCGGAATCCTTCGAAGTACAAATCCAGAACAATATCGCATTTCGCGGCCCGGCTCGCCACCCGAAAACCACCGGCTACCGCGGATTGCCCGGGGAAAGATGCTGGTGTAAGGACTTCTTAACACCCGACGAACCGGACCCGAGCGCCGCTTGCCAGCAAAATTCCTCTTTTCCGTCCTTGCGGCGGTGTTGGCCGTGGCCGCTCTCGGCGGTTGCACCTCGACTTCGCCGGTGACCCCGACGCCGGCCTTCACCGAAAATACGGCCAATACCGATGCCGGCTTTACATTGGCGCTGCCCGACACGGTTTCGGTGCTGCCGGAGCCGTCCGGCGTCGCCCAGACAGCGGCGCTGCCGATCGAGCCGGCCGCCACCTTTGCCGGGCCGACGCCGCTGGCGGCAACTACCCCCACCGTCATGACCGCCAATGCCCTGCCTGTTACCGCGACGCCAGCCGTCGCCATGCCGGTCACCCAACAGACCGCGGCCATGCCCGGCGTTCAGCCGGTTTCCTACACGGTGCCGCAGAACCCGGCCGTTCTGGCCGCGACCGACCCCGCCGAGGGTCAGTCCAACGCCGGCGGCCGCAGCGAGATCGAGCGGCTGATCGAGAAATATTCCGCGCTTTACCAGGTGCCGGTCGATCTGGTGCGCCATGTCGTCAACCGCGAGAGCACGTTCAACCCGAAAGCCTACAATCACGGCCATTGGGGGCTGATGCAGATCAAGCATGCGACGGCGCGCGGCATGGGCTATGACGGGCCGGCGAGCGGCCTGTTCGACGCCGAGACCAATTTGAAATATGCGGTGAAATATCTGCGCGGCGCCTGGCTGGTCTCAGGCGGCAACCCCAAGCGCGCCGACCGGCTCTACCAGAGCGGCTATTATTACGACGCCAAGCGCAAGGGGATGCTGGGCGAAACCGGGCTCGGCAGCGATAGCCTGCGCCGCCGCATGCAGCCCGATGCCTGAGCCGCGCCCGCCGGCACCAAACGACATCCGCCTGCGCAAGATCTTCGACGACACGCTTCTGGCGCCGCGCTGGCCCGAAGGTTTTTTCATGCGCGGCTTCGAAGCCGCCGATGCACTCGCTTTGCATACGCTGTTGACCGCGGTGTTTGACGACGGCGCCGACGGGCCGTTCGACGAATGGTGGCCACGCATTTCGGCCGGCGCGGAATTCGACCCAGCTTTGTGTTTCCTGGTCATCGACGACAAGGGCCGGCTGGCGGGCGCGGCGCTCTGCTGGACGCGGGCTTTCGTCAAGGATCTTGCCGTCCACCCGGAGGCGCGCGGCAACGGCATCGCCGAGGCACTGATGCGGCACGCGTTTGCGGTGTTTCAGGCAAGGGGCGCGGCACATGTCGACCTCAAGACCAATACGGTCGAGAACGCGGCTGCGGTCAGGCTCTATCAGCGGCTGGGGATGGTCGAGGTCGATTGGGCGGCGTGAGCGGTCGGGGCAAGCGCCTCGGTAAGTGCGGCGATGTTCAGCAGAGGCTGCGACGCTCGGAGGTAACGGCATGGATCCTAGGGTCTCCGCGACGTCGCTTCGCTCCTGCTCCGCCCTAGGATGACGAAGGGCACAGTGGCATAAAGGCCAATCGCGGACGTTGGAGATTGGCTGGAAACCTCCCCTCGCTTCGTCGTCCTAGGGCGGAGCGAACGCGAAGCGGGAGCGCAGACCCTGGGATCCATGCTGTGAGCATGGCTGTAGAGCGCAGCGAACCAAAAGGCCCTCATGTGATTTGACGCTGCGGCGCGCTGACCTACCCTCTAATGCCGGAACCGAGGAGACGAGCGATGCTGTCACCTTTCAACCGGAGCGTCATGCTGGCGGCGGCGGTGATCCTTGCCGCCGGCACCGCGGCCTATGCCCATCACGGCTGGTCGTGGACGCAGGACGGGTTTTTCGAACTCCGGGGCAAGATAACGGCCATCTATATCGGCAATCCGCACGCCACGCTGGATGTCGACGCCGAGGGCGAGGCCTGGCGGGTGGAGATGGCGCCGCCGTCCCGCACGATCGCCGCCGGCTTCACCGAGGAGGTTGCCAAGGTCGGCGACGAGGTGACCGCGATCGGCAACCGCTCGCGCGACGAAAACGAAAAACGCATGAAGGCAGTCCGCATCATCGTCGGCGGCAAGACCTATGATGTCTATCCCGACCGCGTGCCGCCGGCCTGAATGGACGGGCTGTTCGCCGGCATCGAGCAACTCGCCTTGGTGCGGGGACTGAAGGCCTCGTTCGTCGCCTATCCCGTAATCAATGCGCTCCACATCATGTCGATCGGCGCGCTGCTGACCAGCGTCTGGCTCATGGACCTCAGGATATTGGGCGCCTTCCGCTCGCTGCCGCAGGCTGCGTTCGTCGCGCTGCTGCGCCGCACCGCGTTGAGCGCGTTCGGCGGCGCGCTGGTCACGGGGTCGCTGCTGTTTTCGGTGAGGGCGAGCGAGTATGCGGCGATGCCGATTTTCCTCGCCAAGATGGCGTTGATCGTTCTCGCCGGCGCCAATTTTCTTGTCTTCGTGCGCCGCGCAGGTGAGGAGCCGGCCGGCGGGGTCGCGACCGTCCTGGCGGTGCTTTCGCTGGTGCTGTGGACGTCGGTGCTTTTCGCCGGACGGTTCATTGGGTTTCTTAACTAAGCCGGGCGGCGGCACTGTTGGCCGATCTGATTGGCCTCCTCGGCCGGCAACGACTTCATCCAAAACGCGACTATCACGCAGAGGCCGAGGAAGGCTACGCGCAGCTAGGGCCAAATGCCTGCTGGTATCTGATACCTAGTAGCGATAGTTTGTGCACCGGTGCACTTCCTCGGTGTTAACTCGCCGAGTATGAAACAGCTTACAGCCTCTGGTGATGAATTGATTTTAAAATCCCATGGCGCCATGCGCCAGAACGTCGATCCTGATTTGGCGCCGAGAACGATCCCTTTGCGTCGTACAGATGTGTATTTCTCGGCAGACGTGGAGACAGACGGCCCGATACCCGGCCCGTTTTCGATGCTGTCATTCGCAATCGTGTATGCCGGAAGGTACGATGGCGAGCGTTTTGAGCGACCTGTCAGTTATGACCAAGTTTTTTACAGGGAACTATCCCCTATTTCAGATGAGTTTCAGATTGAGGCACTAAAAATAAACGGACTTGATAGAAATAGGCTCGTCATTGATGGAGATGATCCTGTACGAGCGATGTCGGATGCCTTTATCTGGATTAAATCAATTTCTGAAGACGCATATCCAGTGCTGGTCGCATACCCTCTAAGCTTTGATTGGAACTGGTTATACTGGTATTTTATGAAATACTCAAATCGAGGTTCGCCCTTTGATTACTCTCGTTGCTTTGACATCAAGACGGCGTTTGCAGTTAAGTCGGCAACGCCTATTGCAGAAGCAGGGAGGTCTCATTTACCTATTAATTTGGCTTCTTCAAAAAAGCATACGCATCATGCCATCGATGACGCAATTGAGCAGGCGGAGATATTCGCCAATATATTCGAGTGGGAGGGGATAAATGGGGGTAATCGATGATCGAAGGAACTACTCGCTTCGTCGTATGGGAGAACTGAAACAGGAGCTCTCACCCGCACAGAAAATAGCAGCTAGAAAAGCCTGTGTGTTCGCCAGCGGGTCCTTTGGCAGACTTGAGGCAAGTGATCACAGTGATCTGGATCCTTGTATCGTGGCTCTGTCCGACGCTAGTGGAAAGAGTAAGCTCTCGCTTCTCCAAGAGATAAGGTTGAAATCCGAGATTATTTCGAGCGTGGAACGCTTAAGTCTTCCAGAGATCGATGGCGATGGAAAGTACCTGGGTAAGTTCACAAGTCATGGCTTGGTAAATGAGATCGGCTCGCCAATTGATGACTCTGATAACACGTTCACAACTCGACTGCTTATGCTCCTAGAAGCAAGGCCGATAGTTGGCGAAGATATATTTAACACTATAAAAAAAGAGATCGTTGAGGCCTACTGGGTCGACTTTGATCGTTATAAAAATAAGTTTATTCCTGCATATTTTACAAATGATATAATTAGACTTTGGAGGACATTTTGTATTAATTACGAAGCAAGGACAAGAAAGCTAACTGGGGATCTTCGGATAAAAAAGAAGGTAAAAAACTATAAGCTAAAGCATAGTCGAATTTTGACATGCTACTCGGCAATAATTTATCTCCTCTCGATTTATAAGCTTAAAAACACGGTCACTCAGGAAGACGCTATGGAAATGTGCTCTCTGACCCCGCTTGAACGGCTTTTTTCGCTCAGGGATAGAGACAGACTTAAAGATTCTCGTGGGGCGGTTGAAAATCTTATAAATATGTATGAGAATTTCTTGGAAATGTCGGGTCAGGATCCTGCTGTTTTAGAAAAGCAAATTCAGGACAACGAAGGATATAAACGAGAGGACTACCGATTCGGACAAGAAATGTTCAGCGCCATCAATATCATTGGTTCCGGAAACGAGTTCCATCGATTAGTTGTCGTTTGATATTCTATCGACCTCCAACATACGGCAAATTCGACGGAGTTCTTTCGATCAGTCAGGCAAAATACTCCTGCAGCGGCCGAACCTCGAGGCTCCCAGCCTTCAACGCCGCAATAGCCTCCGCAACCGCGGCCGCACCCGACAGCGTCGTGTAATACGGCACTTTCTGCATCAGCGTCGCCCGGCGCAGCGATTTGGAGTCCGACACCGCTTTCTGGCCGTCCGTGGTGTTGAAGACGATCTGGACCTGGCGGTTGCGGATGGCGTCCTCGATGTGCGGGCGGCCTTCCAGCACCTTGTTTATCTTTTCGGCGACGACGCCGTTCTCGGCGAGGAAGCGGGCGGTGCCTGAGGTGGCGAGCACTTTGAAACCCTGGCCGGCGAGACGTTTCACCGCCGGCAGGATGCCTTTCTTGTCCTCGTCGCGCACCGAGACAAACAGCGTGCCCGCGCGGGGGAGATCAACACCCGCCCCCAGTTGGCTCTTGGCGAAGGCCAGCGCGAAGTCGCGGTCGAGGCCCATGACCTCGCCGGTCGAGCGCATTTCCGGGCCGAGCAATATGTCGACGCCGGGGAAGCGGGCGAACGGGAATACCGCTTCCTTGACGGCGATGTGGCCGGGGTTGCGCGGGTCGGGCATGGCGCCGTAATGGGCGAAGGCGTCTTCCAGGCTTTCGCCGGCCATGATGCGGGCGGCGATCTTTGCGATCGGCCGCCCAATGGTCTTGGCGACGAAGGGCACGGTGCGCGATGCGCGCGGGTTGACCTCCAGCACATAGACGGTGCCGTCCTTGATCGCGTACTGCACGTTCATCAGCCCGCCGACATTGAGCGCACGGGCCAGCGCTGCCGTCTGGCGCTCGAGTTCGTCGACGAGCTCCGATGGCAGCGAGTGCACCGGCAGCGAGCAGGCCGAGTCGCCCGAGTGGATGCCGGCCTCCTCGATGTGCTCCAATATGCCGGAGACGTAGGTCGACCTGCCGTCGCAGAGACAATCGACATCGACCTCGATGGCGCCCGACAGATAGGTATCGAACAGAAGCGGGTTCTTGCCGAGCAGCGTGTTGATCTGGCCGGTCTTGTCGTTGGGGTATTTCTGCTTGATGTCCTCCGGTACCAGGCCGGGCACGGTGTCGAGCAGATAGGACTGCAGCATGCTCTCGTCGTGGATGATCTGCATGGCGCGGCCGCCGAGCACGTACGACGGGCGCACCACCAGCGGGAAGCCGAGCTCGCCGGCGACGAGGCGGGCCTGCTCGACCGAATAGGCAATGCCGTTCTTCGGCTGGCTGAGGCCGAGCTTGTGCAGCAGCTTCTGGAAGCGGTCGCGGTCCTCGGCCAGATCGATCATGTCGGGCGAGGTGCCGAGGATCGGGATGCCGGCCTTCTCCAGCGCATCCGCCAGCTTCAGCGGCGTCTGGCCGCCGAACTGGACGATGACGCCGACCAGTTCGCCCGACGCCTGCTCGGCGCGCAGGATCTCCAGCACGTCCTCCGGCGTCAGCGGCTCGAAATAGAGCCGGTCCGAGGTGTCGTAGTCGGTCGACACGGTCTCGGGGTTGCAGTTGATCATGATCGCCTCGAGGCCGGCGTCGCGCAGCGCAAAGGCGGCATGGCAGCAGCAATAGTCGAACTCGATGCCCTGGCCGATGCGGTTGGGGCCGCCGCCGAGGATGACGACCTTTTTGCGCGACGAGACCTGCGCCTCGTTGGCGAGCGCGCCGGCGAAGGGAACCTCATAGGTCGAATACATGTAGGCGGTGGGCGAGGCGAACTCGGCGGCGCAAGTGTCGATACGCTTGTAGACGGGATGAACGTCGAGCTTGTCGCGTATCTTCTGGACCTCTTCGACATCCTTCCTGACCAGGGAGGCGAGGCGGGCGTCCGAAAAACCCATCGCCTTCAGCATGCGCAGATTGGCGGCGTCCTCGGGAATTCCGTGCTCGCGGATGCGGGCTTCCATGTCGAGAATGCCGGCGATCTGTTCGAGGAACCACGGGTCGATCTTGCACATCGCGTGCACGTCTTCCAGCGAGGTGCCCATGCGGATCGCTTGCGCCACCATGCGCAGCCGGTCCGGCGTCGGCGTGCCCAGCGCGGCGCGAATGGCGTTGCGGTCATCGACATGGCTGGCAGCTGTCGTCCCATGGCCGATGCCGGGGATCTCGATCTCGTCCAGACCAGTCAGGCCGGTCTCCAGCCCGCGCAGCGCTTTCTGCAGCGATTCCTGGAAGGTGCGGCCGATGGCCATGACCTCGCCGACCGACTTCATCGAGGTGGTCAGCACCGGCTCGGCGCCGGGAAACTTCTCGAAGGCAAAGCGCGGGATTTTTGTCACGACATAGTCGATGCTCGGCTCGAACGAGGCCGGCGTTGCTCCGCCGGTGATGTCGTTCTCAAGCTCGTCCAGCGTGTAGCCGACGGCGAGCTTGGCGGCGATCTTGGCGATCGGAAAACCGGTCGCCTTGGAGGCGAGCGCCGACGAGCGCGAGACGCGCGGGTTCATCTCGATCACCACCAGGCGGCCGTCGGCCGGGTTGACGGCGAACTGCACGTTGGAGCCGCCGGTCTCGACGCCGATCTCGCGCAGCACCGCGATCGAGGCGTTGCGCATCATCTGGTATTCCTTGTCGGTCAGCGTCAGCGCAGGGGCGACGGTGATCGAATCGCCCGTATGCACGCCCATCGGGTCGATGTTCTCGATCGAGCAGACGATGATGCAATTGTCGGCCTTGTCACGGACAACCTCCATCTCATACTCCTTCCAGCCGAGCACGCTCTCCTCGATCAGCACTTCGGTGGTCGGCGAGGCGTCGAGGCCGGACTGGACGATCTCGAAGAATTCGGCGCGGTTGTAGGCGATGCCGCCGCCGGTGCCGCCCATAGTGAAGGAGGGGCGGATAATTGCGGGCAGGCCGACATGGTCGAGCGCTTGTGCTGCAATCGCCATGGCATGGCTGATATAGCGCTGCTTGCGGTCGCCCTCACCGAGGTTCCAGCGCGTTTCCAGAGCATCGAGCGCGGCGTCGAGATTTTCGGGCTTCTCGGCCTTCAGCGCGGCGCGCTCGGCCTCGTGCGTCTTGCGGTCGGCATTCTTGACGTCGGTGGCGTTGGCCAGCATCGACTTCGGCGTTTCCAGGCCGATCTTGTTCATCGCCTCGCGAAACAGCGCGCGGTCCTCGGCCTTGTCGATTGCGGTGGCGTCGGCGCCGATCATCTCGACCTGATAGCGGTCGAGCACGCCCATGCGGCGCAGCGACAGAGCGGTGTTGAGCGCGGTCTGGCCGCCCATGGTCGGCAGCAGCGCGTCCGGCCGCTCCTTGGCGATGATCTTGGCCACCACTTCGGGCGTGATCGGCTCGATGTACGTGGCGTCGGCCAGCTCCGGATCGGTCATGATGGTGGCCGGATTGGAGTTGACCAGGATGACGCGAAAACCCTCTTCCTTCAGCGCCTTGCAGGCCTGGGTGCCGGAATAGTCGAATTCGCAGGCCTGGCCGATGACGATGGGGCCGGCCCCGATGATCAGGATCGACTTGATGTCAGTGCGTCTTGGCATGTCGAGGGTCCGTTTCGGCGGGCGGCTTGCACAAAAAGCCGGACGGGATGACCCGGCCGGTTGCGCGCGCGATTCTGGTATCAGGCTAGGAGGGCCTTATAGGGAAGAGTTTTGCCGGATGTAAGCCCCTAAAATGGCAGGCAGTAGGGCAGTAGGGCAGTAGGGCAGTAGGGCAGTAGGGCAGTAGGGCAGTAGGGCAGTAGGGCAGTAGGGCAGTAGGGCAGAGGTTCGAGCGCCCTTTAAACATATTGCCCTACTGCCCTACTGCCTTATTCCCCTTATCACTATCCCCAGCGCCAACTGGTCCGTAATCTCGAAGCGTTCGGAAGCACCGACGCGGATCATGTTCAGGCTGCCTTCGCGGGTGAAGCGGAATTCGCCGGGTGCGTCCGCACCGGCCGGCTTGCCGGCCTTGAAGCTGATGATGCGCGTGCCGCCATCGGGCCAGGTCACGGTCACGTCGGTCTTGTCGCCGGTGCGCACCACGCCTGCCTTGCAGCTGGTCATCGGCTGGCCGAGATAGCGCGCACAGGGGATGGCGTTGCCGGCACCGGGTACCGGTGTCCCCGGCGGCTGAAGCCGCGCAACGGTCTGTGCGTCGGCCGGGGGCGCCGCGTTGGCCGCGCCGAAATTCTGGACGGGACCCGCTGCCGCGGGCGGCGATCCATCAACCTGTCCAGTCGTGGGGTTTCCACCGGCCAGGGCCAGGCGGTAAGCATCCTCGATCGCCACCCTGCCGATTGCGTCAGCGGAGTTCAGCGTCGTTTCGGGACCGGTTGCGCCGAGACGCGTTGTCAGATCGGGCAGCGGTTGAGAGGCAGGGTTCTCCGTATCGACCGCCGCCTGGGGCGTCACTTGCTGGGGATTGAGAGGGTCGAGGTAGCGTGCGGGAGCCCATCCGCTCAGCTTCGGGTCGTCAATGTCTTCAACCTTGCACCACTTGTAGCCGCTGACGTCGCCGCAGCCGAGATTTTTCACGCTCGAACCACTCGGCAGCCGCGCCTCGATCTTGCCCATGGCCGACGCCGTGGCGCGCACGTTCAGGAGGTCATCCGGAGCGAGACCCGTCACAATCGAGATGATGGGCTCCGGCTCCTGGCCGTTGGCCGGCAACTCCGCCAGCATCAGCGGAGCGGCGATCACCGCAAGCAGCGTCGTCGGGAGTGTTACTGTGCGCCTAATCATCTGCCATGGGCGGTAGGTTCAATTGCCGAAGGCGCGGCCAGGCACGAAAGCGCCATCGCACGCCAGCCGGTTTTTATAGGCGACGAGACGGCGCTGTGTAAGCCCGAAAAGGTGCCGCGTGTTGAATCGCGACCAGGCCACTTCCGTGAACTAACAGCCGGCAAAATATTGCACATTTCATGTAAATATGCACTCTCTCAAGTAAGGTTGAGGAGGGCAATATGGTCGACCTTGAAATATTTGCGCAGGTGGAAAACATAGTTCGCCAGCGTATCAAGAAAACGCGCGCCGAGATTGAGGCTTCACTTGGTCACATCGCCAACGGCAATCCGCTGGCCGCCGAACAGACCCTCTCCAGGCGCCTCGACAGGTTGCAGGTAAAGGCGTCGCTCAGCCGCACCGAAGCGGAGATGATATCGGCAGCGATCGACATGAGGTCTGCCGGGGAAAGAAAGGCCGCCGCCAAACAGCCAGGGCCGGAGGCAATTCTCGGCCCAACGCTCGATTTCATCGGGGTCGCATTCCTCGAGCGTGGGCGCCGTGCTGCCGATGCGGTTGGCCGCGTTGCCTTTCTCAACGGCAATCCACAAGGATCGGGTTTTCTGGTCGGGCCAAGGCTGTTCCTCACAAACAACCATGTGATTTCGTCGCCGGCGGATTCCCGGCGCTTCCAGGTCCAGTTCGATTATGAGCAGGACGGTGCAAATGCCGTGCGTACGCCGACGACGTTCCTGTTCGATCCTGAATCCTGTTTCGTGAGCGATAGCATAGAGGGTCTGGACTATACGCTGATCGGGGTTGGCGAGCGGCGTTCCGGTCCAAAGGAACTGGGGGAGTTCGGTTTTATCTCGCTGTCGGATGCGCGCGACAAGCATATGCTCGGCGAAATCGCCAACATCGTCCAGCATCCCGATGGCCGCTTCAAGGAACTGGTGTTGCGTGAAAACCGGCTGGTGGCCCGCGACGAAACGGTACAAGTCCTGCACTATGTCGCCGACACCGAACAGGGTTCTTCCGGATCCCCGGTCTTCAACAATGAATGGGAACCTATCGCCCTGCACCATTGGGCCGGCCCGTTCCACGAGGTGACGGGCATAGGTGGCTATGCGCTTGCGCGCGAGATCAACGAAGGCATACGGATCAGCGCCATCGTTGACGATCTGGGCGCTAGAAAGTCCAAGCTGCCGGGCTCCTCGGCATCGGCGGTTTCGCAAGCTCTGGCGATTTGGGCCGGCATGCCGCGCATGATGGACGAGACAGTTCGGCTGAACGCCGATATTCGCGAAGATGTGCCGGACAGGCCGGTGCAGCGGCCGGAACCGGATCGCAATCCGCCGGCGACGAGACACAATGCCGATGGCTCGGTCACCTGGACTTTTCCCGTCGAGATAAATGTCCGGGCGCCGCTGATCGACTGCGACGGAGGCGATGCGAGACGAAACGACGGCAAAGGCCCGGCAAGCGAACCCGGGAAGGTGGCCATCGCCGAGGCCGCGGGTTGGAAAACAGAGGATTTCGACGATCGTGGAGGGTATGAGCCCGGCTTCATACCGGGCTTTGTCCTGGCAATGCCGACGGTTGCCAATTCACCCTACCGGTTGGCCAAAAACCTTCTTGCCAAACCGGGAGAGGACCCACACGAATTGCGCTACCATCATTTTTCGATCTTGATGAACGCCGATCGCAGGCTTGCCTTCGTCACCGCCTGCAATATCGATGGATCCCGCACCAAGGCGGTCAATCGTGAGGACAAGACGGTCATCGACGACCCGTCGCTTATCGAATTGGGGGTGGAGTCGATTTCCGGTTCGGAAGCCAGCGATGCTTTCCGGCCGGATCGGCGCATCGACCTTGGCGAGCAGATGACCCAGGAATTCTATTCGAGCCAGAATGTCCCTGGATTTCCTGTCGCAAAATCCAAGGAACGAATCGCTCGAATGTTCCAGAAGGGCCATATTACACTTCGCGGCGACCCCGCATGGGGCGTCGATCAGGAGGCGGTCGCGGCAGAACGCGACACGTTCTTTTATACCAATGCTGCGCCGCAAGTCGGCTTCTTCAATCAAGGAAGCTCGCTTAACCATCCCGGCTCCAAAGGGAAGTTGAGATGGCGCGCGGTAGAAACCTATGTGCTGCGCAACGCCTATACGATGCGAGGCCGTGTCACGGTGTTTGCCGGGCCAGTGTTCGGCGAGGACGATCCTCCTTACCGCTTCGACAGCCATGTTCCGCTGAAGTTCTGGAAGATCGCGCTGTGGTCCGATCAAGCTGGCCTGCGCGCCATCGCGCTGCTGGCGGACCAGAAGCCGGTTTTGGAAGTGATGCCCGAAGCGTTCGGCGAGCGTGCCGAGGCATTCGATGACCCGCTTGAAATTGCCAGGGTATCGGAGTTCCTTTCGACGGTGGCCGAGATTGAAGAGCTGACCGGCCTGAACTTTGGCCAGCAGGTGCGCGACGCCGACATTCGGGCCGGTTCCGAATCCGCCCCAGCACAGAGTTTCAACCCAACGCAACTAGCGCCCAAGACGTCACGGCCAAAGGCTTCGGCGACCAAGACTTCGACGTCCAAGACTTTGGCGTCCAAGACTTCGGCGGCCAGCGCCCGACGTCCTGCCAAGCGATCGAAGCGATCGGCGTCTGACGACTGAAGATTGGACCGGTCGCGACTTCTGCCGCTCGAAGGCGGTCATCCGTTCAGCTAGGCATGAGCAGGCTCAGCCCGGGATGAGCAAGCTCAGCCCGGCATGAAGCCGGTACGCAGCGCGTGGGCCCATTCGGGCCGTCCCGCCTGCTCGGCCTGATACGCCGCCGCCTCATGGTCATAGTCGACGGCGATGGATTCGAAACGATCAGGATGCAGGTCGACGATGCCGTAGCGGGCGTGCGGCGAGCCCTGCTCGGAGACATGCGCCGGCGGCGTATCATCGTGATAGGCCGGGCAGCCGATGCTGCCCGGGTTGAAGATGACCGGACCGCCGGGAATGCGGACCAGCTCGCTGCGGTGGCTGTGTCCACAAAGCATGATACGGCAGGTGGCATCGATCGCGCCGAGCCGCCGTTCGATGGCGGCCAGCGGCGCGCGCACCAGCCGGCCGTCGAGGATCGCGTCAGTCAGGTATTTTTCGTCGTGGTCGGGCCGGGCGTGGAAGGCGAGTATGCCGGGCGCCACCTTCAGCGTGAGGGGCAGCGCAAATAGCGCCTCGCGTTGGCCTGCGGTCAGCCGTTCCTGCGCGTAGCGGTCGGACGGCCACATGGTCTCGTCGGCGGTGTCGCGGGCAACGCGGCGGTCGTGATTGCCGCGCACCGTCGGCAGGTCGAGCGTCTCGAGCCTCTCCATGGTCTCGCGCGGCCAGAGCGGGCCGGAAACGCAATCGCCGAGATTGACGATGAGGTCGGCGCCGCCGAGCTGCCGCAGATCATCGAGCACGGCGTCGAGCGCCAGGACATTGCCGTGGATGTCGGCGAGGACGGCAATGCGCATGGCAGGCTCCGTTAATTGGAATGGCTGAAGGGCAGGTGAAGCTATTTTGCTCGTCTCGCGAAGCGGGCGAGAGCGGAACCCAGCTTCGGGCCGTTCAGGCGCGGACTTCGATCTCGTGGCCGCCAACCGCCGGCAACGATGCGTCGCCGGCCGCGGCAATCACGCTGTCGAGCAGGCCCGGGAAGCGGCGGTCGAGATCGTCACGGCGCAGCGTGATCAGCCGGCTGGTTCCAACCGCCTCGGTGCGGGTGACGCCGGCCTCACGCAGCTTGGCCAAATGGTAGCTCAGATTGGTCTTCGAGCAGAGATCGAGGAACCGGCTGCAATTCAGCGGAACGCCCTCTTTGCTGGCGAGATAGCGCACGATGGCCAGTCGCGTCGGGTCGCCGAGCACGGCAAGCACGTTCGGCAGGCTGATCTGGTCGGCGGTGGGATGGGGCAAGGTCATGCCCAGGAATTAAGCACATTCGGAGCCGATTTCAACGCATCTCCTCTCGTGGCTAATGGACACATAGTTTCGTTCCGTCGCCCCGTCCTGACACCGGGCTGTCAGGATGGTTCGGCTATTTTGCAGCGGCTTTATTGACATCATGCCCTGTTATGTCCAATTGTTCAATAACCTTTGAACTAAGGAAATTGCCATGGATAAGCGCCTCATCTGGCTTGCGCTCGGATCGTTCACGATTTCGACCGAAGGTTTCGTCATCTCCAGCCTTTTGCCCGACATTGCAAAGGATGCCGCCATCTCCGTTCCGCTCGCCGGCACGCTGATCACCGCGTTTGCGCTCGCCTATGCGATCGGCACGCCGATCCTGGCAACGCTGACCGGCGAATGGGACCGGCGCCGCGTCATCCTGTGGACGCTGGTGTTCTTCGTGTTGGGCAACGTCGCCGCGGCGCTAAGCTCCTCCTTCGAATTGCTGTTGATCGCGCGCATCGTCATGGCGCTGTCATCAGGCTTGTTCGCGGCGACCGCACAGGGAACGGCCGTTGCGCTTGTCGACGATCATCACCGCGCCCGCGCCATTGCCGTGGTCGTCGGCGGCACTACGGTTGCGGTCGCGGTCGGAGCACCGCTCGGCGCGCTCGTTGCAACGGTTGCCGGCTGGCGCGGCACGTTCTTTGCCATCGCCGGCCTTGGTGCGCTCGCCGGCGCGATCCTGTGGTACCGGCTGCCGCGCGGCATCGTCGGCACCAGGCTGCCGCTCCGGATGCGGCTTGCAGCGGCACTTCGCCCCGGCGTCATGCCTATCCTGGTGACGACGATCCTGGCGCTGATCGGCGCCTTCACCGTCTTTGCCTTTGTCGCGCCGCTCGCGATCGAAGGCGGCGGACTGAACCCGATCGCGCTTCCCGGAATGCTGCTCGCCTTTGGCATTGGCGCGGTCATCGGCAATATCGGCGGCGGTCAGGCCGCCGACCGTTTCGGCGCGACGCGCACCGTCTGCTGGTCGCTGGCGCTGAGTGCCGCCATGCTGGTCACGTTTTCGCTGATCCCGATGTTCCTGCCGCGCGAGATCGCCGGGCCGGCGCTCATGGCCATGATGGTGCCGTGGGGCATCGTCGGCTGGGCATTCCCGCCGGCGCAGGCCAGCCGCATTATCAAGCTGGCGCCCGATGCCGCGCCCATCGTGCTGTCGCTGAACGCTTCGGCGCTCTATCTCGGCGTGGCACTGGGTGCCGTGGTCGGCGCCGCTGTGCTGCGCTATGGCGCACCGGCCGACCTCGGCGTGGTCGCGGCGGCGTTCCCGATCATCGGTCTGGGCGTAGTGCTGGCGGGCCATCTGGCGGCGCGTCCGGTAGCGATGCCGGCCGAATGAGGCTGTCAGTGGAGCTTGGCTGCCGGCCGCCGATAATTCAACTCGCGGCCGGCGGTACGTCAAAATCGAGCGCGGCGATTTCGTCCAGCGCCGCTCGCAGGCTTGCCGCCTGCTCCTTTCCAAACATCTCCTCGAAGCGCTGCTGAGCGACTTGCCACAGCTTCAGGGCTTCTTCGAGCTTGATCCGGCCCTGCGATGTCAGCCTGACGCGCCTGATGCGGCGGTCGACAGGGTCGGCGAAGGTCTCGATATAGCCGTCCCGGATCAGTGGCTTCAGAGTATGACCGAGGGCCGACAGGTCCATGACGAGGGCAGCGGCAATGGCACCCATCGTCGGTTCGTCGCCGATGTGGATCTGGTATAGCAGGCCCTGCTGCGTGGCCTTCAGGCCCGAGGGCGCGAGCACATCATCATAGAACTGGCCGAGTTTTCGGGTCGCACGGCGCAACACGGCGTTGTTGCAAAGCGCCAGGCCGGGCAGGGTGGTTTGGGACATTGGCGGATTTCCGATGAGGGGACCGGAAGGAACCCCTCGATGCGAACCAGAAATAGTCCTTGCCCCGCCGATTGACAAGATGATGGTATATGCCTATTTTAAAACAGTGGCATATACCATTAATTGATGATCTGCCAGTCGAAGCAAGGGTGTTGCCCTGCGGCTCTGGCGTTGGAACCAGAAGGAACAAGACAATGAGCAATCAGGACAAAGGCACGGCGGTCGTCACCGGCGCCTCCTCCGGCATCGGCGCGGTCTATGCCGACCGGCTCGCCGGCCAAGGTTACGATCTGGTGTTGGTGGCACGGCGCGCCGACCGGCTGAAGGAATTGGCGGAGAGGCTCCGCTACGCGTATGGTATCAAAGTCAGCATCATCAGCGCCGACCTGGCCGAAGACGGCGATCTGCGGCGGGTCGAGCAGGCGATATCAAGCGACGACAGCGTGACGCTGCTGGTCAACAATGCCGGCCTTGGCGGCGCGCAGATGGTGGCAACGGCCGATGCCGATGTCGCCGAGCGCATGATCAAGGTCAATGTCGTGGCGCTGACTCGCCTGACGCGCGCGGTGCTGCCGGGGCTGCTGTCCCGCAACCGCGGCGCCATCGTCAACATCGCATCGGTGCTGGCCTTCGATACCTCGTTCGGCGGCATCTACAGCGGCACCAAAGCCTACGTCGTCAACTTCACCGAAGCCTTGCAGCGGGAAGTCGCCGATAGCAAGGTAGCTGTACAGGTCGTGCTGCCGGGAGCCACCCGGACCGAGTTCTGGGAAGTCGCCGGAAGCGATATTGCCAACGTGCCGCAAGAGATCGTCATGACGGCCGACGATCTGGTCGATGCGGCGCTTGCCGGCCTGGCCAAGGGCGAAACCGTCACCGCGCCCGGGCTCTCCGATCCGGCTGGATTGGAAACCTATCTTGGTGCGAGGCAAGGCTTCTTCGGCAGCCTTCTGGCCGGCAAGCCGGCGGCGCGTTACGCTGCCTGACATAGCTAAAGACTAACTTTACGCTGTCCGCCACATCGGAATGATCGAGGCGGCCAGCAGCAGGCCAAGCACGGCGTTGAGCATGCGCCACTGCCGCTCGGTTCGCAGCAACCGGGCGAGCAGCGTGCCCGCCACGCACCACGCCGCCAGCGATAGGGCCGCTGCAAGACCGAAGACCGTGCCGAGCAGCACGGCGAGCTGCAGCGGCCCGTTGGCGAGCGCGGCAAAGGATGCCGCCGCTCCCAACCCCATGGCCCAGCCTTTTGGGTTCATCCATTGCAGGCCGGCGCCGCCCAAAAAGCTGTTCGGCTTTGCCATGGCCACGTCCAGATTGGGCGGACCGCTGCGGCCGATCTTGAGGGCAAGCCACGTCAGATAGAGGGTACCGGCCATTTTCATTGCCAGTTGAAGCGAAGGGGCGGCGGCCAGCAGACCGGCAAGCCCGGCAGCACCTGCCGCAGCCACCGTGGCCAGGCCGGCCGCACTCCCGGCCATCAGCGGGATAGAGCGGCGAAAGCCGAACTGCGCACCGGACGCCGTCGATAAGGTCGTGGCCATGCCGGGCGTTGAGGTTGAGACCAGCGCGAACAGGACGAGGGGAAGGACGGGTTCAAACATGCTGCTTCCTTTGGAGCCTGCACGGTAGGCTGTTTGGCTCATCAGTAAATGCAATGTTTGCTATGGTTTGTATTAGCAAATATAATGGCCAGATGCTCCGCAATCTCGATACTGCCCTGATCCGAACCTTCGTCACCGTTGCCGATAAGGCCAGCATGACGGCAGCAGCCAATGCGTTGCATCTGACGCAAGGTGCCGTCAGCCAGCAGATCAAGCGTTTGGAAGAGGTTCTCGGCTGCAGCCTGTTCGAGCGCGACCGGCGTGGATTGCGGCTGACCCGCTCCGGCGAGCGATTATTCGGCAAGGGCAAGCGCCTGCTTTCCCTCAATGACGAGATCCTGGCGGAGATGGCGGGCGATGCAGTTGCCGGTCAGGTGCGGCTTGGCGTGCCGTACGACCTTGTCGGCACCTTGCTTGCGCCGGTGCTGAAGGCCTATGCCGAAGCCTATCCGCAGGTCGAGATCTCGCTTGTCTGTGCTTCGTCGCCAGAGTTGGCCGCAGCCTTGGCAGCCGGCACGATCGAGCTCGCGGTGATCGAGGAGCCGATCGGTCGGTCGGCCGGCGAATGCCTTGTTGTCGACCGGCTGGTCTGGGTCGGCGCCAAAGGCGGCGCCGCCCGCGGCAAGCGGCCCTTGCCGGTTTCGATGGTCGCCGAGACCTGTGCGTTCCGCCCGGTGGTGCTGGAGGCGCTTAACGAGCATGGGCTGGAATGGCGCACCGTATTCGAAAACGGCAGCATTGACGCGACGACGGCGACAGTGCGTTCGGACTTGGCCGTCACCACCTGGTTGGCGTCGACCGTGCCTGTCGACCTCGACATTTTGGCCAACGATCCGGAGCTGCCGTCATTGCCGAATTTTTCGATCAATCTGCATTTGCCGAAGCACGACGTCGCGCCGGCTGCACTGGCATTCGCGGGCCACCTCCGCGATGGGTTGGCAGGGCGACGAGAGGCGGCTTAAAAACAGCAAAAAGGACGGCCAGTGTTCAGCCGTCCTTGATCGCCCTGCGGCATCTACTTCCAGTTCTTGCGCCGCTCGATCTCGGCTTCGGACGGCTGCTCCGTGGCAAATGACCCGGTCTTGATCTCGCCGGAGCGTTCATAGCTCGCCATGATGACACCGGTGGTCGATGCCTGCGAACGGGTCAGCTTGAAGGCGGCGGGTATTGTGCCGCTGCCGAACAGTTTTTTGCCCTTGCCCAGCACCAGCGGGAAAATCAGCAGGCTGATCTCGTCGATCAGGTCATTGGCGAGCAAGGTCTGGATCAGCTCGCTCGATCCCTGAATGAGCAGGTCGGGGCCGTCCTCCTGCTTCATCCGGCGCAACGTCGCCACGACATCGCTGCCGAGCGGCTGGCTGTTTTGCCAGGACAGCGAATCCGGCCTGTGCGTCGCCACATATTTGGTGACGGCGTTGAAGCTGTCGGCGATCGGATCATTTTTCTGATAAGGCCAGTGGGCGGCAAAGATGTCGTAAGTCTTGCGGCCGAGAAGCAGCGCGAACGGTTTTGAAAACGTCTCGCCCATCGCGGCGCCCATCACATCGTCCCAGTAATGAAACGTCCAGCCGCCGAATTTGAAGCCGCCGACAGGGTCCTCTTGCGGGCCGCCAGGCGCCTGCATGACGCCGTCGAGGCTGACGAATGTTGCGGCGATGATCTTCCTCATTGGAGCTCCCTTTCCCTGATCCGTGCCGTCATGGCCGGAGTTCGAGCCAAGGACGGGCGAACGGACATTTGTCCGACAGCGGCCGGCAAATTTCTAGGACCGGGGGCAGGTGACTGCCGACCTTATCGTCTCAGCTTGGAGCCGAGAACGCTCAGCCCAAGCCAACGACCGTATCGTAGAGCAGCTTGAAGTTGAGCACCAGGATGAGCGCGGCAACCACCCAGGCCAGCACGGCGACGGCGCGGGAAATGGCAAAATTGCCCATCTTGCGCTTGTCCGAGACGAACTGCACCAGCGGTACGACAGCGAAGGGGAGCTGCATCGACAGGATTACCTGGCTGAAGACCAGCAACTGACCGGTTCCCTTCTCGCCATAGAGCGCGGTGACCACCACCACCGGAATGATGGCGATGCCGCGCGTCAGCAGGCGGCGCGCCCATTGCGGGATGCGCAGCCGCAAGAACCCTTCCATCACGATCTGGCCGGCGAGCGTCGCCGTCACCGTCGAGTTCAGGCCGGAGGCGAGCAGCGCTACGGCAAACAGGATGGAAGCGATGCCGAGGCCAAGCAGCGGCGACAGAAGCTCGAAGGCCTGGCCGATCTCGGCAACGTCATGATGACCGGTGCCGTGGAACGCCACCGCCGACACGATCAGGATGGAAGCATTGACGAACAACGCCAGTATCAGCGCGATGGTCGAGTCGGTCGTCGCCCATTTGATGGCGTCGCGCTTGCCGCGATCGGTGCGCTCATAGGCGCGGGTCTGCACGATCGAGGAATGCAGATAGAGATTGTGCGGCATCACCGTGGCGCCGATGATGCCGATGGCGATGTAGAGCATGGCCGGATTGGTGACGATCTCGGACGACGGCACGAACATCGCATGCAGGATGGAGCCGACCGGCGGGGCGGCGGCAAAGATCTGGATGGCGAAGCAGCCGAAGATGATAATCAAAAGCGCTATGATGAAGGCCTCGAGGAAACGGAAGCCCTTGTTCATCAGCAGCAGCAGCAGGAAGGCATCAAGCGCGGTGATGATGGCGCCGCCTATCAGCGGAATGCCGAACAGCAGTTGCAAGGCGATCGCCGTGCCAATGACCTCGGCCAGGTCGCAGGCGATGATGGCCAGTTCGCAAGCGACCCAAAGCATGAAATTGACTGGTCGCGGATAATAGGCGCGGCACGCCTGCGCAAGGTCGCGGCCGGTGGCGATGCCGAGCCGGGCGGCGAGTGCCTGCAGCAGGATCGCCATCAGGTTCGACAACATGATGATGAAAAGCAGCGTGTAGCCGAATTGGGCCCCGCCGGCGAGGTCGGTCGCCCAATTGCCCGGATCCATATAGCCGACCGAAACCATGTAGCCCGGCCCCATGAAGGCGAACAGCCGGCGAAGCCAGATCCCCGAGTGCGGCACCGCGATCGTTGCGTTGACTTCGCGAAGGCTGGGCTGCTCGTCGTCCTCCGGGCGGGCAAATCGCCACATGGACCGGGGGGCTGAGGTGGCTTCGGCTTCCGACATGAAATGGCTTTCCACTGGAACGATCGATGTTGTCTCCTTATCTATGCCACGGCTGAACATTATGCAATATGCTATATTTCATTGTCTGAGCTTTTTCTTGTGGCCGCTTGGCGTGCGGCCTGAACGGCAGTGAACGCCGGTTGCGCCGGCCACCGAATGGAAATAAACGGCCAGAACCAATAGGGTTCCGTGTTATGACCGCAATGTCGATTCAAACTGCCGGGAGGAGCGCGTATTGGCGCTGAAGAAAAGACCGGTTCCTCGCGAAAAGCCGCTGCCTGACGCAGAAATCCACTCGGAAGGCTTCAGGCAGACGCGTGAAGCGCGCCGCAGCGCGCTGGTCGAGGATTATGTCGAGCTCATCGCCGACCTGATCGAGGATGGCAACGAGGCGCGCCAGGTCGATATCGCGGCACGGCTCGGCGTCGCTCAGCCGACGGTCGCGAAAATGCTGACGCGGCTGTGCGCCGACGGGCTGGTCTCCCGGAAGCCTTATCGCGGCGTGTTCCTGACCGATGCCGGCCGCAAGGTTGCGGAAGAGAGCCGCATTCGCCACCAGACGGTCGAGGCCTTCCTGCGCTCGCTCGGGGTCAGCGCCGAGACGGCGCGCATCGACGCCGAGGGCATCGAGCATCATGTCAGCGCCGAGACGCTCGAAGCCTTTCGCAAGGCAATAATCGCCGCCCGCTGAAAAGCACGGCCAGCGTATCTCTTCGCGCGACTCGCTTCCCACGAGCAGGGTGAACGGCACAGACCTTGCGATGTCTCGGCCAGAGCAGGCAAGCGTCAGCAAGCATTGCTTGTTCGCACGAAAAATACTGTGACTTGGCGTAACCGTTGAGATAATTGTTGTCGTGTCCGATCGAACCGGGACACGGCCCGATCGGCCGGAAAATTGCATCACGGGGGTTGCCATGCTCTGGAAGGGCCGTCGTCAGAGTGACAATGTCGAGGACGAGCGCGGCCAGAGCGGCGGGCTTGGCGGCGGGCCGGGGCAGTTTCGCATCCCGATCGGCGGTCGCGCGGGCGGCGGCATGTCGGGCATTATCATCGTAGGGTTGATTTTCCTGGCAGGGTGGTATTTCGGCTTCGACCCGAGTCAGATCCTCGATAACAGCGGCTTGCAGCCCGGCGGCGGTCAGATCACCGACAATAGCGGTGCGCAAGGCGGCGGCACCGGTGCGCCCGCCTCCGACGAGATGAAGCAGTTCGTGTCGACTGTGCTGGCCGAGACCGAGGACACGTGGACCGGTATTTTTCAGTCCGAGGGCCTGACCTATCAAGATCCAAAACTGGTCCTGTTCAGCGGACGGATCGGCTCTGCTTGCGGCTCTGCCTCGTCAGCGGCCGGACCATTCTACTGTCCCAACGATCGCAAAGTCTATCTCGACACCACCTTCTTCCAGCAGCTCGATCAGCAGTTCGGTGCCTCGGGCGATTTCGCACAGGCCTATGTGATCGCGCATGAGGTCGGCCACCATGTGCAGAACCTCGTCGGCATCCTGCCCAAATTCAACCAGATGCGGCAGAGCATGGGCGAAGCGGACGCCAACCACATGTCGGTGCAGGTCGAGTTGCAGGCCGACTGCTTTGCCGGCATCTGGGCGCATTTCACCGGTCAGAAAGGCATCTTGGAACAGGGCGACATGGCGGAGGCACTGAACGCCGCCAAGCAGATCGGCGACGACACGCTGCAGAAGAAGATGCAGGGCTACGTCGTGCCGGAAAGCTTCAACCACGGCACGTCGCAGCAGCGGCAGACCTGGCTGGCGCGAGGCTTCCAGAACGGCAAGCTTTCGGACTGCGACACGTTCAACAACCCGATCTGAGCCGACGGTTTTCTCGTAATCCGAGAGACTGGATCGCAGTCAGGGGATGTCAGGATGAAAGCACTCTGCCCGTTCCCTCATTGTTCCCAGCGATGTGCTCGCCTATAAGGTGTGTTCCCGTTAGCTTGGGCGGCCCGAGGAGATACCATCATGATAGACCCCAAAACCGCCAGGCGGGGCCTTGCGCTTGTTTTCACCACCCTGCTGCTCGACATCATTGGCTTCGGCATCATTATGCCGGTGCTGCCGGCCTATCTCAGGGAATTGACCGGCGTCGGCATCAGCGAGGCGGCTATCGAGGGCGGCTGGCTGTTCTTCGTCTATGCGGCGATGCAGTTCGTTTTCGCACCAGTGATGGGCGGGTTGAGCGACCGGTTCGGGCGGCGGCCTATCCTGCTTGCCTCGGTGCTGACGTTCGCTATCGACAATCTGATCTGCGCTATCGCCTGGTCCTATCCGATGCTGTTCATCGGCCGCGTGCTGGCCGGCATTTCCGGCGCCAGTTATTCCACGACATCGGCATTCATTGCCGATATCTCGACCGACGAAAATCGTGCGAAGAATTTCGGGCTGCTCGGCATTGCTTTCGGCGTCGGCTTCGTCATCGGGCCGGTTCTGGGCGGGTTGCTCGGCACGTTCGGGCCGCGTGTGCCGTTCTATTTCGCTGCCGGGCTTGCTTTCGCAAACTTTCTGATCGCGCTGTTTCTGTTGCCGGAAACACTTGATAACAAGCACCGTCGCCGCTTCGAGTGGAAACGCGCGAACCCGGTCGGCACGCTCGTCCAGATGCGCAACTACGAAGGTATCGGCTGGATCGGACTTGTCTTCTTTCTGATGACGCTGGGGCACATGATGTATCCTGCGGTCTGGTCGTTCGTCTCCAGTTATCGCTATGGCTGGAGCGAACAACAGATCGGCTTCTCGCTCGGCGCTTTCGGCCTGTGCGGGGCGATCGTCATGGCGACAGTCCTGCCGCGCGTGATCCCTAAGCTCGGCGAGTGGAAGACGGCGGTAATCGGTCTGGCATTTACCGCACTCAGCGCCTTCGGCTACGCCTTCGCGTCACAAGGCTGGATGATCTATGCAGTGATCGTCGTCGGATGTCTCGAGGCGTTGGCCGACCCGCCGCTCAGAAGCCTGGCGGCCGCCAAGGTGCCACCTTCCGCCCAGGGCGAACTCCAAGGCGCAATGACCTCGATCTTCTCGATCACCTCGATCATCACACCGCTGCTTTATACGGCGATCTTTTCCTGGTTCACGGGCCCGAACGCGCCCGTGGTTTTCGGCGGTGCCCCCTATCTGCTCGGCGCGATTTTCCTCACGCTGGCGCTCGTTGTCTTCGTCACCAGGGTGGCCAAGCCGACGCCGAAGGAAGTCAAACGCATGCACACGCAGGAAGCCGTGACGGACGGGGCTTGATCGGCGCCGGGAGCCCGGCCGGCGCCGTCAATCAAATCCGTTTTTACGCAATGCGCTAAACACGCTCCGCCAGTGCCGGCTCGCCGCGCTTTTCGCGGATGAGATTGACGAAGCGGCGAAACAGATAGTGCGAATCCTGCGGGCCGGGCGAGGCTTCGGGATGATGCTGGACCGAGAAGACCGGCCTGCCGGTGAGCGCAATGCCGCAATTCGAACCGTCGAACAGCGAGACATGGGTTTCCTCGACGCCGCTCGGCAATGAGTCGGCGTCGACGGCAAAGCCATGGTTCATCGAGACGATCTCGACCTTGCCGGTGGTGTGGTCCTTGACGGGATGATTGGCGCCGTGGTGGCCCTGATGCATTTTTGCGGTCTTGCCGCCCAGCGCCAGCGCCAGCATCTGGTGGCCGAGGCAGATGCCGAAAAGCGGGATTTCGGTCTTCAACAGATCCTGGATGACCGGAACGGCGTAGTCGCCGGTGGCTTCCGGATCGCCAGGGCCGTTGGATAGAAAAATGCCGTCCGGCCGCATCGCCAGGATCTCCTCGGCGCCGGTTTTTGCCGGCACCACAGTGACCTTGGCGCCGAGGCCGGCCAGCAGGCGCAATATGTTGCGCTTGACGCCGTAGTCGACGGCAACGACGTGCATCGACGGATCAGCCTGTTCGCCAAAGCCCTCGTTCCAAACCCAAGGCGTCTCGCGCCAGACTGATGACTGGCCGGAGGTCACCTCCTTGGCGAGATCAAGCCCGATAAGCCCTGACCATGCGGCGGCGCGGCGCTTGAGGTCATCGACGTCGAAGATACCGTCGGGCGCGTGCGCGATGACGGCATTGGGCATGCCCTTTTCGCGGATCAGCGCGGTCAGCGCCCGCGTGTCGATGCCTGAAAGTGCGACGATGCCGCGCTTCTTCAGCCACTGGTCGAGACCGGTTCCGGCCCGGTAATTCGACGGGTTGGTGACATCGGCCTTGAACACGGCGCCGACGGCGCCGGCGCGGGCCAGCGGGTTGAGGTCCTCGATGTCTTCGTCATTGGTGCCGATATTGCCGATATGCGGAAAGGTGAAAGTGACGATCTGGCCGGCATAGGATGGGTCGGTGAGTATCTCCTGGTAGCCGGTCAGCGCGGTGTTGAAGCAGACCTCGGCGACGGCGGAGCCGGTGGCGCCCAGACCGCGGCCCTCTATGACAGTGCCGTCGGCCAGCACCAGCAGGGCTGTCGGCCTCTCGCTGGCCCAAGGGGGGGTCGACGCGGCTGTCATCGTTGCCATGGCGGCACTCCTAAAGGTTGCGCCCTCAGTCGGCGCAACAAAAGGCGCGAAGCGGCGATCTCACAGCCTCGGCGCGCTAAGTTTTCATTTGTGCCTGTCGTTGCCCAAAACCGCTACGCATTTTTGGGCGACGTGCACTGGAATTCAATTCATGCAAGGCCCAGTACATAGGGGAAGGCGCCAAGGCGGTCAATGATTCCAGGAAGTGCGAGCCCGGATTTATTTCGTCGAACAATATCAGGGATTTGGCGGTAGTGTCGCATTTGCCTTGGGCTTTCGGCACGGCTATTGTCCGCCGCATTCGAAGGAGAAAGCACTATGCGAGGCAAAATCGCCGAATCCCTGAAGAGCGCGATGAAGTCGCAGGACAAGCGCCGGCTGCCGACATTGCGGCTGATCCAGGCGGCCATCCATGATCGCGACATCGCCAATCGCGGCGCCGGCAAGGAGCCGGCGAGCGATGACGAGATCCTGCAGATCCTGGCCAAGATGGTGAAGCAGCGCGAAGAATCGGCCAAGGCGTTCGATGGCGGCAAGCGGCCGGAGCTTGCAGCGCAGGAGCGCGACGAGATGGCCATCATCCGCGACTTCCTGCCGACGCAGCTGGGCCAGGCCGAGACGGAAAGCGCCGTCCGTTCCGCCATCGCCGAGACTGGTGCCAGCGGCGTCAAGGACATGGGCAAGGTGATGGCGGCGCTCAAGGAAAAATACGCCGGCCAGATGGATTTCTCCAAGGCGAGCGGTATCGTCAAGAGCCTGCTGCAGTAAGCCGCCGAAGGCCCTTGCCGTCGCGCCCGCAATCCGGCAGCCAAAAGCTCGCGCCCGTGATCGAACTCGTCAAACCGGCGTTTGAACACCTGCCGTCCTACAAGGCGGCCCTCGAGCGCGGCTGGTCGCCGGACAATATGCGGCTGCTCGACGCGACGCGCGAGCAGCTTGCGGCTATCGAAAAGGATCCAGCGACTTTCCTTGGCGATCTCGACGATTCCGATGGCAAGGGACCGCCGATCACCTTGCCCGACGGTTCGACGGTGCCGCGGCTGCCCGGATTCCGGCGCTGGATCTGGGACGGGGAAGCCGCAGGCTCAATCGGCCTGCGCTGGCAGCACGGCACCGCGGCTTTGCCGTCGCATGTGCTCGGCCACATCGGCTATGCGGTGGTGCCGTGGAAACGAGGACGCGGCTATGCGACCGAGGCGCTGCGGCTGATGCTGGTGGAGGCGAGGGCGGTTGGCCTGCCCTTCGTCGAAATCACCTGCAAGCCTCACAATATGCCCTCGCAGAAGGTCGTTCTGGCCAATGGCGGCCGGCTCGTCGGGCGTTTCTTCGAGGACGCCGCCTATGGCGGCGCGGAAAGCCTGCGCTACCGGATCGATCTGCAGCCCTATTCGGCGGCAGCCGGCAGCGGCGGCGCAGCCCGGCTGCGCCATTCCCAGACATGCGAGGCAAGCGCAACCGCGACCGCGACCAGCATGGCGATCGCGCCAACCACCGGCAGGCTGCGATAGCCATAGCCGGCATTGAGCATCGCCGCGCCGAGCGATGCGGCGAGCGCGATGCCGACATTGAAGCCCGACGGGATGAGCGACGAGGCAAGGTTGGAGGCGTCCGCGGTCCAGGTCAGGATGCGGGTCTGGATCGGCGTGCCGATGGCAAAGTTGAGGCCGCCCCAGACGAAGATCGCTATCACCATCGGCAGCGGGTAAGGGCTGACAGCGTAGATCAAGGCGAGCATTGCCGCCTGTAGGAAAAGCATGGCGATGAGCGACGGCATCAGCTTCCAGTCGGCGAGCCGCCCGCCGACAAAGACGCCGATCGTTGCGCCGACCCCGTTGAGCAAGAGCACCCAAGGTATCCATTTCTCGTCGAGGCCGGTGACCTCAAGCAGCGTCGGCGTGATGTAGGTGAACAGGCCGAACTGGCCGATCATCAGCATCAGCATAATAATGAGCGAGGTCCAGACCTGCTGGCGTGCGAGCACACGGACCTCGCTTCCAAGGCTCGCCGACGGGCTCGACGATCCCGTCTTGCGCGGCAGCAGGGCGCCGACTGCCGTGAAGGCCACCACACCGAGCGCGCACATCACCCAGAATGTCGCACGCCATCCCCAGATGTTGCCGATTGCCGTGCCGGCCGGAACGCCGATTACGTTCGATACGGTGAGGCCGGACAGGATCAGCGCCACCGCCATGCCGCGCTGGTCTTCGCGCACGAGGCCGACGGCCACCACCATGGCAACGCCGAAATAGGCGCCATGCGCGACGGCCACCGCTATCCGCAACAGCAGCATCGAGGCGAAGTCGGGCGCCAGCGCACAGGCGGCCTGGCCGATGGTGAAGGCTGCAGTCAGTCCAAGCAGCAGGGCCTTGCGGGAGAACCTTTTGGTGGCGAGCGCAAGCAGCGGGCCGCCGACTGCAATGCCGCCAGCATAGCCGGAAACGAGATAGCCGGCGGTCGGGATCGCGACGCCAAGGCCCTCCGCCACCTGCGGCAGCACGCCGGCGATGACGAATTCGGTGGTGCCGAAGGCGAAGGCGGCAATGAACAGGGCAATGAGGGGGAGCATGGCGGAAAGGCGATCCTCAGATAAGGTCGCCTCAAACCACGGATGAGGGCAGCGGGCAATCCAGAAATTGTCGACGCCGCTTTAGCTTTTCTTGATCGCCGGTCAGGCGTCCGCGCGGAGGCAAGAGCTAGGCGGCTGCCTTCCTCCCGTAAGGAATTTTCAGCCACGCACGTTCGTGAAGATAGTAGAGCAGCGACTTGGTGACGACCTCGGTCAGGCCGATGGCAGCGGCGAGCTTGATGCTTCCGGTCACGACGAGCGAAATGATTATCGTGTCGATGGTGCCGGTGATGCGCCAGGAAAGCGCTTTGGCGAAGCTGCGAGAATGGGTGTCCATCGACTTTCCTTCCGGTAGATGCGGCGATCTTTAGCCGACAGACAGGAGGTGGCGCAAAGATAATTTCTGCGCATTGGCCCACAGCAATTTTCATAGGCGATGTTCTAAAGCTTCCCGGCCTGTGGATGCAATCTATCCGGCCTTCAGCCGCGAACCGGTGAGCAGGCCACGTTCTTCAAGAACGGGATAGGCCATCGAGGCGAGCAGCGAGTTGATCTGCTTGAGGTCGCGAATGGTGTCGAGATGGATGGAACTGGTCTCGACACTCTTGGCGGTGCCGTCGCGCAGCCGCACGAAATGGCTCTGGCTGGTTTCCTTCTCGCGGTCGCGCAGCCGGTCCTTTTCCAGCACCAACTGGCGAGCGGTCTCCGGATCGCGGGACACCAGCACGTTGAAGGCAAGCCTGGCATTGGCAAGCACCAAGGCATGGAAGGCGCAAAGCTCACGCCAGCCTTCCGGCGTGAACTCCAGCCCACGCTCGAATTTCTTCTTCACGTGGACCAGCATGTTGCGCACGATGATGTCGCCGACCTGCTCCAGCTTGACGCAGGCGCCGATCAGCTCCTGGCAACGCAGCGCCTCGTCCTCGCTCAGCGGGTTCTTGGTGACCCTGGCCAGATAGAGCTTGATCGCAGCGTGCTTCCTGTCGACACGGTCGTCGAGTGCGGCCAACGCGCCGATCTTGTCGGCATCGGCGCTCTCATAGAGCTCGATGATCCGTTTCAGCATGATCTCGACCGTTTCGCAGACCCGCACCACCTCGCGGGTGGCGTTGGCCAATGCCTGGCTCGGCACGTCGAGCGCACTTTCGTTGAGCGCCGAAAGCTCGACGACGTCGAGCGCGTTGGCGGCCTGGGGCTTGGTGCCCAACGCCACGATCCTTTCCGAGGCGCGATAGACCAGGCTCGCCAGCGGTAGGCCGGCGATCAGGATCAGGATGTTGAAGACAATGTGGGCATTGACGATCTGCTCGGGCACCGTGTTGCCCAAGAAGGCGACCGGCGGTTTGAACGTCAGGAACAGGATCAGCATGATCAGCGAACCCATGCCGCGCATCAGGAGATTGCCGATCGGCACGATACGAACGCCGGGTTCTGCGTTGCGGGTTAGAAGCGGCGCGATGATCGAAGAGCCGAGATTGACACCCAGCACCAGCACGATACCGAGTTCGGGCGGGATGAAGCCGCGGCCGGCCAGCGTCACCATCAGCAGCACCGCGGCGATCGAGGAATGGAACAGCCAGGTGACCAACGCCGCCAGAAGATAGGCGGTAACCGGATCGCCGGAGAAGTAATCGACGATGAGCGGCATCAGCGTGCTCTGGCGCAGCGGCTCCGACGCCTGGCCGATCATCTCCAGCGACAGAAGCAGCAGGCCGATGCCGACCAGGATGCGGCCGAACTGGCGCCAGTCGCGCCGCTCGGTGGCCATGAACATGACGGTGCCGGCGACCAGGCAGATCGGCACCAGCAGCGACAGATCGAAGGTGAGCAGCTTGACCACGAGTGCCGAGCCGATCTCGGCGCCGCGCACCGCAAGCTGGCCCGACATGCCGCTGACAATACCGGAGCCGGCGAACGAGCCGACCAGCAAGGTGACGGCGGTCGAGCTTTGCAGCGCGACAGCCAGGCCGCAGCCGGCCAGAACCGCCATGAACGGATTGCGCATTGTGGCGCGCAGTTTGTGGCGCAGCACATCGCCATAGGCGCGCTCGACGCCGGTCTTCACCAGACGGGTGGCAAACAGCATCAGTGCGACCGCACCGGCCAGGTGCAGCAAGACGACCGAGCCACTCATGCCAGGCCCCGCAACGCGACAGGTGCCAGCGACGCGGGCGCGGTGAAGTCAAAGAGGCAAAAGTGGGCGCGAATCGTGGACATTGCAGAGGTTGATATTACTCCGATTTATTTTAGCCGAATAATAAATTTTGCCCGGTTCGGACGCGTGTTGCCACGCGACGGGGCGTGTCGGAAATGGATGGCTGACAAAATGGTTGCATAGCCTGCGGAGTTGCGGCGGGTCATGCGTCCATTCTCGGGCGCCCGCTTTAAAGGTAGCGCTGAATTAGTCGTTCTAAATGTAAGAAATCATTACGAAAACGTAATCTCTGTGTTCAGTTTCGGTTCATCCTTCCGGCTCTATTCCGTAGGCATCGACAACCAAGGAGTACCCGCCATGAAACGCATCGTTCTTTCCGCCATTGCCTTCTCGATGCTGGCTGCAACCACCTGGCAGGGCCAGGCCGCACCTCTGAACACACCAAACGCGCCGCAGTCGAACTACAGCCAGGTCGACTGGCAGAAGCCTGGCAGGCATGTCGACGTGAACAAGCATGTCGACGTGAACAAGCGCGTCCTAGTGAAGAAAAAGATCGTTGTGAAGCGCAGCCATTGGCGCAACGGCCAGAGATATTCCAGCTGGAAGCGTCACCAGCCGATCCGCGACTATCGCCACTATGGCCTGCGCCGTCCGGGTCCCGGGCAGGAATGGATCCGGGTTGGCAATGACTATCTGCTGGTCAGCGTTCTTTCCGGCTTGATCTTCGGCGCCATCGCCACGCAGTGACCGCGGAACGTCTGACCGGCACGGCGCTGGTCAATGAAAGAGAGGCGGCCCGCCAAGGCCGCCTTTTTTCATTCGTCCATCTTGATCCTAATTCAGCGCGGCCGAAAGTTTCACGGTTCCGCTGAAATACTTCGCCGAATCGGAGCCGATGCCGCCAAAGCTGGTGGAGAGGCCGAGACGCATGCCGCCCGGCATGCGGGTATCGACGCCGGCTCCGACGCGGCCATGGAAATTGTCGGCGCCGCTTTCGGTCGCTGTGTCGCTTATGTCGAAGACGCCGTCGAGCCGCAGGTTAAAGTCGAGGGTAACGTCGTCATCCGTGACATGGCGATAGGAAACGCCGGGGCCGAAGGCGATCTGGCCGAGGCCGGCGGTGACGGAGGGAATGGGGACGTTCAGGCCGTCGACATAGGCTCCCGATTTTTCCTCGAAATAGGAGAAGCGCGCCCGCGGCGAGAAGGTCCAGGCGTCATATTGCCATTCCCCTTGCAGCGTGGCGCTGACCAGCCAACGGCTGGCGTCGAAGCCGTCGGTGTAGGTATCCATGGGGCTGACACTGTTCGAGGATGTTCCAGCTCCGGCGAGCAAATCGAAATACAGATTGTCCGTCAGCCGAGCGGTCAAATAAGGCCCGGCGATCCAGCCGGTGCCCTCGGCGGTTCCGCCGCCGCTGCCGGTGAAGCCGTCGGTACGATCGATCTGGACGAAGGCGCCAACAAGCAGATTGCGGCTGACCAGATAGTCGGCGCCGAAGGTTGCGAGGGCGAATTTGCCGTCTTGGTCATTGATGTCGAAGCGGCTGTAAGTGCCTTCGAACCAGATGTCGAACAGGCTGTTGGCATCTTCCCCGCCAAGCCGCCGCATGGAGGCAAGGCTTGCGCTGACATTGACCGAGTTGGTGTCGGCCATGCCGGGCAGGTACGCGAGCAGGGTGGCCACTGGGCTGCCGCCGCCGGCGACGCCGTCGAGCCGGTCGATGCGGCGCTGGATGTCGGGCTGGTTCTCCAGGATGAGGCTGGCGCGTGTCTCCATGAATTCCTTGATGAGCGCCGTGGTATTTTCGCGTGAATTGGTGCTGGCGAACGTGCAGACGACGCTTTCGCCGGGCGCCAGGTTGATCACGGCCGTGCGGTTCGCCACATTGCCGACGGAATCGCCATCGTTGCAACTGATCGAGGTCAAGGCGAAGCCGGCGGCGGTCATGTCGGCGGCGGTGATGCTGTAGGAGCCGGTCGGCAGCGAAACGGCCGGTCCGTCGCCGGAGCCGCTGCTGGTGGCGATGGTGAAGTTGAGGCCGGGCGCCGGCGAGGAGAAGCCGAAGGAGCCGTCGCCGCTGTCGGTGGTCTGGCGGATGGTGATGGAGCCTAGGGCGTGGACTTCCTGGGCGAGCGCGCTGGAGGTGCTTGTCGCGTTGTTCGCGTCGCCATTGTAGGTCGCGACGACCTGACGGGTGCCGACCGGGAGGGCGGACGTCGTCAGGGCGGCGGTACCGCCGGCGAGCGCGACCGTAGCGGCGGGCGAGCCGTCGACACTGAAGGTGACCGTTCCGGCCGGCGGCGGGTTGCCGGGAGCCGAAACCGTTGCCGTGAAAGTGACCTGATCGCCCTGATTGGAAGGATTGAGGCTGGAAACGACCAAGGTGGTGGTGCCAAGCTTGTCGATGGTCACCGAATAGGCCTTGGAACCGGATTTCCCATTCTGATCGGTTGCAACTGCGGTGAAGTCGAATGTGCCGGTATTGGTCGGGGTACCGGAGAGCAGACCGGTCGCGTCGAAGCTGATGCCCGACGGGAGGGTTCCGGACGTCAGCGCGAAAGTATAAGGCACCGCGCCGCCGCTGGCCGCAAGCTGTTGCGAATAGGCCTGGTTGTATATGGGGTTTGGCAAGGATGCCGGCGTCAGCTCGACGGTCGGCTCGGCAATGATCAGCGTGTAGGATTTCGAACCGATGAAACCGTTTGCGTCGGTTGCCGCCACGACCAGGTTGAACGTGCCGGTATTAGTCGGGGTTCCGGAGAGCAGACCGGCCGCGTCGAAGCTGATGCCCGACGGGAGGGTTCCGGACGTCAGCGCGAAAGTGTAGGGCGTCATGCCGCCGCTGGCCGTCAGCTGCTGCGAATAGGCCTGGTTGTAGACCGGACTGGGCAATGACGGCGGCGAGACCGTGATCACGGGCGGTGTAAAGGTGACCGTGTTGTCGGTGCTGGTCGAGGCTTCGTTCGCATCGACGGCGGCGTTGGTTGCCACGCCGGCCGGTATTGTGGCCACGACGGACCCTGAACCCGTCATGCCGCTGACCGCGACGCTGAAAGTGCTGCCGGAGCCCGTAACGACAGCGATGGTGGCGCCGGCGGCGCCGGAAAGCACAACGTCGCTGCCGCTGAAGCCGGTCACCGGCTCGCTGAAGACCACGTCGAAGAGGATTGGTGACGAACCGGTCGGATCGCTCTGGCCGGCAGCCTGGTTGACGGTCACTGTCAGCGGCGGTGGCGGCGGCAGATTGTAGGTGACGGTATTGTCGGTGCTGGTCGAGGGCTCGTTCGGATCGACGCTGGCGTTGGTTGCCACGCCGGCCGGTATTGTGGCCACGACGGACCCTGAACCCGTCATGCCGCTGACCAAAACGCTGTAGGAGCTGCCGGAGCCGGTAACGGACGCGGTGGTGGCGCCGGCAGTGCCGGAAAGCACCACGTCGCTGCCATTGAAGCCGGTCACCGGCTCGCTGAAGACCACGTCGAACCGAATTGGTGAGGAACCGGTCGGATCGCTCTGGCCGGCAGCCTGGTTGATGGTCACTGTCAGCGGCGGTGGCGGCGGCAGATTGTAGGTGACGGTATTGTCGGTGCTGGTCGAGGGCTCGTTCGGATCGACGCTGGCGTTGGTTGCCACGCCGGCCGGTATTGTGGCCACGACGGAACCTGAACCCGTCATGCCGCTGACCAAAACGCTGTAGGAGCTGCCGGAGCCGGTAACGGACGCGGTGGTGGCGCCGGCGGTGCCGGAAAGATCGACGTCGCTGCCATTGAAGCCGGTCACCGGCTCGCTGAAGACCACGTCGAACCGAATTGGTGACGAACCCGCCGGATCGCTCTGGCCGGCAGCCTGGTTGATGGTCACCGTCGGCAGCGCGAACGCCGCGGTCGGCACGAGCACGAACACGAGAATGGCGGCGAGGGCGCGCCTCAGCGTTGCGAACAAAAGCAGGAAAATCGACGACAACAGAAAGGAAAGTGCGGACAACGGCAAACGCCGCAGCCGCATGGTGACATGCGCATCCAGAGCTACGGTCACCCCGTCCCCCAAAATCCCCCGACCGGCGGGCCTGCTCTCTACGGGCGCTGAATTCCGGACGAGTCGCCTTTGCTTATGATCATCTAGATTGGCGAGTTCATGCAAAGTCAATCTTGAAGCCACGGGTCAGGTAAGCTTGAGACTATTCCCGCTGCGGTGTGGCAGCCACGCAACGTCAGGCGCCTGGACCCCTTGGCCCTGTGAAAACCGGGTATGGTTCCGCATTAGGAGTCGTCGGGCTTCGCCGGCGTGATTATATGGAGGCCAAACGAGCTGTCCCCCATGCGCTTTCCGCCTGCTTTCCTCGACGAGATCCGCGACCGCGTGCCGATTTCTTCGGTGATCGGCCAGCGCGTCGCGTGGGACAGGAAGAAGACTAACGCGCCGCGCGGCGACTATTGGGCGTGCTGTCCCTTCCATGGCGAGAAGAGCCCGTCCTTCCACTGCGAGGACAAGAAGGGCCGCTACCATTGCTTCGGCTGCTCGGTTTCGGGCGACCATTTCAAGTTCCTAACCGAACTTGACGGGATGAGCTTTCCTGAAGCGGTCGAGAAGATCGCCGACATGGCCGGCGTGCCGATGCCGGTTCGCGATGCCCAGGAGGAGCGGCGCGAAAAGGAACGCGCCAGCCTGACTGACGTCATGGAGATGGCGACGGCGTTCTTCCAGGAACGGCTGCAGGGACCGGAAGGGGCAAAGGCCCGCGCCTATCTGCGCGACCGGGGGCTGACACCGGCGACGCAGCAGTCTTTCCGCCTCGGCTATGCCCCCGACAGCCGCAATGCGCTGAAGGAGCATCTTGCCGCCAAGGGTGTCCCCAAGGCCGACATCGAGGCGTGCGGGCTGGTGCGCCATGGCGACGACGTCCCGGTTTCCTACGATTGGTTCCGCGACCGCATCATGTTCCCGATCCCGGATTCCAGGGGCAAGATCATCGCCTTCGGCGGGCGGGCACTGGCGCCGGATGCGCCGGCCAAATACATGAACTCGCCCGATACGGAGCTCTTCCACAAAGGCAACGTGCTCTACAATTTCGCCCGTGCGCGCCAAGCGCTCGGAAAGGGGGCGCTGGCCAAGGGCGGCACGGTCATTGCCGTAGAGGGCTACATGGATGTGATCGCGCTGGCGCAGGCCGGCTTCGAAAACGTGGTGGCGCCGCTCGGCACCGCGTTAACTGAAAACCAGCTCGAACTTCTATGGCGCATGGCTGGCGAGCCGGTGCTGTGCTTCGACGGCGACCAGGCCGGGTTGAAGGCAGCGTGGCGCGCCGCCGACATGGCGCTGCCGGCGGTCCAGGCAGGCCGCTCCGTGCGCTTCGCCCTGCTGCCGGAGGGCAAGGATCCCGACGATCTGGTCAAGGGTGACGGGCCGGATGCGTTCCGCGCCGTGCTTTCCGAGGCACGGCCGCTGGCCGACCTCTTGTGGATGCGCGAGACCGCCGGCGGCATCTTCGACACGCCTGAACGGCGGGCGGAGCTCGAAAAGACGCTACGCGAACTGACCAGCCGCATCCGCGACGAGAGCCTTCGTTACCACTACCAACAGGAAATGCGCGAGCGCGTGCAGAGCTTCTTCGGTGCCCAGCGCGGACGCCAGGGACGTCAGGACGGACGGCCCGGTGAGCGCTTCCCGGGCAGGGTCTCAGCACCCGGCGGACAGTTTGCACGTGGCGGCAATGCCGGTGGGCGCACCGCGATCACCGAAAGCCTCGGCCGCTCGGCGCTGGTCAAACGCGGCGGCGAGGGCATGTCGGTGCGCGAGGCGACGATCATTGCGGCCCTCGTCAACCATCCCGTGCTGATCGACGAGAATTTCGCCCATGTCGAGTTCCTCGATCTCGCCAATTCCGATCTGAAGCGGCTGCATGCGGCCATCCTCGACGCCATGGCGCACGATATGGCCAACAACCGCGAGGCTGTAATCGCGACGATCGAGCGGGCCGGCTGCGGTGAGATCTGGCAGCGCGCGGTGGCGCTGATCAAGCGTGCGCGGCAATGGCCGGCGCTGGAAACGGCAGCGCTCGACGATGCTCGCGATGCGTTCAGCCAAGCTCTCCACTTGCAGCGCAGCGCGCGCACCTTACATAAGGAGCTGAAGCAGGCGGAAGCAGCGCTCGCCAGCGATCCCACGGACGAAAATTACCGGCACCTGGTCGAAATCCAGGCGCAATTTCGTGATGTGCAGGCAACGGAAGCGCTGATCGAAGGGTTTGGCATATCGTCGGGCAGAGCTGGGCGCGTTTAGATTGAAGCCTCCAGAAGACTGAAATGTAAGGACGTGCTTGCGCGTTGAATCAAGCGTGCGGTGCTCTAAGTCGGGTAATTGATTCGCTTTTTTCATGCGAATCATGCGAGAGGCGCTTGACCTTCCGGCAGAATGGCGGAATCAGGTCGATTCGAAACGTTAACCCGCCCCGGCATCGACGGGAATGCAGCGATGTAAGGTACTGATCACTGGACAGGCAGTCAGCTTGCCACAGATATCAGGGTTAATCTGGACTTAACGAGAGATGCAGTTACTGGCCCGGTAAAGCGCGTTCTGGAAAGAGCGCATCCAATTTGACCGGACCGGCAGCTTACGCGGCTTTGATACTCAGCCGCTTGGAGAAAATAAAGACTATGGCGACAAAAGAAAAGGAAGAAGTCGAGACCGAACGCGAGGCCGCGACCGATGGCCCTCTGCTCGACCTTTCCGACGATGCTGTCAAGAAGATGATCAAGGCCGCCAAGAAGCGCGGTTATGTCACCATGGACGAGCTGAATTCGGTGCTGCCCTCGGAGGAAGTGACCTCCGAGCAGATCGAGGACACGATGGCCATGCTTTCCGACATGGGCATCAACGTGGTCGAGGACGACGAGCAGGGCGAGGAGCCCGAAGCCGCCGACACCGCCGCTGACGCCGAGGAAGACGCCAACGAGCTGGCCGAGCAGACCGGCACCGCCGTCGCCGCCACCACGACCAAGAAAGAGCCGACCGACCGCACCGACGATCCGGTCCGCATGTATCTGCGCGAGATGGGCTCAGTCGAGCTTCTGTCGCGCGAGGGCGAAATCGCGATCGCCAAACGCATCGAGGCCGGCCGCGAGACGATGATCGCGGGCCTGTGCGAAAGCCCGCTGACTTTCCAGGCCATCATCATCTGGCGTGACGAGCTCAACGAATCGAAGATCCTGCTGCGCGAGATCATCGATCTTGAAGCGACCTATGCCGGGCCGGAGGCCAAGCAGGCGCCGGTTGTCGAGCGTATCGAGGAAGCCAAGACCGAGGAAAAGTCGCGCCGTTCGCGCGAGGACGAGGACGACATTACCAATGTCGGCGGCGACACGCGTGGCCTGGTGGACGACGACGAGGAAGACGATGACGAGGCGAGCCTGTCGCTGGCGGCGATGGAAGCGGAACTGCGCCCGCAGGTGATGGAGACGCTCGACGTCATTGCCGACACCTACAAGAAACTGCGCAAGCTGCAGGACCAGCAGGTCGAGAACCGGCTGGCTGCCGCGGGCACGCTGTCGCCCAGCCAGGACCGCCGGCTGAAGGAATTGAAGGACCAGCTGATCAAGGCGGTGAAGTCGCTGTCCTTGAACACGGCGCGCATCGAGGCACTGGTCGAGCAGCTCTACGACATCAACAAGCGCCTGGTGCAGAACGAAGGCAAGCTGCTCAGGCTGGCCGAAAGCTATGGCGTGCGCCGCGAGGAATTCCTCAAGGAATATCAGGGCTCGGAGCTCGATCCCAACTGGACGCGCTCGATCGGCAATCTGACCTCGCGCGGCTGGAAGGAATTCACCAAGAACGAGAAGGACGCCATCCGCGACCTGCGCGCCGAGATCCAGAACCTCGCCACCGAGACGGCGATTTCGATCCAGGAATTCCGCAAGATCGTCAACCAGGTGCAGAAGGGCGAGCGCGAAGCCGCGATCGCCAAGAAGGAAATGGTCGAGGCCAATCTGCGCCTCGTCATCTCCATCGCCAAGAAATATACCAATCGCGGCCTGCAGTTCCTCGACCTGATCCAGGAAGGCAATATCGGCCTGATGAAGGCGGTCGACAAATTCGAATACCGCCGCGGCTACAAGTTCTCGACCTACGCGACGTGGTGGATCCGGCAGGCGATCACCCGTTCGATCGCCGACCAGGCGCGCACCATCCGCATTCCGGTGCACATGATCGAAACGATCAACAAGATCGTGCGCACCTCGCGCCAGATGCTGCATGAGATCGGCCGTGAGCCGACGCCGGAAGAACTGGCGGAAAAGCTCGCCATGCCGCTGGAAAAAGTGCGCAAGGTGCTGAAGATCGCCAAGGAGCCGATCTCGCTCGAAACGCCGGTCGGCGACGAGGAGGATTCGCATCTTGGCGACTTCATCGAGGACAAGATGGCGATCCTGCCGATCGACGCGGCGATCCAGGCCAATCTGCGCGAGACGACGACGCGCGTGCTGGCCTCGCTGACGCCGCGCGAAGAGCGCGTGCTCAGAATGCGCTTCGGCATCGGCATGAACACCGACCACACGCTTGAAGAGGTCGGCCAGCAGTTCTCGGTCACCCGCGAGCGCATCCGCCAGATCGAAGCCAAGGCGCTGCGCAAGCTCAAGCACCCGAGCCGGTCGCGCAAGCTCAGAAGCTTCCTCGACAGCTGAGGATTTTTAGGTGGGCGCGACCTACGGAACCGTCAGCATAAAGGGGCCAACGCAAGAAGCGTTGGTCAACTGGCTGAGGACGAAGACCATCGACGCCTTCGTCACAACCGAACAGAATGGTTGGACCACTTTCTCCGACCGTTACACAGACCAGCTCGACCCGCGCTGGATTGAATCCTTGCTTCAGAGCCTGACCCTCGATCTGACATGCGTCGGCATCGCGATTACCGTCTATGATGAGGAACAGCTAAACCTCTGGGCGGCAAAGCACGGTGTTCTCCAATCGCGCTACAATTCCTGTCCGGGCATGGAGATGAGTGACCCTGACGATGAGGACATGCGTCCTCGGCTGGAAGACGCTCCCGCCTTGCTGGCTATGATCGGCAAGCAGGCCGCGCCTGACGATTTGCTTCAGATATTGGGAATGGATGGAGCGAAAGAGTACATGGCTCCGCTCGACCTCCATGAGGAACTCGCCGCCTATCTGGGACTTCCGGAAAATTCTGTTGGCCTTGGCCACAGATACATTCTGAAGGACAAAATCGATCTGTCAGAGCAGGGCTTGATCAGGACGGTCGATAGCTGACGTCGTGCTCGAGCATGCTCGGAACCGTCTTAGGAGCTGACACTCAAGAATGACTGAACGAGTCAGAGGGCGCCATCCGGCGCCTTTTTAATTTTATCGTCCGGCCGTTTGTTCTTGCGGTGCACCGGGTGTGGGAGGATAATTCCGCGACGGACGCATTCTCTGGGCGACAAACCCGGATGCCCGCCCCGGCGGTTGGACGCCGTGCTCCGTGGCACCGGAGGGAGGTGTGCCATGACAACTTACATCGTGCTGATCAACTGGACCGAGCAAGGCGCCAAAAATGTGCGCGAATCGCCGAAGCGGCTCGATGCCGCCAAGAAGCTGCTGGGAGACATGGGCGGGTCCTTCAAGGCATTTTATCTCACTATGGGGGATTGCGACATGGTGGCCGTGCTCGAAGCGCCCGACGATGCTGTCCTCGCTCGTTTCTCGCTGATGCTGGCGACGGGCGGAAACGTCAGGACGCGGACACTCAAGGCTTTCCCCGAGGATGCCTATCGCGAGATCATCACCTCGCTCGGCTGAGCCGCGGCGCCTGAAGCGCGTCGCGCTGAACGGCCCTTGCGACGCGCTTTAAGCTCTTCTTTTTATGCATGTCGTTATCGTAAAACCGCTGCGTACCCTTTGGGCGACCTGGATCAGCGAAGCCGGCCGTTCCGCCGGTATCGTGTCACGTTGCGGCGCAACGGCATTTCTCGGATAATCCGTGCGTGTCCTCTGGTGCCGTTTCGAAACATGGCCAAGCCTCTGCTGACAGTCTGGTACAATACGCGCTGTCCGGTCTGCGATGCCGGCATCAGCCGGCAGAAGCGGCGGCTGATCGAGGCGGTCAAGGCCGGGCGGATCGAATTTCGCGACATCAATGCCGAACCGGCGGCGCTGGCCGGGTACGGCATCGGCCTGGAGGACATCCGGCGCCGGCTGCATGCGATCGACGCCGACGGCAAATTGCTGGTCGGCGCCGATGTTGCCATTGCTGTATGGCGCACGACGCCCGGCGAAGGCTGGCTCGCAACGCTGTTCGGCAATCCCGGCGCACTGCCGTTGACGCGCTATGGCTATGATCGCTTTGCCGATCTGCTCTATGCCTGGAACCGGCGCAAAGGCCGCTGGTAACGGGTATTATTCGCTCCGCACCGAAACGTCCGGAGATTGTTTCCGGGCCTTTCGCGTGCCCTGCTATCGAGCCACGGGCTCGCAAAGCCAGCCAACGATGCGGCGCACCGCCGGCAGCACTGGCAGCAGCGTCGGCCAGCCAGGACAGGCCTCAAGCCGTCAGCCAAGTGGCCACATGTCGGGCTGGAAGCCAAGGCTTTTCAGTGTCGAGATGAACGACACGATGAACGTCGTCAACAACGACAGCACCAGCGGGTCGAGCACGGCGGCATAGCGCACAGGCAGCCTGCTGCGCGGGGTTTTCATGGTCATTTGGATTTCCCTGAAGCATCCGGTTCGTCGCCTTGCACCCATTCGCCGGTATTGTCGGCGTAACTGCCCGGAACGACCGGGGTGGATGCGTTGCTTCACGTCAGACGCTTACGGAGCGGCCTTCGGCCCTCATGCACCGTCTAGCTGCCCTCGCTGGCGAAATCAATCCTGCTGGTGCCATTTTCAGATACATCGTAAGATATATCTTGACTCGGCCGTGGCGGGCACTTAGTTGAGATATATCGTAAGACATAACTCAAGGAGCAGACAATGCACAAAGACAATCATTTCAGCCATCATCGTTTCGGCGAACGCGCCGAGCGCGTCTTCATGCATATGGCCGGCAAGTTCGGCGGACGTGGCGGCGGCTTTGGCCCGTTCGGGCATGGCATGAGAGGCGGCGGACGCGGCGGGCCGGGCGACATGTTCCGCGCCGGGCGCATGCTGGCCGACGGCGATCTCAAGCTGATCACGCTGTCGCTGCTGGCCGAGGCGCCGCGGCACGGCTACGACATCATCAAGGCGCTGGAGGAGCGCACCAGCGGCGTCTACAGCCCGAGCCCCGGCGTGGTCTATCCGACGCTGACCTTCCTGGAGGAGGCCGGCTACGCCGTTTCTGCGGCGGAAGGCAACAAGAAGGTGTTTTCAATCACCGAGGCTGGGCAGGCGCACCTCAACGAAAATCGCGAGATGATCGACCACGTGCTCGAACATCTCGAGCGCTTCGGCCGCAAGATGGCCAAGGCGCGCGACTGGTTCGGCTGGAACGATGACGGCGACGGTGGCCGGCGCGGCCGCGGCCGCTCGGAAAAGCGCGACGAGTTTCGCGCCGTGCGCCACCGGCTGCGCGCCGCGCTCGGCGAGATCGTCGATGCGCCTGAAGCAAAGCAGGCCGAGGCAATCAGCATATTGGAAGCTGCCGCGGAAGCCCTGGAAGCACTCACGCGCGACTGATCTTTAACGGCAAGCCGCAGGCGGCCCTTGCCGGTCCAGCCAAGGACCGGTACTGAAAATCATCCTGCACCGCGCTATGTGGTGCAGGATGATTGCCGTTGGAGGATACCCCATGTCTTTTCTGAAGCGTCTTTTCGGCGGAGGCAACGAAGCCGCCGAGCCAAAGACAGCGGCGCCGGCAAAGCAGATCGAGCACAAGGGATTTTTGATCAGCGCCACGCCCTACAAGGCGGAGGGCCAGTACCAGACCTGCGGCGTGGTTTCGAAAGAGATCGACGGCGTGATGAAGGAGCACAAATTCATCCGCGCCGACCGCTTTGCCGGGCTTGATGATGCCGTCGACATCTCGATCAAAAAGGGCATCCAGCTGGTCGACGAGCAGGGCGAAAAGATCTTCGGATAGATCGGCTACTACAGCCTTGGGTCGATTGGCTCGCTTTCCAACGCCAGCACGGCGAAGACACACTCGTGAACCCGGCGTAGCGGCTGCTTGGCGACAAATCGCGTTAGCGCTTCGTGGCCAAGCGCGAACTCCCGGAGCGCCAGGCTGCGCTTGCCGGCCAGGCCGCGTTCTCGGAGGCGGATGAGATTGTCGGGTGCATCATATTCGGGACCATAGATGATGCGCAAATATTCCGGGCCGCGGACCTTCAGCGCCGGCTGGATGAGCCCCTTCTCGCCACGGCTGACGAAGTCGCGTGGTTTGACCACCATGCCTTCGCCGCCTGAGCCGGTCAGTGCTTCCCACCAGGCGACGGCCTCGGCACACGCGCTGCCGTCGGCGAGGTCAACCATACGCCATCGAGTCGGCGTGACCACGCCGCCACGGGCAGCCAGACGGTCCGCGAGCGACATGTGCCAGACATGGTCCTGGTCAAACCAAACACGTCCCTCGCTGGCCAGCAGGTGGAAAGGCGCGGCCTTAAGGTCCTCGACGCCCGAAACTGGCCATACGTAGGGCGCCCAGGCGGTGGCGTATTTGGCTGCGCGGACGGCCCGGTCTTCAAGGCGTGCGTTCAGGCCGGCTGCATCGACGCCGCGCGCCATCGCACGGGCCAGCGCCTCGTTGCTGGCCTTGAAACCGGCGGCAGAGGATATCGCCACAGGCGCATACTGGCTTTCGATCAGACTGCCGGCCTTGGCCGACCAAGGCATTATCTCGGCGTCCAGCAGCAGCCAGTCGCTGTTCAATTCCTTCCACAGATCCGCCGCGTCGACCTCGGTGCGAAGACGGGCGAGCAGGTCCTCCGTCATGGCACTGTCATTGAAAAAGGAGCGTCCGGTGCGGGTCCAGATTGCGCCGGTTTCGTCGCCAGGGACCCCGAAGCGGCTGCGTGCCGCCTGCGCGTTCCGGCAGAGCGCGATCACTGCCCGCGAACCCATGTGCTTCTCCTCGCACACGATCTGCGCAACGCCGCGCTCGCGGAAGTAAGCGAAGGCATCCTCCGGACGTTCCAGCCAGCCGTCCTGGCTGCTGGTCTCGGACGGCGACATGGTCGGCGGCAGATAGATCAGCCATTGCGGCGAGAGCGCGAAGCGGCTCATCACCTCCAGTGCTGCCGACGCGTTCTCCTCGGCCACGACAATCCGGCCCCTCAGTCCGGTCTCGATCCAACGGCGACCGGAGACATCCTGATAATCGAGCACGCCGTCGGCGTCGGCCTGTGCCGATTTACCGGGACCGGACCCGCCCAGCGGACGTATCGGCTCCGACCAGGTCTCGATTGCCGGCACCTCGACCAGTTCGCGTTCCGGCCAGCGCAAGGCCGTCAGCTTGCCGCCGAATACGCATCCGGTGTCGATGCACAGGGTGTTGTTGACCCATTCGGCCGATAGCGTGGGCGTATGTCCATAGATAATGGCCGTCTTGCCACGATAGGCCGCAGCCCAGTCGGCACGGACGGGCAGCCCAAATTCGTCGGTCTCGCCTGTGGTCTCGCCGTACAGAGCGAACTCGCGCACAGCGCCGGAACCGCGTCCGATCATCCCTTCCTTGAGGCCGGCATGGGCGACGGCGAGGCCTCCGCGATCGAGCCAGACATGGCTGCGCAGGCCGTCGAGAAAGGCCGGCAGCGCCTCGCGCAGGCCTCGGTCCTGTGCATTTAGCTGATCAAGAGTCTGCTGGAGGCCGTGAGCGACAGTGACCTTGCGGCCTTCTAGCCAGCGGCTGAGTTTGCGTTCATGGTTGCCCTGGACACAGTAAGCCGTTCCAGCCGCGACCATGCTCATGGCAATGCGCAGCACGTCGGGCGAGTTGGGGCCGCGATCGACGAGGTCGCCGACAAAGACGATCTTGCGGCCCTCTGGTGGAACCACGGTGACCATTCGGTCGCCCTGATGCTCAGACCAGGCGACGCTGTAGCCCAGTCGAGCGAGCAGGATATGAAGCTCATCCGAACAGCCATGGATGTCGCCAATGATATCGAACGGGCCATGGTCGTCGCGCTTATCGGTCCACAGCGGCTGTCGCGACACCTCGGCCGCGTCGATGCTGGCCTCGCTGGTAAGCTTCCAGACTTGGCGGAAGCCCTCGCGTTGGAGGCCGCCAAGACCCTTGCGGACCTCGGTTGTCATGCGCTGGGCGACCCCGGCGCCGAACTGCCGGTCGGCTCGCACCGCATTGCGTGCGACGCACACCTCGACGCCTGGATCGAGGACCACGGCGACGGGCAAAGCGTGCCACTTGCGCGCCAGCTCAATCCAGGGCTTGCGGTCGGCGGCTCGCACATTGGTGGCATCGATGACGGCCAGCCTGCGGTGTTTGAGCCGCTTGCCGGCTATTTCGCGAACCAGATCGAAGGCATCCGCAGAGACGTCCTGGTCGGTTTCGTCGTCGGAGATCAGCGCCCGGCACTGGTCCGAGGAGATAATCTCGGTCGTCAGGAAATGCTTGGTGGCGAAAGTCGACTTGCCCGATCCGGTCGAGCCGATCAGCACGACGAGGGCGAAGTCAGGAATGGTGAGGTTGGTCTTATCAGGTTCTCTCATCGGGTGAACACCGCCATCTGTGTGGGGGCGCCGAGGGTCGGGTCCTCGGCTCCGATACCGCTGAAGGTGGCTGCATAGCCATAGATCTCGCCGATTTTGGCCGCCCAGGCTTGGAACTGAGCCCGGCTCCATTCGAAACGGTGATCGGGATGGCGAAATGCGCCAGGGACCAGTCTTGGAAACAGAGCGTTGTAGTCCGCATTCGGAGTGGTCACGATGACGGATTTGGGCGCCGTCTCACCGAAAACGATGCGTTCGACCAGGGGCAGCCTGTCCTCGTCGAGATGCTCGATGACCTCGACCAGAACGGCGACGTCGGCTGCGGCCCAACGGCTGTCGCGGTAGGTCAGCGATCCATGCAGCAGCGTGACCCGGCCCTCGGGCGGCCCGCCTAATTCGTTCAGCTTGAGACGCTTTGCGGCCCATTCCAGTTCGCGCGCCGCCGGATCCAGACCGAACAGCATGTGGATCCATCGCTCGCGCACCAGCCTGTCGAGCAGCTTGCCTTCACCGCATCCCAGGTCCGCAACCGTGGTTCCTCCCGTCGCTCGAATGGCGTGGACAACTGCGTCCATGCGCAGATCGTTGAGCCGGATAGGCGTCTCCAGCGCTTCCTCGGGCGTGACGCGCAACTCGGCAGGTTGTGCCTCGCCAGCCGTCTCGGGAGCCAGCCGCTCCAGGGCGATGCGGGCCAAAGCCCGGCGATTGCCAAGGTAGCGGCGCACGATCAGGTCTTTGGCCGGATGGTTTTCCAGCCAGCCCTCTCCCTTGGACAGCAGCTTGTCGATCTCTGCTTCGCCGACCCAGTAATGCTTGGCATCGTCCATCACCGGGATCAGCACATAGAGGTGATTCAACAAGGCGCTGAGCCGGCCTGTGCCGGTCAGCTTCAGATGGCCGTATCGGGGCTCGCCTGCAGCACCCCCGATTCCTTCGATTGGCGTCAGATCGACTGTCCAGCCCAAGGGTTCGAACAAACTTCGAACCAGAACCTCACCGCCGCGCGTTGGCAGTGGCGTAACCACGGCTTCCAGCGGCAGTTCGCTGTCGGCCAGTTCCTGGCGCTCCTTCGATATACCGGTCATCGCCGTCCGCAGCATTTTGTTCAGCGCCACCGACAGGAAGGATGATGCTGCGTAAGGCCGGTCGTTCACATATTGGTCGAGCAGGCCTTCTGCCTGGCCCTTGCCCCGCACCAGTCCCACAGGATCGACATCGAGCAGGAGTGCAGCCTCGCAACGCTCTTCGGTTGCCTCGGGATAGAACAGCCACGCCTTGCCGAAAGACAGGTCGGTCTCGTGCAGGCGATCCGGATGCTTGTGCAGCAAGAAACCGAGATCGGTGGCCGGACGGTGCGTTGTGGCAACGGAAAGGAACATCCGCGACCGATAGCGCAGACAAGCGGAATAACCAATGGCGGTTGTGTGGCCCACCACAATAGGTTGTCGCCAACGACAACAAGGGCAGGCGCCGGGCGCCTGCCCTTGTACAATTCAGACGATGCTGACGCTTTACGCCGCGGTGGCGACGCGCTCGGCATTGCCGGTCGCGGCTACAATGGCGTCGACCTTGGTCGAGGCCTTGGCCAGCGCTGCTGCCACCGCATCGGCGCCCATGCCGACTCCTTCGATGCGGATGACCTCGAGATCGGTCATGCCGAGGAAGCCAAGCACGCTGCGCAGGTAGGGAATGGCGTGATCGAACTGCACGGCCGCACCTTCGGAATAGATGCCGCCCGAAGCCAGCACGATGTAGACCTTCTTGCCGGTGACGAGGCCCTTGGGGCCGTTCTCGCCATAGGCAAAGCTCTTGCCGGAACGGGCAATGTGATCGACCCAGGACTTCAGCGTCGAGGAGATGTTGAAGTTGATGAAGCCGGTGGCGAGAATCACCGAATCGGCGGCGAACAGTTCATCCAGCACGACATCGGAGACGCCAACGACTTCAGCCTGGCGCGAGGTGCGCGCTTCGGCCGGCGTGTAGATGCCGGTCGCATAATCGGCATCGATGTGCGGCAACGGATTGGCGACGAGGTCGCGCACGACAAGCGTGTTCGACGGATCGGCGGCAACAAGCTTTTCGGCGAATTCAGTAGCAATACGGGTCGAGTGTGAGGCAGCGCCGCGCGGGCTCGATGTGACAAGAAGGATGGACATAATGGGGTCTCCAGGGTTGGATCAAAATCTCCCGGCAGATATGTGTGCGCAGACCCATTTGAAAAACTGGTATATTTTGTATATTATCCATCTAAAATGTGGATTGAACGATGCAACCGAACCCGACGCTTGACCAACTGCAGATCCTGGTTGCGGTGGCCGAGACCGGCAGCTTCTCGGCCGCCGGGCGCAAATTGAATCGCGCGCAATCGGTGATCAGCTACGCCATCGCCAACCTCGAAGCGCAGCTCGGGCTGAAGCTGTTCGAGCGCGAGGGCACGCGTGAACCGCAACTGACCGATGTCGGCAAGGCGACGCTGGAAGATGCGCGGCGCATGGTCGGCGTGCTGCAACGCATCCGCTCGCGTGTCGACGGATACCGGCAGGGATTGGAGGCGGAAGTGACGCTGTCGGTCGACGTGACGCTACCGTCGCCGGTGCTGGTTCGGGTGCTAAAGGCATTCGAGGCGCAGTTCCCGGCCGTGACGCTGCGTCTGCATATCGGCTCGCTTGGCCTTATCCTCGATCATGTTGTCGGCGGACAGGCCGATCTCGGCATCGGGGGGCTTCTGGGTGAGACGGACGTGAATCTGCTTCGCATCGGCTTCTTCTCCCTGGTGCCAGCCGCAGCGCCTGATCACCCTCTGGCGCTGCTGCCGAGACCAGTGGCGCTAGAGGATGTCCGCGAACACATCCAACTGGTCGTCTCGGACCAGTCCGAGCGTACGCGCGGGCGTGACTATGGCGTCTTCGCCTACCGCACCTGGCGGCTGACGGATGTGCGCACCAAGCACGTGCTGATGCGCGAGGGGCTGGGCTGGGGCGGGCTGCCGCGATGGCTCATCGCCGATGATCTGGCGACCGGCCGGCTCGTCGAACTCGATCTCGAGCCTTACAGCGAAGTCCGCTCGCCGCTCTATGCCATGCACCGCGCCGATCGCAGCCCGAAACCGGCGGCCGCCTGGCTGATCGACCAGTTCAAGCGCCAGCTAGGCTGTTTCAACGAGTTCGAACCGGGTGAGATACCTGAGGAGGAGCCGGAGACAGGCCGTCGATCAGCGCCATGAGAACGGCGCGATAGTCCTCGATCGATGCTCCAGTTTCGATTGCGAGCGCTGCGCGGTCGAAGGCGGCTGCGAGCAAAGCGGTCAGTGCTTCCACAGGCAGTCTCGTCATGGAGTGCGAGCGCATCGCGGCAACAAGGCCGTCGCGCAGCGAACGGTTGCCATGGCGATTGTCGATCGCATCCATGGCGGCGCGGCCGAGCACGGCCGGGCCGTCAAGCAGCAAGAGCCGCGTGCGGCCGGGCGCACGCATGGCAGCCAGATAGGCATCCGAGCCGGCAATCAGCGCATCGCGGGCAAATAGCGAAGGCGGCGACGCGCGTTCGATCTCTTCCGAGACGGCTTGCGCCTCCTGTTCGACCACAGCGGCAAACAACGCCTGCTTGTCGGCAAAGTGATGATAGAGCGCGCCGCGCGTGACGCCGGCAGCGGCGACGATCTCGGGTGTGCCGGTCTCGGCATAGGACTTTTCGGTGAACAGTTTGCGAGCCGCGGCGATGAGCTCAGCGCGTGTCGCCTCGGTGCGATCACGGTTGGAGCGACGAGCGGATCCTTGTTGCATACATGCAGCCTGTATGTTATTGCCATTTACATGCAGACTGTATGTTATTTGCCGGGAGAAGGAAAGATGAGGACGACGAGCTATTATCCGGTGCTGATGACGAGCGACGTTGCCGGCACGGCAGCCTTTTATGTTGCGCATTTCGGCTTCAAGCCGCTGTTTGAGGCGTACTGGTACGTGCATCTGCGCTCAGCCGAAGATCGCCGCGTCAACCTCGGCATCGTCCAGGGCGATCATGAGACGATCCCGGAGGAAGGGCGGGGCCGCACATCTGGCCTGCTGATCAATTTCGAGGTCAGGGATCCGGATGCCATCTATGAGCGGATCACCGCCGCTGGCCTGCCGATCCTGCGAACGCTGCGCGACGAACCCTTCGGCCAGCGCCATTTCATCACCAGGGATCCCAACGGCGTGCTGATCGACGTGATCAGGCCGATCCCGCCGAGCCCAGAATTTATGGCGCAATATGCGCAGGGTGCTGCGGCGCGCTAACTCGCACGCGCCAACGGCATCACGGTGACCTGAGTAATGCCGGAGCGGCGCACCACCGTGCACAGTGTCTCGCGGCCGATTCGCTCGGCGTCGAGCATGCGCACCAGATCGTCGACGCCGGTGACCGGGCGGCCGTCGATGGCGGCAATAATGTCGCCTTCCCTGAGGCCGGCTTTGGCCGCCGGGCTGTTCTTTTCGACGGTGCGCAGGCGCACCGCCGTGCTGCTCGATACTTGCGACAAAAGGGCTGCGCGGCGCGGCAGGTTGGTGGTGTCGGCGGAAACGCCGATGAAGGCACGGCGCACACGGCCGAAGCGGATGATTTCCGAGATGACGAAATTGGCGGTGTTGGAGGCAACCGCGAAGGCGATGCCTTGCGCGCCGTGGATCATCGCGGTGTTAACGCCGATCACCTCGCCAGCCGAGGACACCAGCGGTCCGCCAGAATTGCCGGGGTTGAGCGCGGCGTCGGTCTGGATGACGTCGTCGATCAGCCGGCCGGTGGAGGCACGCATCGAGCGGCCGAGTGCCGAGACGACGCCAGTGGTGACGGTCCATTCGAAGCCGAGCGGATTGCCGATGGCAATTGCAATCTGGCCGCGCCTCAAACGCTTGGAATCGCCAAGCGGCGCAACATCGGCAAAGTTGCCGTCGGCGCGCACCAGCGCAATGTCGGTGTCGGGATCGCGGCCGAGCACGCGGCCTTCCCTGGAGGCGCCGTCCGGCATTGACACGCGTACGCTGCGCGCATCGCCGACGACGTGGAAGTTGGTGACGACCAGCCCGTCCTGCGCGATGACGAAGCCGGAGCCATGGCCACCCGGGCCACCGATGCGCTCGATGCGGCAGACGGCGGGCCCGATGCGGTCGACGGCATCGGCGACCGTCGCCGAATAGGCATCGAGAAGGGCATCGTCATATTGCAATTGCTGGGCGGGCAGGGCCATCCGAGGGCTCCGTTTGGAACAATGTGAACAATGCCTATATGTGCGGAGCGGCCGGACCGGCCGCGACCTGACCAGATGGCCAGTCAAATGCCCAACTAGCCGTCAGGCGAGTATCCGCCAACGCCCTGCCGGGCGATATCTGGGTCACGAAGAACCCAGGAGACAAATCATGAGCGATTTCAATCTGAGCACGTTTTCCGACGCCATTGCCGACATCGCGGCAGCCGCGGCACCAGCGACGGCCAGCTTCGCGACGCACCACCGGACGTCAACTGCTTTCCACTGGCGGGACGGCTATTTCGTCACTGCCGAGGAGGCGGTCGAGGCCGGCGAGGAGATCGAGCTGACGTTTTCTTCGGGCGAAGCCGTCAAGGCGGAACTGGTCGGCCGCGACCCGTCCACCGGCACGGCCGTTTTGAAACCGGCCGGCGCGCCGGCCGCCCCGTCACTGGTAAAGGCGGATGCGGTGCGGCCGGGCAACCTGGTGGTCGTGGCGGGCAATAGCGACGGCACCTCGCTCGCTACCTTCGGCACGGTCGGCGAGGTCGGCCCGGCCTGGCGTTCAATGCGCGGTGGCACGATCGACCGGCGCATCAACCTTGCCGTCAATGCCGGCGGCCGTTTCGAGGGTGGCCCTGTGCTCGACGCCAAGGGCGGACTGATCGGCATGCTGCTGTTCGGGCCACGCCGGCGGGCGCTGGTCATGCCTTACGAAACGATCGAGCGGGCAGTCACGACGCTGCGCGAGAAGGGTCATGTGGCGCGCGGCTATCTTGGCGCCGGCCTGCATCCGGTCCGCAATGGTGATACACAGGGCGCCATGGTGATGAGTCTCGACGATAACGGGCCGGCGAAATCAGCCGGTCTCAGTCTCGGCGACATCATCGTGTCGTGGAACGCAGAGACGGTGCTTGGCCCGCGCGAGCTGATCCGCAAGCTCGGGCCGGACAGCGCCGGTGCCTTGGTGACACTCGGCGTGGTGCGCGGCGGCGAGAATCGTGAGGTTTCCCTGACCATCGGTGAAAAGCCACTGAGCTGAGGGATAGATGGTAAGCGGTGAGGTCGCTGGCAGACGGCTGACGGTGCTGATCGCGCTCGGTGACGCCGAGCGCACGCGAAGTCTGTCCGCCATTCTCGCCGCGACCGATGATCTGCGGCCGGTTCTGGCCGGCGAAGTCGACGGGCGTGAGGCGGCGGATGTCGCCATCGTCGATGATCATGGGCTACAAGGCGGGCTCGTCGACGCGGCTATGCCTCGCGTGCTGCTATCGTCGCGAGCGGCCCGCGAACGGCCGGCCGATACAGTGTTTGCCGTGCTGCCCGTGCAAGCGGACGAGTTGCTGATCGCCGCCGCCGCGCGGCTCGCGGCTGCGGGCTACCGGATTTCGCGTGACAGTCATGCTCTATCCGATCTGCATCACGATTTGACCTTCCATGGCAGCGACCGGTTCGAAGAGGAACCGACTGACGAGCATATCGTCCGGCCGACGCTTTCGCCGCGGGAAGGCGAGGTGCTGGCGCTGCTGGCCGAGGGCGCGCCCAACAAGGTCATCGCGCGACGGCTGAACATCTCCGTGCACACGGCGAAGTTCCACGTCGCTGCGATCCTGACGAAGCTCGGTGCCGCCAACCGCACCGACGCGATTGCCATCGCCATGCGGCAGGGCCTGGTGCTGGTCTAGTTCAGATTGTCTCAAGGCCGACGCAGCGTAACCCGCATGCGGTGTGTTGGGCCTTGCGCGGCGGTTCTCAGCCGCGCAAGGATCGTGTCTTTCATGTTGCAGGAAGGCGCAAGGATGTCGCTCAAGGGAAAGACGCTTTTCATCTCCGGCGGGTCGCGCGGCATCGGGCTGGCGATTGCGCTGCGCGCCGCGCGCGATGGCGCCAATGTGACGATCGCGGCCAAGACCGCCGAGCCGCATCCGAAGCTGCCCGGGACGATCTACACGGCGGCGCACGAGATCGAGCAGGCCGGCGGCAAGGCGCTGCCGGCGCTGTGCGACATTCGGGATGAAGAACAGGTCGCCGAGGCGGTCGCCAAGACCGTGGAGCGGTTCGGCGGCGTCGATATCTGCGTCAACAACGCCAGTGCCATCCAGCTCACCGGCACGTTGGAGACCGATATGAAGCGCTACGATCTGATGCACCAGATCAACACGCGCGGCACTTTTCTCGTCTCCAAAATGTGCATTCCGCACTTGAGGTTGGCGGAAAATCCTCACATCTTGAATCTGGCGCCGCCGCTCGACATGAAGGCCAAGTGGTTCAAGAACCATGTCGCCTACACGATGGCAAAGTTCGGCATGTCGATGTGCACGCTGGGCATGAGCGCCGAGTTCGCCAGGGACGGCATTGCGGTCAATTCGCTATGGCCGATCTCGACCATCGACACGGCGGCGGTGCGTAACCTCCTGGGCGGGGCGACGGTGGCGGCGATGAGCCGTTCGCCCGACATCATGGCCGATGCGGCATACGCCATCCTGGTCAGGCCGTCGCGTGAGGCGACCGGCAATTTCTACATTGACGAAGAAGTGCTGCGCGCTGAGGGCGTCAGCGATTTCTCGGCCTATGCGCCGGGTGCGACAGGCCCGCTCGCCGGCGACTTTTTTGTGCCGGACGAGGTGTTCGGCCGGACGGATACCAAAATCAAAGGTATCTACTGACGGAAAGTATCTAGCTGACAGGCATATCTCTTAAAGACCGGCACAGACGTGTGCTCAGTCTTCGGCTTTCTTGGCTTTGCCAAGACCCATCAGCCGGTCGATATAGGCAAGCATCAGTGCCGACAGAACGAAGGCCAGATGAATGATGGTCAGCCACATCAGCTGGTCGGTCGTGTAGGAGACCGAGTTCAGGAACACCTGCAAGAGGTGGATCGAGGAGATCGCTACGATTGTCGAGGCGACCTTGACCTTCAGCGAGCCGACATCGATCGTGCCCAGCCAATGCACCTTGCCGTCATTTTCATCGAAGCGGCTGACGAAGTTTTCGTAACCCGAGATGATCACCATCACCACCAGTGAGGCGACCAGCGCGGCATCGATGAGGCCGAGTATTTTCAGGATGGTGTCGGTGTCATCGAGCGTGAAGGCAACGGAGACGAACTCGAACAGCTTGTTGCCGAAGGACACGGCATAGATGGCAAGTGCCGCACCCAGTCCGAGATAGAAGGCGACCAGCAGCCAGCGCGAGGCGAGAATGATCGATTCGATGGCGAGTTCGAGGCGCTTCATGCGGCGATTCGGGCTCCGTTGTCGGAGTGCCGTATTTCGGGCAGGCTGCGGCGGTTTGCAAGGTTTCAAAAAAACGAAACCCCGCCGGGGAGGGGAACCGGCGGGGCTCGTGTGTCCCGCTGGAGTCGGGACAGGGCAGGGAACGCCCTTTCCAGAATCTGGGATGGGTAACCGCGCGTTTCAAGATTGATGACCGCGCGATTCAATGGTTGATCAAATCGCGCGGTTCACATTGCGGTTTATTGGGCGCTGGCCACAGGCGCTACCAGGGGGGTAATCCGGCGGATGGCGACGCGGCGGTTCTCGCGGTTGGGTCCCGACGTGTTGACCTTGAGATACTCCTCGCCATAGCCCTGCGTCGTCAGGTTCTCCGGCGGGATGCCAAAGGCGTTGGTCAAGGCTTCGGCGACCGCCTCGGCGCGGCGGTCGGACAGAGCAAGGTTCGCTTCCGGTGTGCCGACAGCGTCGGTATGGCCCTCGATCAGGAAGCTCTCGGCCGGGTTTTTCTTCAGCAGCTTGTCCATGGCGTTGGCAACACCCTCCAGCTTCTGGACCTCGGTGTCGGAAATCGAGGCCGAACCGAATTCGAAGTTGAGCGTGTCGAGGTCGATGCGGCGGGCGATGTCGCGCACGCGGGCCGAGCGCTTGACCTCGTCGATCGAATAGAGGCGCTGGACCCTCTCGACCGGCGGCCGTTCGAGGAAGGTGTAGTAGTCGTCCGGATCCTCGACCTCTTCGGAATCCAGAATGTATTCCTCTTGCGGGATGGTAAGGCGCATCGGCGGCAGGTCGTCGCCCGGGTCGCGCCAGTCTGCATCATCGTCATAGTTCCGCTCGTCGACATAGCTCAGCACATATTCGCGGCCGTCGGGCGCGAAGCGTGAACGCTGGATGACGTCGCCGTAGCGGTTGCGGATGGTGACGATCCGGACACCATTGTCACGCTCAACGATTTCCCGGGTGCGATCGCCCGACAGGTCCTCGTAATAGACATTCCTGGCGCCGCGGTGCATGCGCGGTGCATCACTGCTTTCGACGAACGTCTGGTTGTTGAACTGCAGGATAACGCGGTCGCCGAATTCCCTGACGACGTTGGCACCCTGGGGGCGCGGACGACGACGAACATCCTCGACGTCCGGCGCACGCTCGACGCGCTTGCCTTTTTCCTCGGTCACCGGAACGATCTTTTCAGGCTTGATCTCCCGCTGGGCTGCCCGGTCGTCGGTGGGTGGCGGCCCCTGATCGACCGGAGCCGGCTTCGGGGCTTCCACCTGGTTCTCGCCCTGCTGGGCGGGCTGGTTGCCCTGCTGCTTACCGGCATTTTGGCCGCGCTCCTTGCCACCCTTGCGCTTGCGCAAGACATCCTTCTGGCTGTCCAGAACAGGTGCCTCGTTCGGATTGGCCTGGGCTTCACCCTGGACCGGATTTTCACCCTGGACCGGCGCGGCCTGGCCAGTCGAAGGCTGTTCGCCGGTCGAGGGCTGTTGCTCTCCTGTCACCGGCTGTTCGCCGACAGGCCTCTTGCCACGTTTCTTGATCTTGTCCTGGGGCTGTTCGCCCTGGACGGGAGCGGCCTGCTGCTCGATCGGAGCCGGTTGGGCCTGTGGGGTCGCTTCCTTATTGGTCGGCGCCGGCTGGCCTTCCGCCTCCGTGGCGGGTCCGGTCAATTCAGCAGGCTTCTTGCGCTTGCCCGGCTTTTGTCCGGGCTCGACAGTCGGAGCCTGTTCTGCCGGGGCAGCCTCGATCTGCTGGTTCTGTTTTTGCTTCTTCTTGCGCGGGTTGACGTTGGGCTGGTTGTCGTTTGCCGGCGCTGCCTGCTCGGCCGGTTGTTCCGATGGGGCCGCTTCGATCTGCTGCCGATTGCGCCGCTTCTTGCGGGGTTGCTCGGTCTCGGCCGGAGCGATCTGCTCGGCCGGAGCGGATTCTGTTTGCTGCTGCTGATTGCGCCGCTTCTTGCGGGGTTGCTCGGACTCGGCTGGAGCGATCTGCTCGGCCGGAGCGGATTCTGTTTGCTGCTGCTGATTGCGCCGCTTCTTGCGGGGTTGCTCGGACTCGGCTGGAG
>NZ_JAMYQK010000013.1:0-148566 GCF_040320845.1 Mesorhizobium sp. M0601
CCACGGCATCAACACCTCCGGCCAAAAGCCAAAAGTGTTACCCATGTGTCCGGTACAAAACGTCACCTATGTCTCAGGCCGCGCAATGGTCCATTCCGGACCCATAGGTAACAGCATCTCTCATCGCGCCGGTAATGGCTTAAGATGGCACGCTATGCAGCTTTCCGCCGCAATTGGCTCACGCTCAGCCACACCGCCGAAACCAGGAAATACAGGGCGCCTACTGCGGCATAGCCGGCCACGTTGGTGATCGATGGCGGCATCGGCATCCGCGTCTGCGCGATGAAAGACGTGCCTGCCAGTGCCGATTGCCCTCCGCTCAGGATCATCGCCCACTGCGCACCAGAGCTCTTCCAACGGCGGACAGCGGTGCCGAGTTGAAGCAGGCCGGACAGGATCGCCCATAGGCCGAACACGCCGAGCACCCAATTCATGCTCATCGTCAGCGCAACAATGACCGCGAGCGTTGTCGCCACACTGACCACGACGTTGATGGCCTGGGTGCGATTCTGTCCCAATCCTCCGCTGCGCGATGCGTCGACAAAATTGGCCAGGGCATCCCATGCAGGATAAGCCACGAGCAAAACCGCCGCGACCACCCCGGAATGCTGCCCCACCGTAAAGGCAGCCGCCACCCAGACAGCCGAGAACGCCGTCCGAGCGAAGTAATAGAGCTTGAGCCATTGTTCCTGGCTGGCGCGGAAAAGATTGTTACTGTAAGCCGTCATTGGATAAACCTTTCGACTAGTAGGTAGGGACTCTCGACGAACGTCGCGGAGTGATTGCTAATTATGGTTAGTTGAGATCTAGGCTGGTATCCGGGGGGAAGCGCGGAGCCGCTCCAGGAGCGGGCCCGTCACGACGGCGAATATCTTCGGATCGCCATAGGCCCGGGCTGAGAGCATCGCGCCGTGAACGGTCGCCATGAACGCTTCAGCCTCGGCACGAGGGGTACTCATCAGTCGAAATTGGCCGTGCCGCGCACCGCGCTCCATCACGGATGTCAGCCAAGTCGACAACGAGCGGAAATGCGCCCGGACCTCAAGGCTAACTTCCTCGGGCAGCACGGGGAGCTCGCTTGCCAACAGCGCGCAGATACAAAACGGGGCGCTGGCGTTCGCGATGCAGGCTTCCCAATACCCGGCATAGGTCCGCAACTGTTCGAGCGGATCGGATTCGTGAAGTTCGACATTTGCCATCCCCGCTTCAGTTTCTTCGCGATACCGCGCAACCAGCGTCCGAACCAGATCGACCTTGCTTGGGAAATGGTGATGGATGCTCGCCTTACGGATCCCGACCACTTCAGCAATGTCGGCATAACTGAAACCGTTGTAGCCGCCAGCGACGATCAGTGAACGTGCACAAGCCAGGATGTCGTCAGAGGTGGTAGACAAGTTGCTCATGGTTTTACCTACCTTCTGGTAGGATGGCAGTCAAGCCTTATTGCAACGCGAGCGACAAACAGAGAGCAGTAGCGTGGAATTAGGTAGCTATGGCGTAGACGTAGGTCCCATCTTCGTCGTTCACGGCCCTCCAATTCAGAAAGCTCCGGGTGTTTGTCGATCGAGGTAGCCATCCCACTTCGAGGACGAGGCAACACCCTCCGGCCGACCGGACCACCCCAATCGCCGTGCGGCACTGTCCAAGGCGGGCACTTTTTCCCGGAAGAGCACCCCGACAAGACGGCAGCGGCTCTCTCGGAATTCTTTGACGACAAACAGGTCGGTCAGCACAGAGTATTGTAGAGGTCACATGCTTCAGTTACGCGGAACCTCGGGAGCGCTTCGCGGCCTGAGATCGAGAACCCTCCGAAAATCCGCCCGTCCGGCATCAACGTGCTTGATAAGGGAATGAAGGCGATCTCCACGGCCACGCCTCTGATATGCAGCCTCATGTTTGTCGGAAGTTGCGCATCGCCTTTGCCGGCATCCTTTGATGCTGCGAAATACGACAAGATGAGTTGCGTCGAGCTCAACGTGGCGATAGGCGCGGTCGCCGACGAAATGTCGGCGACAGCCATCGCTCGTGGCAAAGTCGTCCACACCAACATTCCGGGCTGGCTGTTGGGAGGGCAGCGTGTCGCCTCGACCGTGGCTGCCCGCCAGAGTGCGAAGATCGAGCGCTTGCGGCAGCAGGAGGCTGCGATTGCCGCGGCGAGACGAAGCCGGTGCTGATTGCGTCACTGAAGTGGGTCTTTCAGCCCGCCACCCCGGATTGATGCGCAGCGATCGCGCCGAGGAATATCTCGCCGAAATCCTTGAGCTTGGCGGCGCCGACGCCGTTGACCGCGGCGAAGGCGTCCAGATCACGCGGGCAGCGTTCGGCCATATCGATCAGTGTACGATCCGAAAAGATCACGAAGGCCGGCACCTGGCGTTCCCGGGCAAGACGCAGCCGTACAGCCTTGAGCGCCGCCAGCAGCGCCGAATCCAGACCTTCCGTGCCTGCTGCGGTATCCTCAGGACGTATCTTGCCTCGCGATGACTGGCGCGCGTCCAAGCGATACCGGAATGAAGCCTCGCCCCGAGCCAGCGCACGGCCCTTCTCGGCAATGGCGAGGCCGCCATGGCCGGCTGAGTCCAATGTCAGGAACCCTCCCGCGACGAGTTGGCGGAGCAGCGACAGCAAGAGATTCTTCTTATGCGCCACACCGGTGCCGAAGCTGGCAAGCCTGTGGTGGTTCCTGTCCAGGACCTTCTCGGTCTCATGGCCGAGCAGGACATCGACGACATGGGCGGCGCCGAAGCGCTCGCCGGTCTGTGCGATCGCCGCCAGGATGAGCCGTGCCTCCGCCTCACCATCCGCATGCGGCGCCTGGTCGAGGCAGTTGTCGCAATTGCCGCAAGGCGAAGCACTTTCGCCGAAATAGCCAAGCAGGATCTGACGGCGGCACTGCGTCGTCTCGCAATAACCGATCAGCGTTTCGAGCCGGCCATGCGCGCGCCTTTTGTGCTCAGCCGGTGCGTCCTCGTCTTCGATGAAAAGCCGGCGCATGCGGATATCGCCGAGACCGAACAGCATATGTGCCTCGGCCGCCCGCCCGTCGCGCCCCGCGCGCCCGATTTCCTGGTAATAAGCCTCCAAGCTGCCCGGCAGGTCGGTGTGGAAGACATAGGCGACGTCCGGCTTGTCGATCCCCATGCCGAAGGCGATGGTCGCCACCATCACCACGCCGGACAAGGTCATGAAAGCGTTTTGATTCGCTTCACGCGCGTCCTTGCTCATGCCGGCATGATAGGCGAGCGCGCGTACGCCGCTGCGCTCGAGGAACGCCGCCATCTCTTCGGTCTTTTTGCGCGACAGGCAATAGACGATCCCGCTGCGGCCCACATGGCGCTGCACGAAGTTTAGCAATTGGCGCTTGCTGTCCTGCTTGGGCTCAATGCTTAGCTTGATGTTCGGCCGGTCGAAGCCGAGCACCACGGTATCGACGCGCCCGTCGAACAGCTGCGCGGCAATGTCGGTGCGCGTCGTCTCGTCCGCCGTCGCCGTCAGCGCAATGATCGGCACTTTCGGGAAGATATCACGTAGTCTCGACAATTCTTCGTATTCGCGCCGGAACGCCGGTCCCCATTGCGAGATGCAATGCGCCTCGTCGATGGCGATCAGCCGGACATCGAGCTTGGTCAACGCCTCGAGCATTCGCACCGTCATTAGCCGCTCCGGTGCAAGATAGAGCAGGCGCGTCTGGCCTGCCGCGACACGGCGCCATGCAGCGACATTGGCATCGCGGTCGAGCGAGGAATTGATCGTATCGGCCGCCACGCCGGCAAGGCGCAATGCGGCGACCTGATCCTGCATCAGGGCCACCAGCGGCGAAACGACAATGGTGAGCCCGCCCAGCACCAGCGCCGGGACCTGGTAGCAGAGCGATTTGCCGGCGCCGGTCGGCATGACGGCCAGCACATGATGCCCGGCCAGCAGCGCCTCCATCACGGCCGCCTGGCCGAGACGAAAGTCATCGAAGCCGAATACATCCCTGAGGACGCGCCTCTTGGAATCCTCTGTCGGGATGCTCGCTGCAACCTGCATTACAGAACTTTCGGGGATACGACCTGCCGAAATTCCCCGGCGAATCGCCAGGTGATTGCCTGGACAGCAGATTCGAACATTTATCGACCCCTCTGGTCCTGTCCGCGGCACCGCCTGAGGCGAACTTCTCTCTCATTGGCCGATATCAGACCGTCGTTCCAGCCCCTATTCGCTTTGGCTGTGAATATCGCAACGCCTCGGAGCGGTTAATCCTATCTTCACCATCATTCGGCAGGTTCAGGTTCTGCGGTGATGTTTTGAGTACCGCGGCGCCACAAGCGCCCAGGCAACACGCCCGCGTCTCTCCGGAGGCGCGGGTTTTTTCGTTCCGAGAGCCGGCTGCCTGAACTTCGGGCCCGCAGCTCAGTCGAGGAAATCGGCGCGGTGCGGCGTGAAGCTGTCGACCAGTCGTCCCGCCTCCAGCGCCCTGACACCATGGACCAGATTGGACGGAACGATGAAACTGCTTCCCGTCTCCAGGATTTCGGTCCTGCCGTCGATGGTGACTTCGAAGCGGCCTTCGGCGACGTAGCTTGCCTGGACATGCGGGTGCGAGTGCAGCGCGCCGACGCCGCCCTTGTCGAAACCGAACTCGACCATCATCAGTTCGTCGGTGTGCAGGAGCACGCGCCGGCGGTTGCCGTCGGGCGTCGGCGTCCACGCACCCTCGCCGGCATGCGAGAAGATTTTGGTTCCGGTCATCGTCAGACTCTCACCTTTTGTTGTTCATCGCGCCAGCCAGCCGCCGTCCACCGGCACCACCGCGCCGTGCATGTAGTTGGACGCTGGCGCCAGCAGGAAGACGGCTGCGTCGCCGATGTCTTCCGGCGCGCCCCAGCGGCCGGCCGGAATCCGCGCCAGGATCGAGGCGCTGCGGTCGGGATCGGTGCGCAGCGCCTCGGTGTTGTTGGTCTCGATATAGCCCGGCGCAATGCCGTTGACGTTGATGCCCTTTGCCGCCCATTCACATGCCAGCAGGCGGGTGATGCCGAGCACGCCATGTTTGGAGGCGGTGTAGGAGGCGACGCGAATGCCGCCCTGAAAGCTCAGCACCGAAGCGATGTTGACGATCTTCCCACGCCGTCCAGATTCGGCAAGCACGCGCCTGGCAAAGCGCTGGCTGAGGAAGAACACCGTCTTCAAATTGACGCCCATGACGTCGTCCCAGTCGGCTTCGGTGAGGTCGACCGCGTCGGCACGCCGGATGATGCCGGCATTGTTGACCAGGCCATCGAGCGGTCCGGTGCCGTCCCAGACGCGGTCAAGCATCGCCTGGGCAGTTGCATCATCACCAAGATCGCAGAGGACCGCCTCGAAGCGGCCGCCGGCCGCCGCAATCTTCTCCGCCGTCTCGTCCATCGCCGACCGGCCGACGCCGACGACCGCGCCGCCGGCGCGCGCGATCGACACGGCGATGCCCTGGCCGATGCCGGTATTGGCGCCGGTAACGAGGATGCGCTTGCCGGCAAGGCTGAAGGCCGAGAGATCGCTCACTTGAGCTCCTCCATCGCCACCAGGTCGACATCGGTATAGTCGACATTGTCGCCGGCCATCGCCCAGATGAAGGCGTAGTTCGAGGTGCCGGCGCCCGAATGGATCGACCATCCCGGCGACAGCACCGCCTCCTCGTTGCGCATGACGAGATGGCGCGTTTCGTCCGGTTCGCCCATGAAGTGAAACACTCGCGCCGCCTCCGGCAGGTCGAAATAGAGATAGGCCTCCATGCGCCGGTCATGCACATGGCATGGCATGGTGTTCCAGACCGAACCGGGGGCAAGCTGCGTCATGCCGACGACAAGCTGACAGGTCTTTACGCCATCGGCATGGATGAACTGGAAGATCGAGCGCTCGTTGGAAGTCGCTTGGCTGCCGAGATCGAGCCGCTTGGCATCGCCGATGCGGATCAGCCGGTTGGGGTGGCTCTGATGCGCCGGCGCGCTCAGCAGGTAGAACTTAGCCGGCGCTGCCGGATTGGTCGCGGCAAACGATACCTCATCGGTGCCCATGCCGAGATAAAGCATGTCGCGCGCCTGCAGCTCGAAGGATTGACCGCCGGCTTTCACGACGCCCGCGCTGCCGATGTTGACGATGATCATCTCACGGCGGTCGAGAAAATTCTTGGTCCCGGTCGGCTTGATCGCCTGCAGCGGCAGGGGTGCGCCGGCGGGCATGGCGCCGCCGACGATCATGCGGTCGTAATGGGTGTAGGTCAGGCTGATGCTGCCGGGCCGGAACAGGCCTTCGATGAGAAAATTGTGACGCAGCTCGTCCGTCCCCATCGCCGCGGCAGAAACAGGGTCGACGGCGAAGCGGGAGGTGAAATCGGTATGATTGTCGGTGTGATTCATTGCTGTCCCATGGGGCTGCCTCAATTGCTTATTCAGTTCCCGCGGCCTTGACCGAGTCGGCATAAAAAACCTGGCGCGCGTGCAGGCGCTCGCGATAGCGCTGCTGGCTGGCACCGAGATGCGCGCGCATCGCCTCCCGGGCCGCCTCGGCATCGCCTGACGAGATCGCATTGAGGATCACCAGATGCTCACGCTGCAGGCCGCGCTGATAGGCGTCCGATTGGGCGATCTCGGTCGACCAGGGCGAGGTCACGTCGCAAGGGATGGCGCGGCGGCCGAGCACGTCGAGCATTTCGACATAGAATGGATTGTTGGTGGCGCTGGCGATTGCGCGGTGGAAGGCAAGGTCGGCCGGTCCTGTCGGCTCGCTGTTGAGGAGCAGCCGTTCGAATTCGAAGAAGGCTTCCTGGATCGCCGCTTCCTGCGCAGCGTTGCGGCGGATGGCGGCAAGCCCTGCGGATTCGATCTCGATTGCCAACCGGACTTCGAGCACGTTGAGGGCGATCGAATCCTTGCTGCCCATCTCCGCTGCCAGGGCACCGAACGCTGTCGAGATATGCTCGGTGACGAAGACGCCGGCGCCTTGGCGCGGCTCGACCAGGCCGTCCGCGGCAAGCTTGGCCAGCGCCTCGCGTATCACGGTGCGGCTGACCCCGAAGGTTTCAGTCAGCTGACCCTCGGTCGGCAGCTTTTGCCCGGGCTGGATCTCGCCCGCCTGCAGCTGTTTGCGGATCGCAGCGACAACGGTTTCCGAAAGCTTCGGTCTTCGTTCGACGCGGAGCCCGACTGCGGTGTCCGAGGCCATGTCGCGCACCCCCTATTTGAAGACGCTCGGCAGCCATAGCGAAATGGCCGGAATGTAAGTGACGAGCGCCAGCACCACGAGGCCTGCCGCATAGAACGGCCAGATCGAGCGCATCGATTCCCAGACGGATATCTTGCCCACTGCACACGCCACGAACTGCACCGCGCCTACCGGCGGCGTGTTCAGTCCGATGCCGAAATTGAGGATCATGATGACGCCGAAATGCACCGGATCGACGCCGTAGGCCTGCGCAACGGGCAGGAAGATCGGCGTGCAAATGATGATCGTCGGCCCCATGTCCATGAACGTGCCGAGGAACAGCATCAGGAGGTTGAGCAGGAGAAGCACAACCAGCGGATCGTCCGAGATCGCGTTCATGGAGGCTATCAACGCTGCCGGCACTTTCAGGAAGGCCATCAGCCACGAGAACGCCGCCGCCATGCCGATGATGAGCAGCACCATGGCCGTGGTGCGCACGGCGCCATGGGTAGCATGAACGAACCCTTCCCAGGTCATCTGCCGGTAGACGAAGACGGTCACGAGCAGCGCATAGATGACGGCGATACAGGAACTCTCGGTGGCGGTGAAGACGCCCGATCGCACGCCGCCGAAGATGATCGCGATCAACAGCAGGCCGGGCACGGCGACGGCGAAAAGATGCGCGACCGCGGTGAAGCCCGGAAACGCCTCGGTCGGATAGCCGCGGGAGCGCGCCACGATATAGGCGGTGACCATCAGCGACAGGGCCAGCAGCAGGCCCGGGATGATGCCGGCCGTGAACAAATCGGCGATGGAGATCTTTCCGCCTGCCGAGATCGAGTAGATGATCATGTTGTGCGACGGCGGCAGCAGCAGCGCGATCAGTGCCGCCATCGACGTGACGTTGACGGCGTAGTCCGCTCCATATCCACGCGCCTTCATCTGCGGGATCATCAGGCCGCCTACCGCCGCTGCCTCCGCCACCGCTGAGCCGGAAATGCCGCCGAACAGTGTAGCGGTTGCAATGTTGACCTGCCCGAGACCGCCGCGCAAATGGCCGACGAGCGAGCCGGCGAAGGCAACGATCTTGCTGGCGATGCCGCCGCGTACCATCAAGTCGCCGGCGTAGATGAAAAACGGAATGGCCAGCAGTGAAAAGACGCTCATGCCGGAATTCAGGCGCTGGAACACGATCAGCGGCGGCAGGCCCATATAGAGGACAGTGGCGAGGCTTGCGACGCCGAGGCAGAAAGCGATCGGCGTGCCGATAAGCATCAGCAGGGTGAAGACGCCGAAGAGAATCCACAGTTCCATGGCGTCAGACCTTCACGTTGGCGGTGTCGAGTTCGGCCGCGACTTCGGCCGGCGGCAGTTCATCGAGGGCATCGTCGATCGGCGCGCCGGAGAGGCGAAGCACAATGCGCTCCAGCGTGAAGAGCACGATGAGCGCGCCTCCCGCGACAAGCGGGACGTAGTCCCAGCCCCCCGATATGCCGAGCGACGGCAAGACAGAGCCCCAGGTCAATGCGACCAGCTGACTGCCGTACCAGATCATGCCGATGCCGAAGGCGAGCGCGACGAGGTCCGAAATCATCCGCAGCCAGCGCTTGCCGCCTTTCGGCAGCACGTAGAGCAGGACGTCAAAGCCGAGGTGATAGTTCTCGCGCACGCCGACGGCAGCGCCGAGGAAAATGAACCAGCTCATCAGCATCACCGAGCCCGGCTCGGTCCAGCTCGGCGAACGGTTCAGAACATAACGGCCGAATACCTGCCAGGCGACGAAGGCGGTCATCAGCACCAGCCCGATGCCGGCGATCGACAGCGCCGCCGTGCTGACGCGCGACATCACTTGCGCGACGCCGGACAGGAGCGGTGTTGGTTTTGGGCTGGAAGTCACCGGTTTTCTCCCCAGGAGGATGGCGGCACCGAATGTCCGCGCCGCCGCTTTATCACTGCACGGCCTTGATGGCTTCGACCATGGCCTTCAGCTTGTCGTCCTTGACGTGCTTCTCGTAGACCGGCCCCATCGCGTCGATGAAGGGCTGCTTGTCCGGCGTCGTGATCTGCGAACCGGCCGCCTCGACCTTGGCGCGCGATTCCTTGACCTTGGCGGTCCACAGCTCGCGCTGCTTGGCGACGCTCTCCTTCGCGGCCGCCTTGAAGATCGCCTGGTCTTCCGGCGTCAGCTTGTCCCAGCTCGACTTCGCCATGACGAAGGCTTCCGGCACCATCGTATGCTCGTCGAGCGAATAATACTTGGCGACTTCCGCATGCTTGGCGGTGTCGTAGCTCGGAAAATTGTTCTCCGCGCCGTCGATCACCCCGGTCTCGATCGCCGAATACACTTCGCCATACGGCATCGGCGTCGCGTTGGCGCCGAGTGCCGCCACCATGTCGACGAAGATGTCGGACTGGATGACGCGGAACTTCATCCCGGCCATGTCGGCTACGGTGTTGATCGGCTTCTTCGAATTGTAGAAGGAGCGCGACCCGCCGTCATAAAAGGCGAGCAGCACCAGCCCGACCTTGTCGAACGCCGCCGCGATCTGGTCGCCGATCGCCCCGTCCATGACCTTGTGCATATGCTCTTCCGAACGGAAGATGTAGGGCAGCGAGGGCACGGTGGTCTCGGGGATGAGCCCGTTGAACGGCGCCATCGAGACGCGGTTGAGATCGATCACGCCGGTGCGCACCTGCTCGATCGTGTCCTTTTCCTCGCCAAGTTGCGCGGAAGGATAGATCTCGACCACATAGCGGCCGGCCGTGCGCTCCTTCACCAGTTCGCCGAAATATTTGACCGCCTCGACCGTCGGATAGCCATCCGGGTGGGTGTCGGACGAGCGCAGGACCGTCTGGGCGCTTGCCGATCCGGCCAGCAGTGCGGCGGCAACTAGCGTAGCTCCCGCCAGTCTCGAAAAATGCAGCATTGGTTTCCTCCCTTTTTGAATGATGGCGGCAAGCGCCGTTAGAGCCGGTACGCCTTTTTCGCGAGCGCATAGGCAAGTTCCTGCGCCAGCTCGTGCGCCTCGTCTTCGCCGAGCCGATGCTCGGCGACGAGACGCGCCAGAAAAGCGCAATCGACCCGGCGCGCCACATCATGGCGGGCCGGTATGGATGGAAAGGCGCGGGTGTCGTCGTTGAAACCGACGGTGTTATAGAAACCGGCGGTTTCGGTGGTCATCTCACGGAACCTGCGCATGCCTTCGGGGCTGTCGTGGAACCACCAGGCCGGCCCGAGCTTCAATGCCGGGTAGACGCCGGCGAGCGGCGCCAGCTCGCGCGCATAGCTGGTCTCGTCGAGCGTGAAGAGGATGATGGTGAGGTCGCGCTCCAGCCCGACGCAGTCGAGCAGCGGCTTCAGCGCCGTCACATAGTCGGTTCGGGTCGGAATATCGAAGCCTTTGTCCCTGCCGAACTTGTGAAAGATAGAAGGCGAATGATTGCGCCAGGAGCCGGGATGGATCTGCAGGACCAGCCCGTCGTCGCGGCTCATCTTGGCCATCTCGGTCAGCATCTGGGCGCGGAACAGCTTTCGCTCGCGCTCGTCGTCCGAGCCCCGGCGGATGCGGTTGAACAGCTCCTGCGCGGCAGCATCCGAGAGATTGGCTGTTTCGGCCGTCGGATGGCCGTGATCGGAGGAAGTCGCGCCAAAGCTCTTGAAGAAGGCGCGCCGCTGGCGATGCGCATCGAGATAGCCGGCCCAATTGCCGGTGTTGCAGCCGGTGATCTCGCCAAGCCGGTCGAGATTGGCCGAGAACCCTTCGAAGTCGGGATCGACGATCGCATCCGGCCGATAGGCGGTGACGACGCGGCCGTCCCAGCCGCTGTCGCGGATCATCTGGTGCCATCTGAGATCGTCGAGCGCGCCTTCGGTCGTTGCGATGACTTCAATATTGAAGCGCTCGAACAGCGCTCGCGGGCGAAAATTCTCCCACTGCAGCAAGGTCGAGATCATGTCGTAATGGCGGTCGGCGGTTGCGGCCGTCAACGGCTCGTCGATGCCGAACAGATGGGCAAGCACATGGTCGAACCACAGCCGGGTCGGCGTACCCCGAAACAGGTAATAATGCTCGGCGAAGCACCGCCAGATCGTTCTGCCGTCGGTTTCAACCGGCGAGCCGTCAAGCGTCGGCACACCAAGCTCCTCAAGCCGAACGCCCTGGCTGAACAGCATGCGGAAAATGTAGTGGTCCGGCACGATCAGCAACTGCGCCGGATCGGGAAACGCCTCGTTGAGCGCATACCAGCGCGGATCGGTGTGGCCGTGCGGGCTGACGATCGGCAGGTCTTTGACCGCGGCATAGAGATCGCGGGCCAGCGAACGCGGGCGCGCCTCGGCGGCAAACAGCAAGTCCGGATCCGTCAATGCGGCCACGTGAATCCTCCCAATCCGGACATCGGTAGGGTCGCAAAGAAATAATGTCAACATACAAAAACTGGGTTGTTGTATGATGACTTTTCGTCGGCCATTGCCCATTGTGCGTGACGGCATCGGGTGTTACGCCGCCTGCCAGCAGTGACCCAACAATCTCGATCAGACACGTGGCGCAATGATCAGTAGACGCCTTTCCAACAGCACGCTGAAGGCACTGCCGGCTTCGGTCGCGGTCCCGCGCTACGCCCGCGGCGGCGTCGCACCTGGCATCGTCCATCTCGGCGTCGGTGCCTTCCATCGCGCCCACCAGGCGGCCTATGTCGACGACTGCCTGGCGGCGGGCGAGGCGGACTGGGGCATTGTCGGCGTGTCCTTGCGCAGTCCTGACACGCGCGACGCACTGGCGCCGCAGGATGGCCTCTATACGCTGGCGATCAGGAGCAGCATCGGCGAAGAGCTGCGCGTCATCGGTTCGATCCTGTCGCTGCTGGTGGCGCCGGAAGATCCGGCTGCGGTGCTCGCCGCCCTGACCGATCCGCGCACCCGCATCGTCACGCTGACGATCACCGAAAAGGCCTATTTGAGGGCAGCCGGCGGCGGCCTCGACAATACCCACCCCGAGATCGTCCATGATCTGGCCAACCCGCAAATGCCACGGACGGCGCATGGTTTCCTGACCGAGGCGCTGTCGCGCCGCCGTGCCGCAGGCATCCAGCCTTTCACCGTGCTCTGCTGCGACAACCTTCCGGCCAATGGCGCCACGCTGCACCGCCTGCTGGTCGAATTCGCCGCACTGCGCGATGCCAGGCTCGCCACTTCAGGCGATGCCAGGCTCGCCACTTCAGGCGATGCCAGGCTCGCCACTTCAGGCGATGCCAGGCTCGCCGCACACATCGCCGACGGCGTCGCCTTCCCGTCGAGCATGGTCGACCGCATCGTGCCGGCGACCACCGATGCCGACCGGGCGCGTATCGCCGTCGAGCTCGGCGTCGAGGATGCCTGGCCGGTGATGACCGAGCCGTTCTGCCAATGGGTGGTCGAGGATGATTTCCCGGCAGGCAGGCCGGCCTGGGAAAAGTTCGGCGTCACCATGGTCGGCGACGTCGGGCCCTTCGAGGACATGAAGCTGCGGCTGCTTAACGGTTCGCATTCGGCAATCGCCTATCTCGGCCTGCTCAGCGGCTACGACACGGTCGACCGCGCCTTTGCCGATCCGGCGATCCGGCAATTCGTCGACGGACTATGGGCCGAGGCCATCCCGACGCTGCCGCAGGACGCCGGGCTCGATACGGCCGGCTACACGGCCCAGCTCGCCGAACGCTATTCGAATACCGCGCTCGCCCATCGCACGGCGCAGATCGCCAATGACGGCAGCCAGAAGCTGCCGCAGCGCATCGTCGCCTCGGCCCTCGATCGACTGGGCGCCGGTGACCCGCCCGCGCATCTCATGCTGGTGGTGGCGGCCTGGATCGCCGCTTGCGAGGCGCGCGGCAAAACCTTGCCGGAAGCCCATTTTGCCGACCCGATCGACGCTCGGCTTACGGCGCTCGGCAGCCGGCCGGCTGATGAAACGGTGACAGCGATATTCGATCTCGCCGGCTTCGCCAAGGACCATGCCCACCGCATGACACTGATCGATCTGACGGCAGCCCATCTCGAGCGCCTGCGGCGGGGCGGCACTGCCGCAGCTTTGGCGGCGCTTGGCATAGGGAGTGAGAAGCCATGAGACAGACCTGGCGCTGGTTCGGGCCGGACGATCCGGTGACGCTTGCCCATGTCCGTCAGGCCGGCGCCGTCGGCATCGTCAGCGCGCTGCACCACCTCAACGACGGCCGCGCCTGGCCGGCAGACGAGATCGCCAGGCGCAAGGCCGAGATCGAGGCAGCAGGGCTGACCTGGGACGTGGTCGAGAGCATCGTCGTGCACGAGGACATCAAGACCCGCAGCGGCGACTGGCGCAGCCTGATCGACAATTACAAGGCCTCGATCCGCGCCGTCGCCGCCGCCGGTATCAACACCGTCTGCTATAATTTCATGGCGATCACCGACTGGACGCGGACGGACCTCGATTACCCGATGCCGCATGGCGGCACGGCGCTGCGCTTCGATGTCGTCGAGCTCTGCGCCTATGACGTCTTCATCCTTGAGCGAGAAGGGGCGGAGGCCGATCACCCACCGGCCCGTATCGAGGCCGCGCGTGCGCGGCTGCAAGGGATGAGCGACAGCGACAAGGCAAGGCTGGAGCGCAACCTGATCGGCTGGGTCCCGGCGCGCGAATTCATCTTCGATCGGGCAAGCTTCCGCCGCGCCCTCGACCTCTACAAGGACGTCTCCACCGAAGGCCTGCGCGAAAACCTGTTTGCCTTCCTGCGCGAGATCGTGCCGATCGCCGAAGAGGCCGGAGTCAGAATGGCGATCCACCCCGACGATCCGCCTTTTTCGTTGTTTGGCCTGCCGCGCATCGTTTCCAAGGCAGCCGATGCCCGCGCGCTGCTCGACGCGGTCGCTTCGCCGGCCAACGGGCTGACGCTGTGCACCGGCTCCTACGGTGCGGGCGCGCAGAACGATCTGCCGGCAATGGCAAAGGCCTTCGCCGAAAACTTCCATTTCGCCCATCTGCGCAACGTCACCAAGGAGCTCGACGGCTCCTTCCACGAAGCCGAGCACCTCGACGGCGACACCGACATGGTGGCGGTCGTGTTGGCGCTGCTTGGCGAAGAGCGGCGGCGCAAGGCGGCAGGCAGGGCGGACTGGCAGGTGCCGATGCGTCCCGACCATGGCCACGCCATCGTCGACGACATCGGCAAGAAGGTGAACCCCGGCTATTCCTGCATCGGACGGCTGAAGGGCCTCGCCGAACTGCGCGGCGTGATGCGCGCGGTGGAGACGCTGACGGTGTGACCAGCCCCCCTTCTCCCCTTGTGGGAGAAGGTGGCCGAGCGGAGCTCGGTCGGATGAGGGGTGCTCCAGGGATCGCCGCCGTCTCAGTTCTTCCAACACCCCTCAACCGTCTCGGCGCTGCGCGCCGATCCACCTTCCCCCACAAGGGGAGAAGGCAAGGGGCGCCTGTTAAGCCGGCAACAGCGCACCTTCAAGCGTCGTAAGCTGGTTGAGGAACTGCTCGGCCTTGCTGCGGGTCTGGTCGTCCTTGGCGTCGGCGGCGTCTTCCCTGGCCTCCTGGATGCGGCGGGCAAGGTCGGCGCGGTCGATGTCGCCGACGGCCACAGCCGATTCCGCCAGCAGCGTGCAGCCGGCCGGAACGATGTCGGCAAAGCCGCCGAACACCACGTAGCGCTCTTCCTTGCCTTGCGCGGTCTTTAGCGTGACGACGCCCGGCTTGATCGTCGTCATGACCGGCGCGTGATGCGCCATGACAGTCATTTCGCCCTCGGCGCCCGGAATGACGACGGATTCGACCTGCTCGGAAACCAAGAGGCGCTCCGGCGAGACCAGTTCGAATTTGAAAGCTTCAGGCATGATCAATTTAGCGACTGGTGAATGGTGAATGGTGAATAGTCAGAAAGAATGACCTTCACTCAGCCCCCGATTTCCTATCCGCTACTCCCCATTCACAATTCACTATCGACCATTCACCATCAGGCCGCTTCAGCGGCCAGGCGCTGTGCCTTCTCGACCGCTTCCTCGATGCCGCCGACCATGTAGAAGGCGGCCTCCGGCAGATGGTCGTAATCGCCGTTGCAAAGGCCCTTGAAGCCCTTGATGGTGTCGGCGAGGTCGACCAGCTTGCCCGGTGCGCCGGTGAACACTTCGGCGACGAAGAAGGGCTGCGACAGGAAGCGCTCGATCTTGCGGGCGCGGGCCACGGTCTGCTTATCCTCTTCCGACAGCTCGTCCATGCCCAGGATGGCGATGATGTCCTGCAGCGACTTGTAGCGCTGAAGGATCGACTGCACCTGGCGGGCGACCTGGTAATGCTCTTCGCCGACAACCATCGGGTCGAGCATGCGCGAGGTCGAATCGAGCGGATCGACCGCCGGATAGATGCCCTTTTCCGAAATCGCGCGGTTGAGCACGGTCGTCGCGTCGAGGTGGGCGAACGAGGTCGCCGGTGCAGGGTCGGTCAGGTCGTCGGCCGGCACATAGATCGCCTGCACCGAGGTGATCGAACCCTTGGTCGTCGTGGTGATACGCTCCTGCAGCGCACCCATGTCGGTGGCCAGCGTCGGCTGGTAGCCCACGGCCGAAGGAATGCGGCCGAGCAGCGCCGACACTTCCGAGCCCGCCTGCGTGAAACGGAAGATGTTGTCTACGAAGAACAGCACGTCCTGGCCCTGATCGCGGAAATATTCGGCAACCGTCAGCCCGGTCAGGCCGACGCGGGCGCGGGCGCCCGGCGGCTCGTTCATCTGGCCATAGACGAGCGCGGCCTTGGAGCCTTCGCCGCCGCCCTTCTTGTTGACGCCGGACTCGATGAACTCGTGATAGAGGTCGTTACCTTCGCGGGTGCGCTCGCCGACGCCGGCGAACACCGAGAAGCCGCCATGCGCCTTGGCGACGTTGTTGATCAGTTCCTGGATCAGCACCGTCTTGCCGACGCCGGCGCCGCCGAACAGGCCGATCTTGCCGCCGCGGGCATAGGGGGCCAGCAGGTCGAGCACCTTGATGCCGGTGACCAGGATCTGCGCTTCCGTCGACTGCTCGACATAGGTCGGCGCCGGCTGGTGAATCGAGCGCATCTCGATGCCGTCGACCGGGCCTGCCTCGTCGACCGGCTCGCCGATGACGTTGATGATGCGGCCGAGCATGCCCGGGCCGACCGGCACGGTGATCGGAGCGCCGGTATCATAGACGTCCTGGCCGCGGACCAGACCTTCGGTCGAGTCCATGGCGATGCAGCGCACGGTGTTTTCGCCCAGATGCTGGGCCACCTCTAGCACCAGGCGATTGCCGACGTTGATCGTCTCAAGCGCGTTCAGGATCGCCGGCAGATGTTCGCCGAACTGGACGTCGACAACGGCGCCGATGACCTGGCGAACCTTGCCTGCCAGGCCGGTTTTCTTGATGGTGGCGGCCGGCGCATTCACAGCGGCGGCCTTGGTTGCTGCCGCCTTCTTGGCCGGAGCGGCCTTTGCTGCCGCCGGAGCCTTCGCTGGTGCCGCGGCCTTCGGGGCTACCGTCTTCGGGGTCGCTGCTTTCGCCATCGTTCTTACCCTTTTCGTCTCTTTGTTTCTCACACGCTTGAGGTCGATGACCTCCTTGTGGGCGTGCCTAGAGCGCCTCGGCGCCCGAAATGATTTCGATCAATTCCTTGGTGATCTGCGCCTGCCGCTGGCGGTTGTAGGTGATCGACAATTTGTTGATCATGTCGCCGGCGTTGCGCGTCGCATTGTCCATGGCGCTCATCTTGGCGCCCATCTCGCCGGCAGCATTCTCGAGCAGCGCGCGAAAAACCTGCACGGAAATGTTGCGCGGGATGAGATCGGAGAGGATCTCGCCCGGCTCCGGCTCGTATTCGTAGACGGCGCTGCCGCCATCCCTCACTTCCGCGCCAGCCGCAGGCGCGCCCGCCGGGATAATTTGCTGCGCCGTCGGGATCTGGCTGATCACCGACTTGAACTGCGAATAGAACAGCGTGCAGATATCGAAGCCGCCTTCGTTGAACAGGTGGATCACCTTCTTGGCGATGGCATCGGCATTGACGAAGCCCAGCGTCTTGACCTCGCGCAGGTCGACACGCTCGATGATCAGCGCCCCGTAGTCGCGGCGCAATATGTCGAACCCCTTCTTGCCGACGCAGATGATCTTGACCTGCTTGCCGTCTGCCAGAAGCTTACGGATGTGGTCGCGGGCAAAGCGGGCGATCTGCGAATTGAAGCCGCCGCACAGACCGCGTTCGGCCGTGCAGACGACAAGCAGATGCACGTCGTCCTTGCCGGTGCCGGTCATCAGCGCCGGGGCATCGCCGCCGCCGCCGATCGCCTGGGTGATGTTGGCCAGCACCGCGCCCATGCGCTCCGAATAGGGACGCGCCGCTTCCGCCGCTTCCTGCGCGCGACGCAGCTTCGCCGCGGCGACCATCTGCATCGCCTTGGTGATCTTCTGCGTCGCCTTGACCGAGGCGATACGGTTACGAAGGTCTTTTAACGAAGGCATGCTTCAAACCTGATCCCGTCCGTCCTGCTCAAGCAAAGGTCTTGGCGAAGGCGTCGATTTCTGCCTTCAGCCTGGCGCGCAGATCGTCGGACAGCGCCTTCTCCTTGCGGATGCCGTCGAGCACGTCCTTGCCGGCCGAGCGCATATGCGACAACAGGCCATGCTCGAACTTGCCGACCTGGTTGATCGCCAGCTTGTCGAGATAGCCGTTGACGCCGGCGAAGATCACCGCGACCTGCTCCTCGACTTTGAGCGGCGAGAATTGCGGCTGCTTCAACAGCTCGGTCAGACGCGAGCCGCGGTTGAGCAGGCGTTGCGTGGCGGCATCGAGGTCGGAGCCGAACTGCGCGAAAGCAGCCATTTCGCGGTACTGCGCGAGCTCGCCCTTGATTGACCCGGCAACCTGCTTCATCGCCTTGATCTGCGCCGAGGAGCCGACGCGCGACACCGACAGGCCGACATTGACCGCCGGGCGCACGCCCTGGAAGAACAGATTGGTTTCCAGGAAGATCTGGCCGTCGGTGATCGAGATGACGTTGGTCGGGATATAGGCCGAAACGTCGTTGGCCTGCGTTTCGATGATCGGCAGCGCCGTCAGAGACCCGCCGCCGTTTTCGTCGTTGAGCTTGGCGGCGCGCTCGAGCAGGCGCGAGTGCAGGTAGAAGACGTCGCCGGGATAGGCCTCGCGGCCCGGAGGACGGCGCAGCAGCAGCGACATCTGGCGATAGGCGACGGCCTGCTTCGACAGATCGTCGTAGCTGATCAGCGCGTGCATGCCGTTGTCGCGGAAATATTCGCCCATGGTGCAGGCGGTGAACGGCGCCAGGAACTGCATCGGCGCCGGATCGGAGGCGGTCGCGGCGATGATGATCGAATAGTCGAGCGCGCCGCGCTCTTCCAGGACCTTGACGAACTGCGCCACGGTCGAGCGCTTCTGGCCGACGGCGACATAGACGCAGTACAGCTTTTCCTTCTCAGGGCCGTTGTCGTGCACCGATTTCTGGTTGAGCATGGTGTCGAGGATGATCGCGGTCTTGCCGGTCTGGCGGTCGCCGATGACCAGCTCGCGCTGGCCGCGGCCGACCGGGATCAGCGCGTCGATGGCCTTGAGGCCGGTCGACATTGGCTCGTTCACCGATTTGCGCGGGATGATGCCGGGCGCTTTGACGTCGACGCGCTTGCGTTCGGTGGCCTGGATCGGGCCTTTGCCGTCGATCGGGTTGCCGAGCGCGTCGACGACGCGGCCGAGCAGACCCATGCCGACGGGTGCATCGACGATGGCGCCGGTGCGCTTGACGGTGTCGCCTTCCTTGATGTCGCGGTCGGCGCCGAAGATGACAACGCCGACATTGTCGGCTTCGAGGTTGAGCGCCATGCCGCGGATGCCGCCGGGGAACTCGACCATCTCGCCGGCCTGGACATTGTCGAGGCCGTAGACGCGGGCGATACCGTCACCGACGGACAGCACCTGGCCGACTTCGGAGACCTCGGCCTCCTTGCCGAAATTCTTGATCTGGTCTTTCAGAATTGCGGAAATTTCCGCGGCGCGGATGTCCATCAGCCGACCTCTTTCAGTGCAAGCTTGAGCGAATTGAGTTTGGTTTTGAGCGACGTATCGATCTGGCGCGAGCCGATCTTGACCACCAGTCCGCCGAGCAGCGACGGATCGACGGTGACCGTGATCGCCACGTCTTTGCCGGCGACGCTTTTCAGCGCTGCTTTCAGCTCGGTTTCCTGGGCAGGCGTCAGCGCATGCGCCGAGGTGACCTCGGCAGCGGTCTCGCCGCGGTGTTCGGCGGCGATCCGGCGGAACGCCTTGATCATGCCGGGCACGGCGAACAGCCGGCGATTCTGGGCAACGACGCGCAGGAAATTGCCGGTGAGGCCGGTGATCCCTGCTCTGTCGGCGATCGCGGCGATCGCCTTGGCCTGGTCCTCGCTGGAGAAGACAGGGCTCCTGATCAGCCGCGAAAGGTCAGCGCTGCCTTCGAGCATCGTTTCGAACCTGTTGAGGTCGGCCTCGACGCTGGCGACCGAATTGGCCTGCAGCGCGAGTTCGAACAGCGAACCCGCATAGCGTTCTGCGACACCTGAGATTGGCGATGACGATTGGGCCACGGACCGTCTTTTCTCTTGTCTGACAGGCCGCAGATTGTTGGCGCGAGCAAAAACTCTGGCTAAATCTTTGACCTTACTGCATTTTTCCAAGCACGGAGGCGCGGCTTCCGCTATCCCCGGTCGAAAGTCGATTGCCGTCTAGCACAGGCATTTTCAGACCGCAATGCGTCGTCCGGCATGGTTTTCAGGCACTATTGTCGCATCCGCCGGGCGAGTTCAGCAACCAACCCCGGATTGATCCCTGATTCAGGGCAAAAAGCCGAAGGCGAAGGCAAGCGGCAGCGCCGCCAGCACCAGCTCGACGACGATGGAAGCCCAGTTGAACGGCGTGTTGGCGCCGTCCGACATCATCGATAGCAGCCGGCCGAAGGCGGTGAACAGCCAGGAGAAGCCGAGCGCCATATAGAGCAGCGGCTGCGCCAAGAGGATGCAGCACAGGCTGACACCGAGATAGAAGCCCGACATCCTGCCGCGACCTTCGGCGATCGCCGCCGCCTTCTCGGGCTTGACCTGCAGCCTGAGAATCCGGAAGGCCAGCCCTGGCGCCAGGAACAGCAGCAGCCCGAAAAGCAAGGTCACGACGGCGCTTGACCATGCCAGCCACTCGCCCTGGCTCATCGGCCATGGAAACGCAAATTCCATCCTTGTCCCCTCGTAAATGGATATTCAAAATTTTCGGGCATTCTAGCGAAGCAAGAGACATGCGCCAGATGGGCCGTCGCAATTTACGGGGCGTCAGCCCAACGCGAGCGCCGTTGTATCGACCGGGCTAACAGGACGTTACACAACGGGCTGTTTTTTTCTGCACAATTCCTATATTGTGACTACATGAGACCACAAGAGGTTCCGCGCATGAAGACGATGCAACTACGAGAGGCAAAGGCCAGCCTTTCCGCGCTCGTGGAGGCTGCTGAGAACGGTGAGCCCACGGTTATCACCAAGCACGGCAAGCCCGCAGTCATGGTGGTGCCAATCGGTGAGGGACGGAAACTTTATCCGCAGAACAGCCAAAAAGACTTCGTGGATTTCCTGCTTCAGTATCCAGGCGGCATCGAGCTTGAGCGAAACGAATCGCCGTCGCGGGAAGTGGAGTTTTGACCGGCTATCTGCTTGATACGTCTTTTCTCTCGGCATTTGCACCTGGTCGGCCTCTGCTTCCGGCACACGTGCAGAACTGGGTTGCCGAACAAGGAGAACGCGGCTCTTGGCAGCTCTCGTCGATCGTCATCTTGGAGGTGGAACGAGGAATCGCGAAACTGAAGCGGGCGGGCGGGCATATGAAGGCAGAGCGCATCAATGAGTGGTTCGAAAGGTTGCTTCTAGAGTTCAACCAGCGCATCCTTCCCATCGATTTAGCAATCGCGCGAGAAGCCGGAAAACTGGAAGACGCCACTATCGCCAGAGGCGCCAATCCGGGTCTGGCGGACGTTCTGATCGCAGCTACTGCCCGTTTGCACGGCCTGTCAGTTTTGACGGCCAACACCCGGCATTTTGCGATTCTCGACGTGCCTTACCTGAACCCATTCACCGAACGCGCCTCGAAAGGGTAATTCGACAGCTTACAAAAAGCTCTGCGGGTCGATGTCGACCTGGACGCGTACCGAACCCCGTATCTTCGGTCCCTCAGCCAGCATGGTGCGGATGAATCCTTGCATGTCGGCGCGCCGTTCGCCCTGGATCAGCAGGCGAAAGCGATGGCGCCCGCCGATCAATGATAGCGGCGCCTCGGCCGGGCCGAGCACGAACAGGTCGCTGGCCTGCGGCGCGGCTCGGCGCAGGCCGCGGGCGTGCCCTTCGGCTTCCGCCCGTGTCGCCGCGCTGACGATGACGCCGGCCAGCCGGCCGAAGGGCGGCAGCCCCGCCCGCTCGCGTTCGGCGATCTCACGTTCGTAGAAGGCCTCGGCATCGCCGGAGACGATCGCCCGCATTACGGGATGGTCGGGCTGGAAAGTCTGCAGCAGGCCAAGGCTCTTCTTGCCGGTGCGGCCGGCGCGGCCGGTCACCTGGCTGAGCAGTTGGAAGGTGCGCTCGGCGGCGCGCGGGTCGCCATTGGCAAGGCCGAGATCGGCATCGACCACACCGACCAGCGTCATGTTGGGGAAATTATGGCCCTTCGCGACGAGTTGCGTGCCGATGACGATGTCGGCCTCGCCATTGGCGATGGCTTCAAGCTCGAGCCGCAGCCGCCGCACGCCGCCCATCAGGTCGGACGACAAGACGATGGTGCGGGCATCGGGGAAATGCGCGACGACCTCCTCGGCGATGCGCTCGACGCCTGGCCCGCAGGCGACCAGATGATCGAGCGTGCCGCATTCCGGACAGGCTTCGGGCCGGCGTTCATTGTGCCCGCAGTGGTGGCAGACGAGCTGGCCGCGAAAGCGGTGCTCGACCAGCCAGGCCGAGCAGACCGGACAGCCGAAGCGGTGGCCGCAGACCCGGCAGAGCGTCAGCGGCGCATAACCGCGGCGGTTGAGGAACAGCAGCGACTGTTCCTGTTTTGCCAGTGTCTGCCGCATTTGTCCAAGCAACACCGGCGACAGGAAACCGCCGCGTGCCGGCGGCGCGCGGCGCATGTCGATCGTCTTGAGATCGGGAAGTGCCGCCTCGGCAAAGCGCGCCGAAAGCACCGCCCTGCTGTAGCGGCCCTGGCTGGCATTGACCCGGCTTTCGACCGACGGTGTCGCCGAAGCGAGCACGACCGGAAAGCCGCCGATATGGCCGCGCACCACGGCCATGTCGCGCGCGTTGTAAAAGACGCGATCCTCCTGCTTGTAGGCGGGATCGTGCTCTTCGTCGACGACGACCAGTCCAAGCTCCCTGAACGGCAGGAACAGCGCCGAGCGCGCGCCGGCGACGACCCGCGCGCCGCCTTCCGCTACCTGCCGCCAGACCTTTTCGCGCATCCTTGGCGGCAGGTCCGAGTGCCACTCCGCCGGCTTGGCGCCGAACCGCTCCTGGAAGCGTTCGAGGAAGGCATGGGTCAGCGCAATTTCCGGCAGCAGGATCAGCACCTGCTTGCCGCGATCGAGCGCGGCCGCGACCGCCTCGAAATAGACCTCCGTCTTGCCGGATCCGGTTACACCGTCGAGCAGGGTGACCCCGAATGTACCGGTCGCGACATTGGCGCGCAGCGTCTCGGCGGCATCGCTCTGGTCGGGCATCAGTGAAGGCACGGCGTAGCCGGGATCGGGTGCTGCGACCACCGGCCGCGGCGGGATCATCACCGTCTGGAATACGCCCTGCGCCCGCAGCCCGTCCACCACCGTCGACGACACGCCTGCCGCATGCGCCAGGCCGGATCGCGTCCAGGCAAGTCCGCCTTCGGCCGTCTCCAGCACGCGCGTCCTCGCCTCCGTCATCCGGTCGGGCTTGGCGAAGGTGCGCTGCAGCCCTTCGATCCACGGCTCCGGATCGAACGCCTCCGGCGCCCTGAGCAGCATGCGCGCCACCATGCCGGGCGGCGACAGCGTGTACTGCGCCACCCAATCGACAAAACGCCGCATCGCGCGGTCGATCGGCGGGCAGTCGAAAACCTGCTCGATCGGCCGCAATTTCTTCGCGTCGACCTTTTCGACGGCGCCGTCCCAGACGATGCCGGCGACCTGGCGGGGCCCAAGCGGAACGCGCACGATCGAGCCCGGCACCACGCGCATGCCAGCCGGCACGGCATAGGTGTAGGGGCGCTCGGCGGGCATCGGCACCAGCACCGGTGCGGCCGCGACAAAGGGCGAATCTTCGATCATGAGGCGTGACCTTGCCCCGACTTTGGTCTAGATCAAAGTCCGACCCCGAATGTGCATGACGTGCACATGAAAAATCTTCAGGAGACCGCCATGAAATTTTTTGTCGACACCGCCGATGTCAAGGAAATCCGCGAGCTGAACGATTTGGGGCTGCTCGACGGCGTAACCACCAATCCGTCGCTGATCCTGAAATCCGGCGGCAAGATCGCCGACGTCACAAGAGAGATCTGCGAGATCGTCAAGGGCCCAGTCTCGGCCGAAGTCGTCGCCACCGAATACAAGGACATGATGGCGGAGGCCAAGATCCTGGCCAGGATCGCCGACAATGTCTGCATCAAGGTGCCGCTGACGCTCGATGGCCTGAGAGCCTGCAAGGACATCCGGTCGGACGGCCGCATGGTCAACGTCACGCTGTGCTTCTCGGCCACCCAGGCGCTGCTCGCCGCCAAGGCCGGCGCCTCCTTCATCTCGCCCTTCGTCGGCCGCATCGACGACAGCGGCTGGGACGGCATGGAGCTGATTGCCGATATCCGCACCATCTACGACAATTATGACTTCCAGACCGAGATCCTGACCGCTTCTGTGCGCACCGTGAACCATGTCAAGCAGGCGGCGCTGATCGGTGCCGATGTCATCACCGCGCCGCCGGCGACGCTCAAGGCACTGGTCAAACACCCGCTGACCGACAAGGGCCTGGAACTGTTCCTCGCCGACTGGGCAAAGACCGGGCAGAAGATCGGCTGAAGCGACTATCCTACGAACAAAAAAAGGCCGAGCAATCGGCCTTTTTTTGCAGATTGCGCACTCCGGAAAGACCTAGCTTGCCGCCGGCTTGCCGTGCTTGATCAGATCCTGAGCGATCGACAGCCGCAGCACATCTGCCAGCTCGCGCGCCGCACGGTTCTCGGCGTCGATCTGGGCTCGGTATGACGCGAATTCCTGGCGCGGCCTGTCGTATGACGACGGAATCGAGCGCTTGCCCCTCGCTATGACCGTGCCCGTCTTGGCATCGCTGAGCACATAGTTGGCAGTCAGCGTCACAGTGCCGGCGGTCGGCTCGTCCTCGTCGGTCGTGACCTGCTCGATTGCCGCCGATTCGACGAGTTCGGAGACGCCGAGATCAAGCGAATAGACCGGCGAAGCCGGCTCGCCGGCGCCCTGGCCGAGCGCGAAGATCAAATTGTTGCGGACCTGCTGGGCGTAGCGGGTCTTGACCGGCTTGACCGAGATCGATGCCAGCTCGGCAGCGGCGCCGACCTGCGAGCCGGCGATCAGCGGCGCGCTCGAATAGAGCGGCCGCACCGTGCAGGCGGAAACCAGCGCCACCGAGGCGAGCAGCCCGTAAAGCACGACACGGCGCAGCGTCAGCTCCGCTTTTTTCGGATCAGGCAACGACATTGACGATCCTCTGCGGCACGATGATCACCTTGCGCGGCGCCTTACCTTCGAGCGCTTTCTGCACGAACTCGAGAGCCAGAACCGCTTTTTCGACCGCACCTTGGTCCGCGTCGCGGGCAATTGTCAAATCACCGCGCTTCTTGCCGTTGACCTGGACCGGCAGCACGATCTCGGCGTCGACGACAAGCGAGGCATCGTAGTCCGGCCAGGGCCGTTCGGCGACAAGGTCGGTGCCGCCGAGCGTCTGCCAGCACTCCTCGGCCAGATGCGGCATGACCGGCGCGATCAGGTGCACCAGGATCTCGACGGCCTCACGGCAGGCCGCTTGCAGGGCCGGACCGGCCTTGCCCTCTGCCGCCTCGTTGAGCGGTACGGTCAAGGCATTGGCGAGCTCATAGATGCGGGCGATGGCGCGGTTGAAGGCGAGCTTTTCGATATCCTCGCCGACCAACTTCAGGATCTTGTGCGCGGCCTTGGACACTGTCCCGGCCTCGCCGTCCTTCGCCGCCTCTGGCCGGACTCCGGCGAGCGATTCGGCAGCCGTCGACACCAGGCGCCAGATGCGCTGGATGAAGCGATGCGCGCCGGCCGCACCCTCGTCGGTCCATTCGACATCGCGCTCGGGCGGCGAGTCCGACAGCATGAACCAGCGCGCCGTATCGGCGCCGTAGCCGTCGGTGATCTCTTCCGGACTCACCGTATTCTTCTTCGACTTCGACATTTTTTCGAGCGGACCGATCACCGCCTCTTCGCCGGTGGCGATTTCGAAGGCGCGGCGCTTGCCGTCGGCGTCTTCCAGCCTGACCTCGCTTGGCGCAAGCCAGCGGCCGTTCGAGGCGCCGCCAACCCGATAGGTCTCGTGTACCACCATGCCTTGCGTGAACAGGCCCCTGAACGGCTCGGCGAGATCGACATGGCCGGTCTCGCGCATGGCGCGGGTGAAAAAGCGCGAATAGAGCAAATGCAGGATCGCATGCTCAATACCGCCAATATACTGGTCGACCGGCAGCCATTCAGTCGCGGCCTCGGGATCGGTCGGATCGTTTGCCCACGGCGCGGTGAAGCGCGCGAAATACCACGAAGAATCGACAAATGTGTCCATCGTGTCGGTTTCGCGCCGCGCATCCTTGCCGCAACGCGGGCATTTGACGTGCCGCCATGTCGGATGGCGATCGAGCGGATTGCCCGGCCGGTCGAACTCGATGTCGTCCGGCAGCTTGACCGGCAGGTCGGCTTTCGGCACCGGCACCACGCCGCAATCCTCGCAATGGATCATCGGGATCGGGCAGCCCCAATAGCGCTGGCGCGAAATGCCCCAGTCGCGCAGGCGGAAATTCACCTTGCGCTCGGCCATCGGCCGGTTGCCGATGGTCCTTTGTTCCAGCAGCTTCGCCACCTCGTCGAATGCCTGATCCGGCTTCATGCCGTCGAGGAAGCGCGAATTGATCATCGCGCCATCATCGACGTAAGCCTCGTCGATGACCTGGAAGCTTCCTTGATTCTCGCCTTCCGGCATCACCACCGGAATGACCGGAAGGCCGTATCTGTTGGCGAAGTCGAGGTCGCGCTGGTCATGTGCCGGGCAGCCGAAGATGGCGCCGGTGCCATAGTCCATCAGCACGAAATTGGCGACGTAGACGGGTAGCGTCCACCTCTCGTCGAACGGATGGACGACGCGAGTGCCGGTATCGAAACCCTTCTTCTCGGCCGTCTCCAAGGCCGCCGCCGAAGTGCCCATATGGCGGACTTCGTCGATGAACTTTGCCAGTGCCGGATTGTCTTCGGCGGCCTTTTTGGCCAGCGGATGGTCGGCCGCAATCGCCATGAAGGACGCGCCGAAGATCGTGTCGGGCCTTGTCGTATAGACTTCGAGCTCATGCTCGCCGGCGATTGGCTTGACCAGCGGCCAGCGGATCAGCAGCCCTTCTGAACGGCCGATCCAGTTCGCCTGCATCAGCTTCACTTTTTCCGGCCAGTCGTCGAGCTGATCGAGCGAATCCAGCAGATCCTGCGCATAATCGGTGATCTTGAAGAACCACTGCGTCAGCTCGCGCTGTTCCACCAGCGCGCCTGAGCGCCAGCCGCGTCCGTCGATGACCTGCTCGTTGGCAAGCACCGTCATGTCCTCCGGATCCCAGTTGACCTTGGAGGATTTGCGCGTCACCAGCCCCTTCTCGACGAAATCGAGGAACAGCATCTGCTGGCGGTGATAGTAGTCGACATCGCAGGTGGCGAACTCGCGCGCCCAATCGAGCGACAGGCCCATGACCTTGAGCTGCTCGCGCATGGCGGCGATGTTCTGATAGGTCCAGTCCTTGGGATGGACCTTGTTCTGCATCGCCGCGTTTTCGGCTGGCATGCCAAAGGCGTCCCAGCCCATCGGGTGCAGCACATTGAAACCCTTGGCCCGCTTGTAGCGCGCCACCACATCGCCCATCGTATAGTTGCGGGTATGGCCGATATGGATGCGCCCCGACGGATAGGGGAACATCTCCAGCACGTAGTATTTCGGGCGCGGGTCGTCATTGTCGGCTTCGAACAGCTTCTTGGCGTCCCAGGCCTTCTGCCATTTGGGCTCTGACGCGCGCGGATTGTATCGTTCGGTTGCCATCGGGTGTTTTTCACTTAAAAGCATGCGCGAGCCGCCGGACAATGCCCGGGCGGCTCAGGAAATGTCGTCGCGGTGTTCACCATGGATTGCCGGACCCGTCAACTGCGGCGATCCGGCGAAAAGCCAAACACAGGCAGGATATACGCATGGCGAGCGCCGCCGAACAGCTTTTCACGGTCAAGGCAAGGATCGCTGCCGCCGAGCGCGAGGCAGGCCGTGAGGCCGGAGCGGTGACGCTGGTCGCGGTCTCGAAAACCTTCGACGCCGCCGATATCCGCCCCGTCATCGAGGCCGGCCAGCGCGTCTTCGGCGAAAACCGCGTCCAGGAAGCACAAGCCAAATGGCCGGCACTGCGGACGGCGTTTCCCGACGTCGAGCTGCATCTGATCGGTCCGCTGCAATCGAACAAGGCCAAGGAAGCGGTGGCATTGTTCGACGTCATCGAAACCATCGACCGTGAAAAGATCGCCGCAGAGCTGGCCAAGGAAATCGCCAGGCAGGGCAGGACGCCAAGGCTCTATGTCCAGGTCAACACCGGCTCCGAGCCGCAAAAGGCCGGCATCGAGCCACGCGAGGCTGTCGCCTTCGTCGCCCGCTGCCGCTCGGTTCACGCCCTCGCCATCGAAGGGCTGATGTGCATTCCGCCGGCCGACGAGAACCCCGGTCCGCATTTCGCGCTGCTGGAAAAGCTTGGGCTCGAGGCCTGCGTCGACAAGCTCTCCATGGGCATGTCCGGCGACTACGAAACCGCGATCGCCTTCGGCGCGACCAGTGTCAGGGTTGGATCGGCGATTTTCGGCGCCAGATGAGGCGCAGCCGACCTTAGGCCACAGGCTGACATTGACTAAGCCAGCGTATAGAAACGGAACGTTTCGTTCCTATATGGGTCGAGTTATTCTCAACCCGTCTGGAGCCACCATGCGTTACAATCAACTTGGAAATACGGGGATGTTCGTCTCCGAACTTTGCCTCGGCACGATGACGTTCGGCGCGGCCGGCGAGAATGCCCAATGGGGCCTGATCGCCAGCCTCGACCAGAAGGGCGTCGACGAGATCGTTGCCCGCTCCCTCGCCGCCGGCGTCAATTTCTTCGACACGGCGGATGTCTATTCCTTCGGCGCCTCGGAACGGCTTCTCGGCCAGTCGCTCAGGAACCTTGGCGTCAACCGTCAGGACGTGATCATCGCCACCAAGGTTCATGGCGCCATGGGCGGCGGCCCGAACCAGCGCGGTTCCTCGCGCGGCCACATCATGGATTCGGTCGAGAGCAGCCTCGAGCGGCTACAGCTCGATCACATCGATCTCTACCAGCTGCACGGCACCGACACGGTGACGCCGATCGACGAAACGCTGCGGGCGCTCGACGACCTGGTTGCCGCCGGCAAGGTCCGCTATGTCGGCGTCTCGAACTGGCAGGCCTGGCGCATCGCCAAGGCGCTGGGTATTGCGGAGCGCAAAGGCTTTGCCCGCTTCGAGACCGTGCAGTCGTATTATTCGATCGCCGGCCGCGATCTCGAGCGCGAAATCGTGCCGCTGCTCAACGAGGAGAAACTCGGGCTGATGGTCTGGTCGCCGATGGCTGGCGGCCTGCTCTCCGGCAAATACGGACCGGGCGCCCCCGGCAATGGCGAGGGCCGTCGCGCCAGCTTCAATTTCCCGCCGGTCAATGAGGACCGTGCCTGGGCAGCGGTCGCTGTCATGCGCGAGATCGCCGTCAAGCACGGCGTCAGCGTCGCCACGGTGGCGCTCGGCTATGTCCTGGCCAAGCCATTCGTGATGAGCGTCATCATCGGCGCCAGCCGCATGGAGCAGCTGGAACAGAACCTTGCAGCCACCGAGTTGCAGCTCGATGCCGATGATCTTGTTCGCCTCGACGAAGTCAGTGCCCTGCCCGCCGAATACCCGGGCTGGATGCTGGAGCGTCAGGCGGCCGGCCGGCGGCCGGCGCCCTTTGTGCCGAAAAAGTAGTTCAATTTACCTTCGATTTGATGCTTCGGGAGCCGGCAGGCTCCCTATCTTTTTTTGGGCTCAAGTCAGCCGAACAGTCTCGACCAAAAAGTCCAAAAACGCCCGCACCCGCGCCGGCAGATACTTGCCTTGGCCGACATAGACGGCGTGGGTGAGTTCCTCGTCGCCGGGATTGAAATCTTCCAGCAGCGGCAGAAGCCGGCCGGCGGCAATGTCGGCCTCCACATGCCAGCGTGCCAGCCGGGCGATGCCCGCCCCCGAGAGCGCCATCAGCCGCATCGCCTCGCCGTCGCTGACCAGCGTATTTCCGATGATCGACAGGGTGATCGGTTTGCCGGCCGCGTCGATAAAAGGCCAGCCCTCGAGGTGACGAACGAAACGGAATCCCATCCGGTTGTGACGATCGAGGTCGGCGGGCGTCTTGGGCGTGCCACGCGCTTCGAGATACGATGGCGCCGCAACGACGACCACCCGGCTCTGCCCGAGCTTGCGCGCCACCAGCCGTGATTCGCCAAGCGGCCCGGCGCGGATGGCGACGTCAGCGCGCTCCTCCATCAGGTCGATGACATCGTCGGTCAACACCAGATCGACCGAGATTTCGGGGTAGCGCTCTAGGAAACGCGGCAAAAGCGGGATCAGCCGATGCTGCCCGAAAGGCACGTAGCTGTTGATCCGCAGCCGGCCACGCGGCGCGGCACCCGCCGCTGCCTCGCGCTCGGCCGCCGCCATGTCGGCAAGGACGCGCACGCCGCTGTCGAAGAACGCCGCACCCTCCGGCGTCAGTTGCAGCTTGCGCGTCGAACGGCTGACCAGCCGCGCACCAAGCCGCGCCTCCAGCCGCGCGATCAGCTTGCTCACCGCCGACGGCGTCATCCGCAACGCGCGGGCAGCGGCTGAAAAGCTGCCCGCCTCGACGACGCGGACGAACACTTCGATCTCGCCGGAGCGATTGATGTCGGGCCTGGCCATTGGTGAATCTATTTCACAGACGATGTGCCCGATGCAAGGCTGGTTCACAGCACATCGCGGCACGATCTTCCGGATCGGGGCGTGGGAGGACACGGCGCCCGTCGTCAAAACTGGTCGTCATCGAAGTGGGAACCGCCATGCCCCTTGCTCTTTACGCTCTTGCCGCCGGTGCCTTTGGCATCGGCGTCACCGAATTCGTCATCATGGGCCTGCTGCTCGACGTCAGCACCGATCTCGGCGTCTCGATCTCAGCTTCCGGCCAGCTGATTTCTGGCTATGCGCTGGGCGTCGTCATCGGCGCGCCGCTGCTGACGATCGCGACCGGCCGTTGGCCGCGCAAGACCGTGCTTCTGGCGCTGATGGCGATCTTCACGCTGGGCAACCTCGCTTGTGCGCTTGCCCCAGACTACTGGACGCTGATGGGTGCGCGCGTACTGGCCGCCTTCGCCCACGGTACCTTCTTCGGCGTCGGCTCGGTCGTGGCGACCGGACTGGTGGCGCCCAACAAGAAAGCCTCGGCGATCGCCCTGATGTTCACCGGCCTGACCATCGCCAACATCCTCGGCGTGCCCTTCGGCACATGGCTCGGCCAAGCCTTCGGCTGGCGCGCGACCTTCTGGGCGGTGACCCTGGTCGGCATCGCCGCCTTTACCATCATTCTGCTGCTGGTGCCGCGCAGCCGAACAGAGCCTGAGAAGAGCAATTTGCGCGCCGATCTCGCCTTGCTCGGCCGCGCGCCGGTCCTGCTTGGCTTTGCCACCACCGTGCTTGGCTATGCCGGCGTCTTCGCCGTCTTCACCTACATCGCCCCGTTGCTGACCGAGATCACCGGTTTTGACGAGACAGCGGTGTCGCCGATCCTGCTGGTCTTCGGCGGCGGCCTCATCGCCGGCAACCTCGCCGGCGGCAAGTTCGCCGATCGCTGGCTGGTACCGTCCGTTCTCGGCAGTCTCGTCGTGCTGGCGCTGGTGCTCGGCACCATGACCTTCGCCCTGCACAGCCAGGTCATGGCCGTTATCTATGTCGGCCTGCTCGGCGCCGCCGCCTTCGCCACCGTCGCGCCGCTACAGTTATGGGTGTTGCAGAAGGCGCAAGGCGCCGGCCAGAGCCTAGCTTCATCCTTCAACATCGCCGCCTTCAACCTCGGCAATGCGGCCGGCGCCTGGCTCGGCGGCGTGGTCATCGCCCATGGTCCCGGCCTCGGTGCCGTCACCTGGGTCGCGGCGCTGTTGCCACTTTCAGCGCTTGCCGTAGCGGCGTTTGCGCTGCGTCTCGACCGAGATCCTGTCCTCGCTACACCGGAAATCGCGCGGTCATAGAACGCAAACCTCAGCCAATCTTTGAAACAGCCATCCTTCCACAAGGAGCAAACCCATGGATTATCGAAATCTTGGCGCATCAGGCCTGAAGGTCCCGGTGCTCTCGTTCGGCGCTGGAACCTTCGGCGGTTCAGGCCCGCTGTTCGGTGCCTGGGGCAACAGCGATGCGGCGGAAGCACGGCGGCTGGTCGACATCTGCCTTGAGGCCGGCGTCAACCTGTTCGACACCGCCGATGTCTATTCGAATGGCGCTTCCGAACAAGTGCTCGGCGCTGCCATCAAGGGCCGCCGCGACGCCGTGCTGATCTCGACCAAGACCTCGCTGCCGATGGGCGACGGTCCCAACGATGCCGGCTCGTCACGTTCACGCCTGATCAAGGCCGTCGAAGACGCGCTGAAGCGTCTTGGCACCGATTACATCGACCTGCTGCAACTGCACGCCTTCGACGCCGCAACACCGATCGAGGAGGTGCTGTCGACGCTGGACAGTCTCGTGCGCGCCGGCAAGCTGCGTTATGTCGGCGTCTCCAATTTTTCCGGCTGGCAAGTGATGAAGTCGCTCGGCCTGGCGGATAGACATGGCTATCCCCGATACGTCGCCCATCAGGTCTATTACTCGCTGGTCGGACGCGATTATGAATGGGAGTTGATGCCGCTCGGCCTCGACCAGGGCGTCGGTGCGCTGGTGTGGAGCCCACTCGGCTGGGGCCGCCTGACCGGCAAGATCCGCCGTGGCCAGAAGCTGCCTGAGAAAAGCCGGCTGCACGACACGGCAAGCTTCGGACCGCCCGTCGAGGATGAGCATCTCTATCGGGTCGTCGACGCGCTTGATGTTGTCGCCGAGGAAACCGGCAAGACCATACCGCAGATCGCCATCAATTGGCTGCTGCAGCGGCCGACCGTCGCCTCCGTCATCATTGGCGCGCGCAACGAGGAGCAGTTGCGCCAGAATCTCGGCGCCGTCGGCTGGTCCTTGACAGCCGAGCAGATGAAGAAGCTCGACACGGCAAGTGAGGTCACCGCACCCTATCCGTATTTTCCCTATCGCCGGCAGGAGGGTTTTGCCCGGCTGAACCCGCCCGCAGTCTGACGCTCCAAAAGCTGGGCGGCGGCTCCCAGACTGCCGCCCGCCCGGCTAATGCAGAACGAACTCGCCGTCGACCTTGCGCCATTCGTTCGGCGCGATCAGCTTCTGGTGCGTGTAGCTGACCGAATGCAGCGGGCCTTCGAGCTTGGCCTTCCAGAACTCGATGAAGCGGATCAGCACGGGAAATTTCGGGGCGATGTCGTAATCCTGCCAGATGAAGCTCTGCAGCAGATGCGGATGATCTGGGAAGTGATAAAGAATCTTGGCCGTGGTCAAGCCATAGCCCTTGAGCATCAGGTCCATTTCTGAATGGTCGCGCATTGCCGGTCCCCTGGTTGATTCTCCTTCCTCCCAGCCTGAAATTGTGCACCCCATTTGCTTATTCGTCTATTGATATTTCTGCGATCAAACCAGATTCCTCCCGCAAAAACATGCGCTTAGCAGCCGCCTCACGAGAGTGCTGACACCGCCCGGCAAGGCACCTGCGGCATCCCGCCGCGCGAATCCAACGTCTAATGTTGCCGTCACCGCCGAACTGTTAATAATGCGCGCGAATTCGCGGCCGCATCGCCGCGATCCTGCCGGCGGTCAAGCCGGCGGTTTGGTTTTGGGGAGGAAGGCGAAGAAATGTCCGATGTTCATGTCCATCGCGTCCAGCCGGCGTGGAAGAAGAACGCGCTGATTGACAATGACACCTACCTGAAATGGTACGCCGACAGCGTCAAGAACCCGGACAAGTTCTGGGGCAAGCACGGCAAGCGCATCGACTGGTTCAAGCCCTACAGCAAGGTCAAGAACACGTCCTTCGACGGCAAGGTTTCGATCAAATGGTTCGAGGATGGCCAGACAAACGTTTCGTGGAACTGCATCGACCGGCATCTGAAGAAGCGCGGCGAACAGACCGCCATCATCTGGGAAGGCGACAATCCCTACGACGACAGGAAGATCACCTATAACGAACTTCACGCACGTGTCTGCCGCCTCGCCAATGTGATGAAGAAGCACGGCGTCAAGAAGGGCGACCGCGTCACCATCTACATGCCGATGATCCCGGAGGCCGCTTATGCGATGCTCGCCTGCACGCGCATCGGCGCCATTCATTCGGTTGTCTTCGGCGGCTTTTCGCCGGATGCGCTGGCCGGACGCATCGACGACTGCAAGTCGACCTTCGTCATCACCGCCGACGAAGGCCTGCGCGGCGGCAAGACTATCCCGCTGAAGGAGAACACCGACAAGGCGATCGAGATCGCCGCCAAGGCCGGAACGAAAGTCGAAAAGGTCTTGGTCGTGCGCCGCACCGGCGGCAAGACCGGCTGGGCCGCCGGGCGCGACGTCTGGTACCATGACGAGGTCGCCACGGTTAAGGCCGAATGCAAGCCCGAGAAGATGAACGCCGAGGACCCGCTGTTCATCCTCTACACATCCGGCTCGACCGGCAAGCCGAAGGGCGTGCTGCACACCACCGCCGGCTATCTCGTCTATGTCTCGATGACCCACCAATATGTCTTCGACTATCATGACGGCGATATCTACTGGTGCACCGCCGATGTCGGCTGGGTCACCGGCCACAGCTATATCGTCTACGGGCCGCTCGCCAACGGCGCCACCACGCTGATGTTTGAAGGCGTGCCGAACTACCCGTCGCAGTCGCGTTTCTGGGACGTGATCGACAAGCACAAGGTCAACATCTTCTACACGGCGCCGACGGCGCTGCGCGCGCTGATGGGCGCCGGCGATGCCCATGTCACCAAAACGTCGCGCAAGTCGCTGCGCGTGCTCGGCACCGTCGGCGAGCCGATCAATCCGGAAGCCTGGGAGTGGTATTTCAACGTCGTCGGCAACGGCAAGGTGCCGATCGTCGACACCTGGTGGCAGACCGAGACCGGCGGCATCATGATCACGCCGGTTCCGGGCGCCACCCACCTCAAGGCGGGTTCGGCGACGCGGCCCTTCTTTGGCGTCAAGCCGCAGCTGGTCGACGCCGACGGCAAGGTACTGGAAGGCGAAGCCAGCGGCAATCTTTGCATTGCCGACTCATGGCCGGGCCAGATGCGCACCGTCTATGGCGATCACGACCGCTTCGTGCAGACCTATTTCTCGACCTACAAGGGCAGGTACTTCACCGGCGACGGCTGCCGCCGCGATGCTGACGGCTACTACTGGATCACCGGCCGCGTCGATGACGTCATCAACGTCTCCGGCCACCGCATGGGCACCGCCGAGGTCGAATCGGCGCTGGTTTCGCATGAGAAGGTCTCGGAGGCCGCCGTCGTCGGCTACCCGCACGATATCAAGGGCCAGGGCATCTACTGCTATGTCACGCTGATGGCCGGCGAGACGCCAAGCGAGGAATTGCGCCAGGAGCTCGTCGCCCATGTCCGCAAGGAGATCGGCGCCATCGCTTCGCCCGACAAGATCCAGTTCGCGCCCGGCCTGCCGAAGACCCGTTCCGGCAAGATCATGCGGCGCATCCTGCGCAAGATCGCCGAGGATGATTTTGCCGCGCTCGGCGACACCTCGACGCTCGCCGACCCGGCAGTCGTCGACGACCTGATCGCCAACCGGCAAAACAAGAAGGGCTGATGCAACCCGCATTGGGCGCCGTCACCGAGCTTTGGCGCTATCCCGCGAGCTCGCTCGCCGGCGAGTTTCAGGAGGCGATCTCCGTCGACTGGTATACCGTCGAAGGCGACCGCCTGTTTGGTCTTGTCGATACCTCGACCGATGAAATCGCGCGGCCCGACCGCGAAGCGAAATGGCACAAGGTGCCCCGCATCCGCACCCGGCTGTCGCAGGCCGGCAGGCTGGAGGTCGCCATCCCCGACGGACGCTGGCTTTCGGCACCTGGCGCGCAAAGTGATCGCGCGGTTTCCGCGTATCTCGGCTTTGCGGCTTCCATCCGGCCGTTCCGCCGGGAAAATGCGGCTCCGGATTACCTCGGCCCCCTGCTGACGGAACGCTACGTCAAAACCCCTATTCATCTGCTGACCACCGCCTCACTGGCGCGTTTGAAAGTGCTGCATCCAGAGGGCGCCGCCGACGCGCGCCGCTTCCGCTCCAACATCGTCGTCGATATGCCAGAGGTCGAGGGGTCGTTTCCCGAGACGGAATGGATCGGGTGCAAGCTGGCAATCGGCGACCTGCTCCTGACCATCTCCGAGCCGTGCCGTCGCTGCGGCTTCACCATCATTGGCCAGAACGGGTTCGACCACAACCCGGCAATCCTGCGCAGCCTGGTCCGCCACAACGCCCATAACCTCGGCGTCTACTGCACCGTCGATCGACCGGCCCGCGTCGAGATCGGCGCCACGATGCGCCTCCTGTAGCTATCGGTACAAATCCGCCCGCGTCGGCGGCAGGCCGCTCGGCCCACGCGCGCGCCTAGTGACAACGGTCTGGAAAACCTGCGCCGAGGCGCGTTCGAAGGTAATCGAGCAGCCGGTGAGATAAAGCAGCCAGAGCCGCGCCTTGGCTTCGCCGACCTCGGCGATAGCTTCATCGAAGCGTGCGTGGAGGCGCTCGGCCCATAGCCTGCAGGTGCGCGCATAGTGCTCGCGCAAATTTTCGACGTCGTAGACGAGGAAGCCGTGCGCCTCGAGATTGCCGAGCGTCATGCCGATCGTGTCGAGTTCGCCGCCCGGAAAAATGTATTTGATCAGCGCCTTGAATTCCGGCCCCTTGCGCAGCGTCTTCTTCAAGCTGCCCTTGTCGCGCCGGGTGATGGCGTGGTGCAGATAGATGCCGCCCGGCTTGAGCAGGCGATGGATCCTCGAGAAATAGGCCGCATGGTTGGCAAGCCCCAGATGCTCGAACATGCCGATCGACGAGATCTTGTCGAAGGAGCCGGACAGCTCGGCATAGGACTTTATCTCGATGGTGATGCGGTCCTCCAGCCCCTCGGCGCGGATGCGTTCACGGGCGAGCTCGGTCTGTGCTTCCGATAGCGAGACGCCGTGGCCGACGACGCCATAATTCTTCACCGCATGGATGAGCATCGCTCCCCAGCCGCAGCCGATGTCGAGCAATCTATCGCCGGGCTTCAGCCGAAGCTTGCGGCAGATATGGTCGAGCTTGTCTCTCTGGGCCTGATCGATATCGTTGGCGAAATCCTTGAAGTAGCCGCAGCTATAGACCATGCGCTCGTCGAGGAAGAGCCGGTAGAATGCGTTGGAAATGTCGTAATGATGCTGGATCGCCTCCTTGCTCGAACCGCTGACGAAAGGATTGCGGCCGGAAAGATCGGTTCGCGTCGTCATCTGTTTTCGCGAAAACAGCACCGCCGGCAGGTCGCGCAGGATCGCCAGCTTCGGCAATGTCTTGAGCTTCGTCCTGAGCTTGCCGTGCGTGGGCAAGGCGTAGAAATCGAACAGCGATCCGTCTTCGACGTCGACCGCCTTGGCAATCCACATCTCGATCAGCGTCGATAAAGAGGGCCGACGTACGATCTGCCAGACGATGTCCTGGTCGTTGATGGTGAGCACCGGGCCGGCAGCCGGGCCGATCCGCTCGCCTGTCCACAGCCTCACCGCAAAACCCGGCTTCAGCGTCTCGATGACCGTCCGAACAATCCGGGCCGCTCTCTCGGCTGCCTCCATCCCCGTCCTCCCTTACCCGGCAAAATAGTGGCCCGGAACAATAGCGGCTCGATCTTGCCTGCCCGATCGGCCGGCCGCAAGCCGCCCGAGTGCACAAGCAGGCTTGTTCAGGATTTTCGGGTGCCGCGCCTTGCCATTTGCCGGATGACACCCCATCATGGGGGAGTGTTCAACAAATCGAAAGGAGGTGATCCGATGTCGAGTGATTTCGTTTTCCAGAACGTGGCCTCAGCGGATCGCACTTTCGGGAAGCAGTCTTCCCGCTAAGGCGCGAGATGCGCGGCTGGCGACCAGGGTCGCCGCCAGGAGCCGCGCCATGGACGGAAACACGGAAGGTCGCCGGCTTCGCGAGAAGCGGCGGCCTTTTCCTTTTTGGGCTGTTGTCCCCTATTTGGTTACGGTTAACATCTCGACATTGCGCGCTATATCCTGGAAAGCCTGGTTGAGTTCGGTTCCATTGGCAGCTTGGTAGAAGTGCTTGATCTTGGCGGTGTCCGGGCTCGCGCAATCCTGGAGCGTCGCCTTGGCATTCGTTTCGTTTAGGTCAAACCCAATAGTGAAGATCTCGATGCCGTTGTCGCGCATGGCAGCGCAAAGTTTTTTGGCGGCCGTGCGGGTCGGCTCCTTGCCGGCGTCATTGTAGACGTCGCTCACCGTGCTCGCATCGAAGTAGGACAGGTTGAATTCGCCGTCGGTCATCAGGATCGCAATCTTGGCAACCTTCTTTGGATCCATCTTGGCCGGCCGCTGCGAAGTCCTCATGATGCCCCCCCAGTTCTCCGAGAGCATGTACCAGGTCCACTGCACGCCGATATGGCCGGCGGTGCCGCCGGAGGCGACGAAATTCTTGATGACCGTCTTGAGCGCCGTCGCATCCGCTGTCAGCGGCATCAGCGCGGCGCTCGGGCAGGCGGCGGTGCCGGTTTGCCACGCGAAGGACGACAGCAGGTAGTCGCGGTTGACCATGCTGGCGTCGGGGCCCGCGTCCGAATATTGATAAATCCCCTTGCGCTCGGTGGCGCAATTATCGGGACGGATAAAGCCCGAGACATACTGCACGGCGTCATTGGCCGGCGCCTGTTTGCGTTGACTGGCGGTGGTTTCCACATAGACGCTGGTGGCGGCAAGTGTACCGGCATTCACCGAATTGGCATAAGGCACGATGGCAACCCGCACACGTGGCTTGGCAGGGTCCTGGCCGCCCAGGAAACTGTCGACGGCATTCGCCGCGGCCGCCCGTAGATCGATGATTTTCTGGCCGGCCATCGACCCGGTCACATCGAGCATCATCGCGACTTCGATCTGCTTGTCCGAATAGAGAGCCGTCGTCGATGCGGGAACGCGCTGCATGCTACCCGTGCTGAAAAGCGGGAAATAATAGCTGACATTGACATGAACGTCCGCCTGAACGGTCCTGGCGGTCTGGTCGACGGTCAGTTTGTCGAGAACGATCTGATTGTCCTGCAGGATACCCGCCGTGCTGTTGGCATCGAGAAAGGCCTGCACCGATTTGCTGGCTTCGGCCTCGCTGATAACGCCGGTCGTCAGGTCGCGGGCCGTCGAGGTGACCGCCGCATCGACGACGCCTTGCAGGCTCGATTTCACATTGTAGAGTTGGGATACGTTGACGGCAAAGCCGACACTCAGCGCCAGTACTGAGCCGATTATACCAAACAGGACCGCGAAATTTCCGCTGCGATCCCCGGCAAAGCCGCCGATCGCCTGAACAAGACCCCCGAAACGCCGCATCCCTTCCGCCTCCATTCGCTACAGCCTGCAGCTGTCCGAACGCGCATTGCAGGAATCCGGCCGGATCGCGCCGCCGGGCGCGGGAAAGCGAGCGGCCCCCGCTCAGGCCATTGTTTCCAAACGGTTTCGAGCGGCGACAAGGTAAACAGCGGGTAAACGAAAGCCGCGTCGGCACGGCTTTGTTCAAAAAGCGCTTACCAAGATTCGGGCTCGCAATTCGAGACGGCTGGACTGCGTCCCAATCCGGTACAGACGAGATGTATCGAACAGGATCAGTGCTGCCGCAGTGGCGGCAGGTGGAAATCCGGACTGCGAATGTGTCCGAAGATCAGGCCAGCATCCGTGCGCTGACGGTCTTGTCGACGCCGCGATAGGGCGGCTTGAACAGATTGCCTTCCTGCTCGTGGGTCCAGACCTTGAACAGGCTGAGCCGATGCGGGCCGAAACTGTGCAGCAGCGGCACGTCGGTGGCGTCGCGGCCGCGGGCTATGACGACGCGGCCGATCCTCGGCACATTGTGGCGAGGATCGAAGGTGTACCATCTGCCGTCGAGGAACACTTCCACCCAGGCCGAGAAATCCATCGGCGCCGGATCGGCGGGCACGCCGATATCGCCGAGATAGCCGTTCACGTAGCGGGCCGGGATGTTCATGCAGCGGCAGAGCGTGATCGCCAGATGGGCAAAGTCGCGGCAGACGCCGACGCGCTCCTCATGCGCCTGCGCCGCCGTGCGGGTCGAGCGCGCATAGCCGTAGCCGAAGGACAGGCGGTTGTGGACATAGTCGACGATCGCCTGCACCCGCGCCCAGCCCGGCGGAAGCTGGCCGAAAAGTTGCCAGGCCAGGTCGCCGAGATGGTCGGTCTCGCAGTAACGGCTGCCGAGCAGATAGCCGAGCACCTCGTCCGGCAATTCGGCAACCGGGACTTCCCCGGCCAGCGTGTTGACTTCGTCCATCTCGCCGCTGTCCTCGACCACCGCGTCATAAAGGATGCGAAAGCTTCCGGCCGGCGCCGTGAAGCGGCGGCAGCTATTGCCGAAAAGATCGTGGTAGACCCTGGTCGGAACCGACGGCGACGTCAGCACGCGCGTCTGCCGCTTGATGTCGGCCTGGCGATCCCGATGGATCTCGAGCAGCGAAACAATCGGCGTGGCTGCAGCGCATTCAATGGCAATTTCATAGCCGAGCCTGATCAGCATCGCCGTCCCCCTACGATCGTCATGGAAGATAGTGCTGGTCAACGCAGGAGAGTGTGCGGCGGTTCCTTGTGGTCGTCAAAAACGACGCCTCGCGACTTCCCATACGGACGCGGCAACGTTACGGTCGATCGACACGCGTCTTTCGAAATAATTCCTCCAAGATGACCCCGGGAAACCGATGTTCGCAGGCAGAAAATTCGCGGCCTTCCTGTTCGATATGGACGGCACGATTCTCAATTCGATCGCCGCGGCGGAAAGGGTCTGGGCAGCGTGGGCGCATCGGCAAGGTCTTGACGTCGCCGCATTCCTGCCGACCATCCACGGCGTGCGGGCGATCGAGACCATCGGCCGGCTGGCGCTCCCAGGCGTCGATCCTGCCCGCGAAGCCGAATCGCTTTTGCAGGCCGAGGCGGCCGATGTCGAGGGCATTCGCCCGATTGCCGGCGCCGCGGCCTTCTTGGCGTCGCTGCCGCCTGGAAGCTGGGCGATCGCCACTTCGGCACCGCGCGAACTTGCCTTGCTGCGCCTGCAGGCCGCCGGCATTCCGGCTCCCGCCGTGATCGTCGCGGCGGAGGACGTGGCTCGCGGCAAGCCGGCACCCGACTGCTTCCGGCTGGCGGCCGCACGGCTCGGCGTCGATGTGCGCGACTGCCTCGTCTTCGAGGACGCGCCGGCCGGCATAGCGGCAGCCGAAGCCGCGGGCGCTGCAATCGTGGTGATCAGCGCCACGCACCGGCATCCGTTGCAGACGCCGCATGCCGCCATCACCGGCTATGGCGCGATCGGCATCGCTGTCGATGACAACGGCTGGATTGCCATCGAAGCGGAACGGACCGCACAGCCTGCTTAACTAGCATCCTGCTTGCGCTAAAAGTCGCTGGTCAGGCCCTTGACCTCCCAGTCGCCATAGCGGCCAGGCTCCTTGCCGCCGCGCCCGCCGATCTCCCTCGGCAGCGTGGCTTCCTGCTCGCGATATTTCTCCCGCCGGGCCTCGGCCTCGACCAAGGCGCGCCTGGCTGCCGGGGTCAGCGGCTTTTGCGGCGAGCCGTTAGCATGCGTTTGGCTGGTTTTGTCGATCATGCGATCTTCCGCTAGATTGAAACAGGCCCCGATTGAAACGGGAACCGCTGTTTCCCATCATATAGCGATGGGCCCACAAGGATCGACCCCTTTGTTGGGCCCAAATGGAGCAGACGATGAACACCCTTCGCACCGCCATGCTTTTGGCCGCAATGACGGCCCTGTTCATGGGCGTCGGCTATCTGGTCGGCGGATCCGGCGGCATGATGATCGCCTTGCTGATCGCCGCCGGCACCAATTTGTTCAGCTATTGGAACGCCGACAAGATGGTGCTGTCGATGCACCGTGCGATCGAAGTCGACGAACGCAACGCGCCTGAATATTACGCCATCGTGCAGGGTCTCGCCCAACGTGCCGGCCTGCCGATGCCGAGAACCTATCTCATCGACAATCCGCAGCCCAATGCCTTCGCCACCGGCCGCAATCCGCAAAATGCCGCTGTCGCCGCCAGCACCGGCCTGCTCGAGCGGCTATCGCATGAAGAAGTCGCGGCGGTGATGGCGCACGAGCTCGCCCATGTGCAGCACCGCGATACGCTGACCATGACGATCGTCGCCACCTTTGCCGGCGCAATTTCGATGCTCGGCAATTTCGCCTTCTTTTTCGGCGGCAACCGCGACAACAACAATTCCTTCGGCATCGTCGGCGTGCTGGTGGCAATGATCGTCGCGCCTTTGGCCGCCATGATCGTGCAGATGGCGGTGAGCCGCACCCGCGAATATGAGGCCGACCGGCGCGGTGCCGAAATCTGTGGACACCCGCTGTGGCTCGCCTCGGCGCTTGACAAGATCGCGCGGGGCGCCGAACGCATCCGCAACCCGGATGCCGAGCGCAATCCGGCAACCGCCCATCTCTTCATCATCAATCCTCTTTCCGGCGAGCGTATGGACAGTTTGTTTTCCACTCACCCGAGCACAGAAAACCGCATCGCCGCGTTGCAGAGGATGGCGAGCGAAATGGCCGGCGCACCCGAAGCGGCCGCGACGCCAAGGCCGGCGCCGGAAGGGACCGGGCAGCAGCCGTCTGGTCCGTGGGACAGGGCCGCGCGGCCCGAAAGGCCGCCTGAGCCGGCCAAGCCGAGACCCAATCCCTGGGGACGCAATCCGACCGGACCCAAAGGTCCGTGGTCGTGACGAGCGCGACAGACAAAAAAGGCGGGATCTCGCTGGCGGAAATGCGCGATCTTTGTGCAAGGCACTGGAACCCTGTCGGCATACCGATGGCGAGCATAGCAACATCAAGTGATCTGGGCTTTCGCCCACTTCCTGAAGATGAATATGACACCTATCTCCGCCACATCGTCCGACTTGTCGGGGATGGTGCATCTCCAAAGCAAGTCGCGGACTATGTCGGCACGGTTGAAAAAGACTACATTCAGGTGACCTCCCCCCTAGGAAGCAAAGAAGATTTTGTCAGCGCTATATTTAAACTAGTCAACCGATCGCCGACACAATGAGGCCAACTCACAGTGAGGCTTCAGAAGCTCGCGGTCTCGCCGCGCGCAAGGCAGCCGCGCGCCTGCTTGCCGCCGTCATTGACGCGAAAACGCCGCTCGACGGGCTGACCGACCATGAAAACGGCCATCCACAATACAAGGCGCTCGACCTGCGCGACCGCGCTTTGGTGCGCGCCATTCTGGTCACCGCCCTGCGCTACCGCATGACCATATCAGGCCTTTTGGCCCGTCGCCTGGAAAAGCCGCTGCCGCCCAACGCCACGGCGCTTTCGCACATTTTGCATGTGGCGGCAGCGCAGATCCTGTTCCTCGATGTTCCCGACAGCGCCGCCGTCGACCTCGCCGTGACACACGCCAAGTCCGATCCGCGCACGGCGCGCTTTTCCGGCCTCGTCAACGGCGTGCTGCGCACGCTGGCGCGGGCCAAGCAGGACGAGCTCGCCGCAGCATTTGCCGCTACCGACGAGGCGCCAAAATGGTTTTCCGACCGTTTGAAAACAGTCTACGGCCTCGACAAGGCCCGGCAGATACTGCTCGCCCATCGCCATGAGGCACCGGTCGATTTCTCGGTCAAGTCGGACCCGGCGCTGTGGGCCGAACGGCTCGGCGGCTTTGTCTTGCCGACCGGCACGGTGCGGGTGGAAAAGCTCAGCGCTTCCGTGACCGAACTGCCCGGCTTTGGGGAAGGCGCCTGGTGGGTTCAGGATGCAGCGGCCAGCCTGCCGGCCCGGCTGTTCGGCGACATCAATGGTTTGCGAATCGCCGACCTCTGCGCCGCGCCGGGCGGCAAGACCGCCCAGCTGATCCTCGCCGGCGCCCACGTCACCGCGCTAGACATGTCCAAAACGCGGCTGGCACGGCTGACGCAGAACCTCGAACGGCTCGGTCTGGCCGCCGAGATCGTCCAGGCCGATCTGCTCAAATACGAGCCGAAGGACCTCTTCGACGCCGTCCTCCTCGACGCACCTTGCTCTTCGACCGGCACGGTGCGGCGGCATCCCGACGTCCCCTGGACGAAGACGGTGGCCGACGTCGAAAAACTGGCCGACCTGCAACGCCGGCTGCTTGCCCGCGCCGTCACCCTGGTCAAGCCTGGTGGACGCATCGTCTTTTCCAACTGTTCGCTCGATCCGCTGGAAGGCGAAGAGCTCTATCGCGACTTTCTCGCCGGCAATGCGGAGATTGTCGACGACCCGCTTCGGCCGGGTGAGATCGCCGGCATCGACCCGTTTCTGACGCCGCAAGGCACGTTGCGCACCACGCCTGCCGATCTGGAGCTAGGCTCGCCGGGCCGCTCCGGGCTGGACGGCTTCTTCGCCGCCCGCATGCGCAGAGCCGGCTAAGGGCCGATCTTGAAGCGCCGTCCGGCTTCTTGGGGCGAGGAGGCATGGAAAACAGGCTGAACGGCCCCACTGCCGCGGAATTCGCCTTCGCACAAGTTCTTGAATCATATAAACTTGTGCCTGGGTGAGGACGATCAGGAGGGGTTTTGGCAATCGCTGCCGGTAACACGACGCGTCTGTGGACGCTTGTCGCGAGGGAGTTCTGGCGCAAGACGCGCCGGCGCTTGCGCGCCGGGCCACTCTATCGCTGGCGCTACTCAGGCCGCACGCCGGAGCGCGTCCTGATCGCCCCACCGGACCTGCGGCTCGCCGATCCTCAGATCGCGCTCGAGATCTATTACGGCCGCTATCCGCTTTCGGGGCATCTGGTCGAGACCGGCGGCAAATCGCCCTTCCAGATCGACGTGCCCAATCCCGGCTGGCAAAAAACGCTGCATGGCTTTCGCTGGCTGCGCCATATGCGTGCCGCCGGCACCGAGCTAGCCGCCGCCAACGCGCGGGCGTTGGTTTCCGACTGGATTGCAATCCATGGCAGCCATATTTCCGGCGTCGCCTGGGAGCCCGGCACGACGGCCAAGCGTGTCATTGCCTGGCTGCAGCATTCCTCGATCGTGTTGCAGGGCGCCGAATTTCCGTTCTACCGCGCGTTCTTGAAATCGCTCGCCGTCCAGATCCGCTATCTGCGCGCCATGGTGCGCGAGATGCCGGACGGCAAGGACCGGCTGCGCGCCCGCATTGCGCTGGCCTTTGCCGCTTTGTCGCTGCCGGCGCCGGCCTCGGCGCTACGCGGTGCTACCCGCAATCTCGCCGAGGAGCTCGACCGCCAGATCCTGCCTGACGGCGGCCATATCTCGCGCAATCCGATGGCCGTGCTTGAAATCCTCGCCGACCTTCTGCCGTTGCGCCAGACATACGCCAATCAGGCCGAGACACCGCCTGCCGCCCTGATCGGCGCCATCGACCGGATGCTGCCGGCATTGCGCTTCTTTCGCCATCAGGACGGCAGCCTCGCCCGCTTCAACGGCATGGGCGCCACCATTCACGATCGTATCGCCAGCATCCTGCATCACGACGACACCGCCGGCGCACCGTTGCTGCACGCGCCGCATTCGGGTTATGAGCGCCTGTCGATGGGCGGTGTCACTGTGATCGCCGATACCGGCCCGCCGCCCCCTGTCGACGTATCCAATGCCGCTCACGCCGGATGCCTCGCCTTCGAATTGTCGTCGGGCCGCCAGCACTATATCGTCAACGCCGGAATAGACACTTATGGCGCCGCCGAGTTCCGGCCGCTTGCCCGCGCCACCGCCGCCCACTCGACCGCCACCATCAACGACACGTCGTCGGCGCGCTTCAATCACTCCTTGCGCGTCAACGACCTGCTCGGCACGCCTTTGATCGGCGGGCCGCAGCATGTGCCTTGCAAGCGCACCGACCAGAAGGGCAGCCAGGGCTTCATCGCCCGCCATGACGGCTATGCAGCGCGCTTCGGCTTCCTGCATGAGCGCGAGCTGAAATTATCGACCGAAGGCAATGTGTTTGCCGGCAGGGACCGTTTTCTGCGCCCGGGCGGCGCTTCTATCCGCAACAATGGCCGTGACTTCGTCACGGTGCGTTTCCATGTCCATCCCGATATTAGCCTGCTCCAGGATGAGCATGACCGTCTGGTGCTGGCCGCCGACCATGCCGACACCTGGGTGTTTACCTCTACCGAAGTGGTGCCCGAGGTCGAGGAATCGATCTATTTCGCAGGGCTTGGCGGCCCGCGCCGCAGCCGCCAGATCGTGCTTGCGTTCAAGGCCTCGGAAACTTCGGAGGTCCACTGGCAATTGACGCGCACCATCATCGCCGGCCGTCCGGAAAAAGCTGAAGCCGGTGGCAACGGCAGACACTGATCAAGTCTTGCGGCTTGATTTCCGGGCCTCATATGCTACGGCCCGCGGACGCTCTCCAACCAGAACTGGAAAGGCCGCCAGCCCATGGCCGTTGCCGCCAAGAACATTCCCGCGCCCGACCTTGTACCCATCCGTCGCGCGCTCCTTTCCGTCTTTGATAAGACCGGCCTGATCGATTTCGCCAGGGCGCTGGCTTCGGCCGGCGTCGAGCTAGTCTCGACCGGCGGCACCGCAAGGGCGCTTGCCGAGGCAGGCATGGCGGTGCGCGACGTGTCCGAGCTCACCGGCTTTCCCGAGATCATGGACGGCCGCGTCAAAACGCTGCACCCGTCGGTGCATGGCGCACTGCTTGGCGTGCGCGACGATCCCGAGCACGCCGCAGCGATGCGCGACCACGGCATCGAGCCGATCGATCTCGTCGTCTCCAATCTCTATCCGTTCGAAGAGGTGCGTCGCTCCGGCGCCGACTACGCGGCGATCGTCGAGAACATCGACATCGGCGGCCCGGCGATGATCCGTGCCTCGGCCAAGAACCACGCCTATGTCGGCATCGTCACCGATCCCGATGACTATGCCTCGGTGCTCAACGCGCTGGAGATGAATTTCGGCTCGTTGTCGCTGGATTTCCGCAAGAAGCTGGCAGCCAAGGCCTTTGCCCGCACCGCCACCTACGATGCGGCGATCTCGGGATGGTTCGCCGAGGCGCTTGAGATCGAGCATCCGACATGGCGCGCCTTCGGCGGCAAGCTGCAGTCGGTGATGCGCTATGGCGAAAACCCGCATCAGGGCGCCGGCTTCTATGTCAACGGCGACAGGCGGCCGGGCGTCGCCACGGCGCGCCAGCTTCAGGGCAAGCAGCTTTCATACAACAACATCAACGACACCGACGCTGCCTTCGAGCTGGTCGGCGAGTTCGACCCGTCGCGCTCCGCAGCAATTGCCATCATCAAGCACGCCAACCCGTGCGGTGTCGCTGAGGACGCTTCGCTGCAGGCGGCCTATGCCAAGGCGCTGGCCTGCGACCCGGTCTCGGCCTTCGGCGGCATCGTCGCCATGAACCGCATCCTCGATGCCGGAACCGCCGAAGAGATCGTCAAGACCTTTACCGAAGTGATCATCGCACCGGAGGCGTCCGAAGAAGCAGTCCGCATCATTGCCGCCAAGAAGAACCTACGCCTGCTGGTCACCGGCGGCCTGCCCGACCCGCGCGCGGCGGGCCTTGGCTTGAAATCGGTGGCTGGCGGTTTGCTGGTTCAGGGCCGCGACAACGCGGTGGTGGATGACCTCGAGCTGAAAATGGTGACCAGGCGCGCTCCGACTCCGGCCGAATTGGCCGATCTGAAATTCGCTTTTCGCGTGGCAAAGCACGTCAAGTCGAACGCCATCGTCTATGCCAGGGATGGCGCTACAGTCGGCATCGGCGCTGGCCAGATGAGCCGGGTCGATTCCTCGCGCATCGCGGCGCGCAAGGCGCTCGACGCCGCCGAGGCTGCCGGCCTGACGGAGCCCTTGACCGGGGGCTCGGTCGTCGCCTCGGATGCCTTTTTCCCGTTCGCGGATGGGCTTTTGTCGGCAATCGAAGCCGGCGCCACAGCCGTTATCCAGCCCGGCGGCTCGATGCGCGACGACGATGTCATCGCCGCCGCGGACGCTCACGGCATTGCCATGGTCTTCACCGGAGTGAGGCATTTCCGGCATTGAACGCGCTACCCCCGCTGTGAGAGAAGGCAAGAGCAGCTCACTCCGCCGGCCGATCCGCCGGATAGGGCGTGCCGATCAGGATCGCCATGCCGGCGCCAAGGAACAGCACGATCGCCGCCATGCCAAGCCGCGCCGAGCCGCTGGCCAGGGTGATCGTGGCCACCATGAAGGGTGCGGCAAAACTGGTTGCCCGGCCGGCCAGCGCATAGATGCCGAAATAGCGGCCCGATTCGGCAGCGGAGACGCTGCGCGCCATGTAGGAGCGCGACGATGCCTGCACCGGCCCGAAAGCAAGCCCGATCAGCAGGCCGTAGAAAATGTAGGCTTTTTCCGCCGCCGTGCCGAACAATCCGCCGGCGTCCAGTCCGGGCATCACCCAGGCGCCGAACAGCGTATAGCCCGGGCCGGTCGAGACGATGCCGAGCGTAGCGATGCTTAGCATGACCAGCGAAATCATCACTATGGTCTTGGAACCCAGTGCTGTGTCGAGGCGTGCGGCAACCAGGCAGCCGACGATGGCAACGACGTTGAGGATGATGCCGAACAGGCCGATCTCGGTAATCGACCAATGGAACATTGCCGCCGCAAACGTTCCGCCCAGCGCCAGCAGTGCATTGACGCCGTCCTGATAGATCATGCGGGCGACGAGAAAGCGAAAAATGCCGCTGCGCTTGCGCACTTCGGCCAGCGTCGACTTCAGTTCCGACAGGCCTTCGCGCACCGCCGGCCCGATTGGAATGCCTTTGATCGCATCAGGCGTGAAGAAGAACATCGGCAGGATGAACAGGAAATACCAGGCCGCCGACAACGGCCCGGTAGCGCGCGCGTCCTCGCCGAGCCTGGGGTCGAGGCCGAAGATCGGGTCGAGCCCAACGACGGTCTTGCCGGTTTCAGGCGAGCCGGCCATGACGGTAACGACGAAGATCAGTGCGATCATGCCGCCGAGATAGCCGAGTCCCCAGGCCATGTTCGAGATCCTGCCGATGTCGCTCTTCGGCACCAGGCGGGGCATCATCGAATCATTGAACACAGTCGAGAATTCCGCCGCGACCGACGCCAGCGAGAACAACGCCACGACCAGAAAAAGATTAGAGCCGGGCGCGGCGAACCACAGCAGGGTGAGGCAGGTGATTTTAACCGCGGCGAAGAAGGCTATCCACGGTTTGCGTGGTCCGGTCTGATCGGCGATCGAGCCGAGGACCGGCGACAAAACGGCAATGACGAGGCCGGCGGCGGCAATGCCGTAGCCCCAGGCCGCTTGCCCGGTCTCTGGATTGCTGGCCATGCGCGAGACGAAATAAGGACCGAAGATGAAGGTGGTAACGACCGTGAAAAACGGCTGTGCCGCCCAGTCGAACAGCATCCATCCCCAGATGCCGCGTCCCGATGCCCGCTGCACTGCCATCTCAGCCATGTCCCCTCCGCTGGAGCTTGCTTCATGCCGATCGAATCGGAATGATGCTCCGTCTTGTTGTTGAGCACGATCTTGTCCAAAAGCCGATCGTCACTTTTTGGGATCATGCTCCGGCGCCCCCCAACGCAGGGCGCTGTTCGCTCTATGGCGTAGTTCTTCCCGGCAATCCCGCGCGATGTGGAAGACGTCTCACAGCCCTGTCAGATCGCTCATCAGGCCGGACGCCACCGACAGCCGCGACACGGTGATGTCGCCGCCCTCGGTCAGAGCCTGCAGCCGCTCGCGGATGCGTCCGACCCGTTCGCCGCCCGCCTCCAACCATGCTGTCACCGGATCCGCCGCCTCGGCATGACTGGTGAGTGCCGCCACCGCGATGCCGCGCCTGGCGGCGCCGATCGTGTCGGTGGCGCGCGAAAGCGCCAGTTGATCGTAATAATCCGAGGGCGTGATCGAGCGCGCCGCATCTTCGACGCGCGGTATGCGGAAGACATCGCTGACTGCAAAAAACGCCTTGGCGGCAGCGACGATGCCGGCATTTGCCGTCCGCGCCGTCAGCGCAATGTCGGGGATGAGTTCCGCCACATCGGTCAACGCCAGTTGCTCGGCCAGGCTCTCGGGCGCGCCGCCCTTCGACAGGCTGTGCCGCCGCTCCTCGATCCGCTCGCGCGAGAAGGCCGGCAACAGCGCAACGAGCTTCGGCTCCAGCGCCTTGCGCGCATCCTGCAACTCGGTGATCCGCTGCCCGAGCGGTGCGGTGCCGGCATCGTTCTTCAGGTACCAGCCGCTGGTCACATAGATCAGCCGGCTGACCGCCTGATAGAGGTCGAGCTGGATCTGTCCGTCGATCCGGTTGTCGAGCGCGTCGATCTGGCGATACAGCGCCGGCAGCGCAAAGCCATCCCGCACCACGGCGAAGGTGCGCACGACATCGGCGGCACTGCGCCCGGTCGCTTCCTGCAGCCTGTTGACGAAGGACGGGCCGCCGCGATTGACCAGGTCATTGGCGACGGCACGGGCGATGATCTCGCGGCGCAGGCGATGGCCGTGGATTTCCGCCGCATATTTCTTTGCCATGCGGTCGGGAAAATAACCCATCAGGTCGTGGTCGAAATGCGGATCGTCCGGCACCTCGCTGGCGACGATATCGGAAAACAGCACGATCTTGGCATAGGCAAGCAGCACGCCGAGCTCGGCCCGTGTGAGCGGCTCGCCGCGCGCTTCGCGCTCGGCAAGAGCCGCCGGCGACGGCAGCGTCTCGACGGCACGGTCGAGCAGCCCGCGCGCCTCGAGCGCCTCCATGAAGCGGCTCTGATGGGCAATGTCGGCAAGGCCGCGCTTGCGAGCAAGGGACAGCGCCAGCGTCTGCTGGTAATTGTTGGACAGCACCAGGGCGCTGACCTCGTCGGTCATCTCGGCCAGCAATTTGTTGCGCGACGGCCGCGTCAGCGATCCCTTCCGCATGGCGGAAGCCAGCGCGATCTTGATGTTGACCTCGACGTCTGAGCAGTTCACGCCGCCCGAATTGTCGATCGCATCTGAGTTGCAGCGGCCGCCATTCAATCCGAATTCGATGCGCGCCCGCTGTGTGACGCCGAGATTGGCGCCTTCACCGATGACCTTGGCACGCAGGTCGAGCGCGGTGATGCGGATCGCGTCATTGGCACGGTCGCCGACGTCCTGGTTGGTCTCGCCCGATGCCCTGACATAGGTGCCGATGCCGCCGAACCACAAAAGATCTGCCGGCGCCTTGAGGATGGCACTCATGATCTCGACCGGCGTGGCCGTTGTCTTGCCGAGGCCGATAGCTGCAGCCGCGGCGGCCGGCAAGGTGATCGACTTCTGGCTGCGCGAGACGATGATGCCGCCTTCGGACAGCTTCGTCTTGTCGTAATCCTGCCAGCTTGAGCGAGCGAGAGCGAACATACGCCGGCGCTCGGCCATCGAAGCGGCCATGTCGGGATCGGGATCGATGAAGATGTCGCGATGATCGAAGGCGGCGATCAGCCGGGTCTGCTCCGACAGCAGCATGCCGTTGCCGAACACGTCGCCCGACATGTCGCCAACGCCGACGACGGTGAACGGCGTGGTTTGGATGTCGCGGTTCATCTCGCGGAAATGCCGCTTGACCGCTTCCCAGGCGCCCTTGGCGGTGATGCCCATCTTCTTGTGGTCGTAGCCGGCCGAACCGCCGCTGGCGAAAGCGTCGTCGAGCCAGAAGCCGTGCCTTTCGCTGATGGCGTTGGCGATGTCCGAGAAGGTCGCCGTGCCCTTGTCCGCGGCGACGACGAAATACGGATCATCCTGATCGCGCCGCACGACGCCGGCTGGCGGGATGACGCCATCCAGCCCGATATTGTCGGTGATCGACAACAGGCTGGAAACGTAATTCTTGTAGGCGGCCGTGCCGGCCTCGAAAATTGCGTCGCGCCCGGCGCTCATCGGCAGCTTTTTCGGGTAGAAGCCGCCCTTGGCGCCAACCGGCACGATCACCGCATTCTTGACCTGCTGTGCCTTGACCAGGCCGAGCACCTCGGTGCGATAGTCCTGCGCACGGTCCGACCAGCGCAGGCCGCCGCGCGCGACCGGGCCGAAGCGCAGATGCACACCCTCGACCTCGGAGCCGTAGACGAAGATCTCCCGCCATGGCCGCGGCGCCGGCAGCCCGTCGACCGATTGCGAATCGAGCTTGATCGCCAGCGATTGGCCTTTCTGTTTCGTATCGGCAACGAAATGATTGGTGCGCAGCGAGGCTTCGATCAGGTTCAGATAACGGCGGATGATGGTGTCGTCGTCAATGTTGGGAACGTCTTCCAGCGCATCCGTGATCTTGGCTTTCAGATGTTTGGCCTGAACGACGCCTTCCGTCTCGGCCGTCGCGCCGAGGCGGGCGACAAACAGCGCATGCAGGTCGCGGGCGATCTCGGGATAACGGTTGAGCGCGGCGGCGATGAAATCCTGGCTCTGCGGGATGCCGGCCTGCTGCAGATAGCGGCCATAGGCGCGCAGGACGGTGATCTCGCCCGACCACAGGCCGGCGGTCTGGGCAAGGCCGTTATAGCCGTCATTGTCGACATCACCGCGCCAGACGGAAAGGAACGCATCCTCGAACAGCGCGCCGCCATTGCCGAGGTCGATCGGCCTGCCGTAGCTGTTCTCGAGTTCCATGTCGTGGATGAAGACCATGCCGGGCTGATCACTATTGATCATGCCGGATTGATTGTCGCCGACCTCGAAAGTGCGCTCGCTGATGACGCGGAAACCAATGTTTTCCAGCACGGGCACGCGCCGCGACAGCGCCACCGGGCTGCCATGGTGATAGATCTTCAGTGCCGCCTGATGCGGCTTCTGGTCGGCGTGACGGTAATAGTCGATGGCGATCGGATTTGACGCATCGAGCTTGGCGATGCGCCCGGCATCGGCCAGCGCCACGCCCGGCCGAAAACTGTCGCGATAGCTTTCCGAAAAACGCGAGGCGATGGCCGTGAGTCTCGCATCGGCGCCGGTCTCGGTCGCGGTCTCGCGCAGGGCATCGTCCCAAGTCCGTACGATGTCGCGGATCGCCGCCTCGATCGTTGCCTGCTCGACCTTCGGCGTCTTGCCGCCGGAGCGGCCGATGATGAAATGGACGCGCGCCAGCCCGCCTTCCGGGAAGGCCGGGTAATAGGCGGACAGCCGGCCTTCGAAGACGGTCTTCAGATAGGTGCCGATCTTCTCGCGCACGACGCTGTCGTAGCGGTCGCGCGGCACGAAGACGAGCACGGAGACGAAGCGGTCGAACTGGTCGACACGCACCAATGCCCTGACGCGCGGCCGCTCGATCAAGCCCAGTATGGCTTCGGCATGCTTGCGCAGGATCGGCACCGGAACCTGGAACAGCTCGTCGCGTGGATAGCTCTCCAGCACGTTGATCAATGCCTTGCCGGAATGGTCGCTTGGATTGAAGCCGGATTTGGCGATGACGGTTTCCGCCTTCGAGCGCAGATAGGGGATTTTCATCACCGAGCGCGTATAGGCAGTCGAGGTGAACAGGCCGACGATACGGAGCTCGCCTGAAAGCACGCCTTTGCCGGTGTAGGTCTTGACGCCGATGTAGTCGAGGTAGATGCGGCGGTGCACCGACGACTTGGCGTTGGCCTTGGTGACGATCAGCGGTTCCGGCCCATGCAGGAAGGCGCGGATTTCCGGCGTCGTGCTCACCGCTTCGGTGCCGCGTCTGAGCACCAGCACGTCGGGATCGGAAAGGATGCCGAGGCCGGGCTTTTCGGCGCGCTCGAGCATGCCGCTCGTCTCGCCGCCGGTATAGTTGAATTCGCGCATGCCGAGAAAGGTGAAGTTGTCGTCGCGCAGCCATTCGAGGAAGGCGATCGCCTCGGTGACATGGGCCTTGTCGAGCGGCACTGGCGAGTAGCGGAATTCCGAGATCGCCTGGTCGAGGCGGGCAAGCATCGGCTTCCAGTCGGTGACGGCGGCTCGCACCTGGCCGAGCAGTTTCGTCAGGCGTGCGGCCAGGCCTTCGGCCTGCTCGGCCGAAAGGCGGCCGATATGGACATGGATGACGCTCAGTCGGTCATGGCTGTGGTCGCCCTTGGCATAACCGCCATCGCCGAGGATTTCCTCGACGCCGTTCTTGCCGTGCCTGACGACTATGACTGGATGGGTAACCAGCAGCGGCTCGCCGGCGCTTTCTGTAATCTCGCCGAGGACGGAATCGAACAGGAACGGCATGTTGTCGTTGACGACAGTGATCACCGTCATCGGCCGGCCCTGGCGGACGACACCGGAATCGACGTCTATGGCAACGACGCAGTCGTCCTTCTTGTGCCTGGCCACTGCGCGGCCGGCGAGTTCGGCAGCGCGTTCGAGATCGATGACGTCGTAGGCGGCGACATCTTCGGCCGGAGCTCGGGCCAGCAGGTAGTCGGCAAGCCTGCCGGGCTTTTCACCACCCGCGGCTTCACCCCTCGTCAGTCCGGCTTTTTTCAACCGGCTCGCTGACTTTACGCTGGCCATGAGTCCCTCCCGTCACATGTTTTTGCGGCTATGCTAACAGATGACGGGTATTTGGCGACAAAGGTTTGACGGCTTGCGACGAAATGTCGGAATTCACCGGCAGCCTGGCGAAAAAGAGGAGAGATCCGCCATGACGGACAAAATCACCGCGCTTGACCTGGCACCGGCGGAGCTGAGCGACGCGACCAAGGCCTATTTCACCAAGTGCCGGGAGAAGCTCGGCCTCGTTCCCAACGTGCTGCTCGCCTATGCCTTCGACGAGAAGAAGCTGCGCGCTTTCACCGACATGTACAATGATTTGATGCTGGGTGAATCCGGCCTGTCGAAACTCGAGCGCGAGATGATCGCGGTGGCCGTCTCATCGGTCAACCATTGCTACTATTGCCTGGCCGCGCATGGCGCGGCGGTGCGCCAGCTTTCCGGCGACCCAGCCTTCGGCGAGATGATGGTGATGAATTTTCGCGCCGCCAAGCTGTCGGACAGGCAACGCGCCATGCTCGAATTCGCGGTGAAGCTGACCGGGCAGCCGGCAAAGATCGTCGAAGCGGACCGGGCGGCGTTGCGGCAAGTCGGCTTTTCCGACCGCGACATCTGGGACGTCGCCTCGACCGCGGCGTTCTTCAACATGTCGAACCGGCTGGCATCGGCAATCGATATGCGGCCGAACGATGAATACCATGCGATGGCGCGATAGGGCACCGCCGTTGCGAGTCAACGGCATATTATATTAGCTACTTCGCATTATCGTTGCTTGTTTGCCGGTTTGGTCCGATGATCGGAATGCGGCATGACCGCATGCCGGTTCGATGCCGCCGATCAGAGGAGGAGAACATGGCGAAATTTCTCTACGTCTATCACGGCTCGGGCAAGATGCCGACCGAGGAGGCCGAACGGAAGGCAGCGATGGATGCCTGGAACGGCTGGTACGGCAAGCTTGGCTCAGCGGTGGTCGACGGCGGCAATCCAGTCGGCATGTCGAAGACCCTGCTGCCTGGCGGCAAGGTCGAGAACAATGGCGGCAGCAATCCGACCGCCGGTTACACCATCATCGAAGCAAAGGACATCGACGATGCCGTCGGCAAAGCCAAGGATTGTCCTATCTTGACGGACCCGGGTTTCAGCGTCGAGATCGCGCCAATAATCGAAATGGGTTGACGCGCCCGGCTCAAGACCGCGCGGCGATCGCCGCCGCAGCGCCGGCCATGGTACCGGCGCTGATGCGGTTGGCGATTTTCATCGCCCGCTTGCTCCTCAAGAGCTTGCGCGCCTGCGATGCGGCGAGCACCCATGTCAAATCGATGGCGACCAGGACCACTGCCATGGTCGCCGTCAATTCGATCCAGCCGACCATGCTGACCGAACCGAGGTCGATGATGGTCGGCAGCAGCGCCAGATAGAACATCATGATCTTGGGGTTGCCGAGCGTCACGGCCATGCCGGCAAAGAACAGTCTGACGGGCGAATCTTCGCGCGGCAGCGCGCCTTCCTTGGCCTCGACCGGTGCCGTCCACATCTTCCAGGCAAGCCAGCCGAGATAGGCGACGCCGACCCACTTCACGACGACAAAGGCAAAGTGGAACGTCTGCGCCACCACGGCGAGGCCAAACACCGCCAGCGACAGCCAGATCGCTTCGCCGATCCACATCGCAAGCAGGAACGGGAACACGTCGCGAAACCCTTTTACGATGACCCGCGCCACAAGAGCGGCGATCGATGGGCCGGGCGAGCCGGCGGCAACAAGCAGGGCGCCGGCAAAAATCAGCAGCGATGTGAAATGCATGACGCGGATCCCGTTTGAAATGTTTGGGTCGTTCAAGATAACCCAACTGGTCCGACGACAGTAGCGTCCACCGAAAGAAGGCTTGTCGGCCAGGCACCTCGCGGCTAGAAATGTCGTCCCGACATCATTTCGAGCTTCACTTTGCCTTCGTAACCGCCGGTCTCGTCAACTCCCCCAACACAGAGCAGGGCGTCGCAGTCGCGATGCCTATTTTCACATCATGTGTTCCTCGGGTGGCGGTTCGAGACCGGTTTGGCACTGCTGAACCGCTGTCGCGCATAACCACCCGCGACACCTGATTTCCAACTGCCGCAGTCTCTCGCCACGCCGTCCCCGCATGGGTTCTCGATATCGCCGATCTGACGAACTTCCCGACGGGAAGGGCTTTTCGGCATGCCTTCGATACTGCGTATCCGCTGGACGATCACACCCAAGACCGCACCTCGACCTCACCTCAACTGCAATCGCTGCGGCGGCCTGAAAGCCTATCGCTGCAGCGGCAAATTCCGGGTCAATGCCAACGGCAAGCGCATTGACGCCTGGTTGATCTACCGCTGCATCGACTGCGACAATTCCTGGAATTTCGGCATTCTGGAGCGCTGCAGCCGCCGCGATATCGAACCGACAATATTGCAGGCGCTCGAAAGCAACGATCCGGTCCTGGCGCGGCGCCATGCCTTCGATGTTGCCGCATTGCGAAGCAGTATCGGGCGCGTCGAGGAGTTTCCCGAAGCCGTCGTTCATAAGCAGGCGCTCGGGGATAGACCGGAAAATACCAGCGCGCTCGAACTTCAGCTCTGGCTCGAAATGCCGACAGCGCTGCGGCTCGACCGGTTGCTCGCCAACGAACTCGGTGTCTCGCGATCGCGGCTTCAGGTTTGGGAAGAGAAACGATTGCTGGTGGTTGGTCCGGACGGAGCCAAAGCCTTGCGCAAGCCAGCGCGGGCGGGAACGGCGATCCAGATCCACCTGTCTGGCGAACCAGACCGGGACAAAATCATTTCGGCTGCAGGTGAATGAGGCAACGGCAGGAATCCGTACGGCCAGGGGTCAGTCGCCCTCTTTGGAGGCCGAGCCAATCAAACCCTTGGCCGCATCGAGATCGAGTCGGCGACTTGCACATGGATCAAGCCAAGCCTGCCCGTGTCGAGAAGATAATTCGCGAGAGCATAAATTCCATACGCGTCGAGCATCGACACGCAAACTTCGGCCTCGGGTCGATTGTCGTATATGACAGCCGTGACGAGTTTACCGCTCATTGCGCGGTATTGCCCTTTACGCCGCGCCGACCACTTTCGCCGACTTCTCAAAACGCTTGCGCTCATTCGGATCGAGATAGAGCTTGCGCAGGCGGATGGTCTTCGGCGTCACTTCGACCAGCTCGTCGTCCTGGATCCAGGCCAGCGCGCGTTCCAGCGTCATGCGGATCGGCGGTGTCAGCTTTACCGCCTCGTCCTTGCCGGCGGCGCGGATGTTGGTCAGCTTCTTGCCCTTGAGCACGTTGACTTCGAGGTCGTTGTCCCTGGAATGGATGCCGATGATCATGCCCTGATAGACCTTGACGCCCGGGTCGATGACCATCGGGCCACGGTCTTCCAGGTTCCACATGGCGTACGCCACCGATTCACCCTGTTCGTTGGAGATCAGCACGCCGTTGGTACGGCCCGGCAGCTCACCCTTGTAAGGTTCATAGGCATGGAACAGCCGGTTCATCACAGCGGTGCCGCGCGTGTCGGTCAACAGTTCCGACTGGTAGCCGATCAACCCGCGCGTCGGCGCGTGGAAGACGATGCGCTGGCGATTGCCGCCCGAAGGGCGAAGCTCGACCATCTCGGCCTTGCGCTCCGACATCTTCTGCACGACGACGCCGGCATGCTCCTCGTCGACGTCGATGACGACTTCCTCGACCGGCTCCAGCAATTCGCCGCTATCGCCCTTCTGCATGACGACGCGCGGCCGCGACACGGCGATCTCAAAACCTTCGCGGCGCATCGTCTCGATCAGCACGGCCAGCTGCAATTCGCCGCGGCCGGAAACGAAGAACGAATCCTTGTCAGGTGATTCCTCGATCTTCAGCGCGACATTGCCTTCGGCCTCGCGCAGCAGGCGGTCGCGGATGACGCGGCTGGTCACCTTGTCGCCTTCGGTACCGGCCAGCGGCGAATCGTTGACGAGGAAAGACATCGTCACAGTCGGCGGATCGATCGGCTGCGCGTGCAGCGGCTCGGTCACCGACAGGTCGCAGAAGGTGTCGGCGACAGTGCCTTTCGACAGGCCGGCGATGGCGACGATGTCGCCCGCCTGCGCCTCGTCAATGGGCTGGCGCTCGAGCCCGCGGAAAGCAAGGATTTTCGAGATTCGGCCGGTTTCGACCTGGGTGCCGTCATGGTGCAGCACCTTGACCGCCTGGTTGGATTTCAGCGTGCCGGATTCGATACGGCCGGTGATGATGCGGCCGAGGAAAGGATTGGCTTCCAGGATGGTGCCGATCATGCGGAATGGGCCGGGATGAACGGTCGGCGCCGGCACGTGCTTGATGACGAGGTCGAACAGCGGCGCCAGAGCCTGGTCCTTCGGACCTTCGGGGTTTTCCGAGACCCAGCCGTCGCGGCCTGAACCGTAAAGGATAGGGAAGTCGAGCTGCTCGTCGGTAGCGTCAAGTGCTGCAAAAAGATCGAACACCTCGTTCACCACTTCGACGTGGCGGGCATCTGGCCGGTCGATCTTGTTGATGACGACGATCGGCTTCAGTCCAACCTTGAGTGCCTTGCCGACCACGAATTTGGTCTGCGGCATCGGCCCCTCGGCGGCGTCGACCAGCACGATGGCCGAATCCACCATCGACAGAATGCGCTCGACCTCGCCGCCGAAGTCGGCGTGGCCGGGCGTGTCGACGATGTTGATGCGGGTGTCCTTCCAGTCGACCGAGGTCGCCTTGGCCAGGATGGTGATGCCGCGTTCCTTTTCGAGGTCGTTCGAATCCATGGCGCGCTCGGCGACGCGCTGGTTGTCGCGGAACGAGCCGGACTGTTTCAGAAGCTGGTCGACGAGGGTGGTTTTTCCATGGTCGACGTGCGCGATGATCGCGATATTGCGGATTTTCATGTTTTGGTCTCGGGAGCGTTGCAGGCAGCAGGCCAAAAGGCGCTGCCTCTTTCGGTTGGGCGGCTCATACAGGGTTTTTCGCAATTGCGAAAGAGGAGGCGAGCCACCAAATAAAGTCACCGAATCTTAAATGTCTTGGTGTGAAGTGGAATTATTAACCAAGGCGGAACCTTTCATGGTCCGGACAGTTCGAATTTCATGATCGAGATAGGCATCAAACTCCGGCCGATTTTGGCATGTACCGCGCTTGCCGTCCTCCTCGCGGCCGGCGCGGCGCAATCGGCGGCGTCGTTCAAGGAGACGCGGTCTGCTTTGCCGTCCGACAAGCCGTCGGCGGAGCAGCTTTTTGCCGATGCTCCCGATGGCGTCGATCCGGTGGTGACCGGGCCGGTCAGCGCCGCCTTCAAGCAGCGGCAGCAAAATGCCGGATGCGACAGCGCCGTCTGGCCCAACATTCCCGTCGTCTGCTATCCCGATTGATATACGTTCCTACCCTCGGGCTGGCCCGAGGGTAGTGGCGCCGTCGCTCACGCCGACCGCACCGGATCAAGCGTGACCTTGTAGAGTTCGCTGTCGTCGCGATCCATCAGCCGCACCGTCAACTGTTCGGTGGCGCCATCGATCTCGACGAGCCCGAAGAACTGCAGGCCGGCCGAAGGCGCCAGGTTTTGACCCTGTTCGGCAGTTGGTGCCTTTATGAACTTCAGCTCCGGGCCGAATGTCATATCGAAACCATTAGGCCCGAACGTCCCGGAATGGATCGGACCCGAAACGAATTCCCAAAACGGATCGAAGTCCTGGAACTGCGCCTTGTCCGGATTGTAGTAATGCGCGGCTGTGTAATGCACGTCTGCGGTGAGCCAGACAGTGTTGCTGATACCCGCATTCTTTATATAGCGAAGAAGGTCGGCAATTTCCAGCTCACGCCCTTTGGCCGGGCCATTGTCGCCATTGCTGACCGCCTCGGCCCCTACCTTCTTGGTGCCGTCGTTCCAGACGATGAGGCCGAGCGGCATGTCGGCGGCGATGATTTTCCAGGTTGCGTTGGAATTCGCCAATTCACGCTTCAGCCACTTGATCTGCTGTTCACCGAGGATGCGCGATTGCGGCGTCATCGTCTCCTGCATATCCGGACCGTTGGGGCCGCGGTAGGAACGCATGTCGAGGAAGAACACGTCGAGCAGCGGACCATAGGCGATCTTGCGGTAGACGCGGCCGGGCTCCGACGGCTCGTAACGGATCGTCGTCATTTCGTGGAAGGCGCGCGCCGCACGTGCCGCCAGCACATGGATGGATTTTTCAGTGTAGCGATCGTCGGCGCTCAGGTCCTTCGAGTCCGACCAGTTGTTCAGCACCTCGTGGTCATCCCACTGATAGAAGGTCGGACAGATGGCGCTGAGCGCCAGCACATGCCTGTCCATCATGTTGTATTTCCACTGCGCCCGGTATTCGTCCAGCGTCTCGGCAACCTTGCGCTTCTCGTCGATCAGCACTTTGTTTTCCACTTGCCGCCGTTGGGCAGGTCGACCTCGTCCTTCATCGCACCATCGGCATAGATCGTATCGCCCGAATGCAGGAAGAAGTCGGGCGTGTGCTTGGCAATGGTGGCGTAGGTCTTCATGCCGGTCTCGTCGATGCCCCAACCTTGGCCGGCGGTGTCGCCCGACCAGGCAAAGCGAATGTCGCGCTTCGACGCAGGTGCCGTGCGGAAGCGGCCGACGACCGGCTCGGAAACGGCGTTGATGTCGGCAAGATCGGCCGCGACCATGCGGTAGAAGATGTCCTGGTCGGAGGCGAGATCGGTAAGCAGCCGCTTCACCGTATAATCGCTGGCCGGCGAGCTATCGAGCGGCGCCAGGCGGACGGCATTGGTGAAGCTTTCGGTCGGCGACACCTCGAACATGACGCGCGACGGCCGGTCGGTGCGTGTCCAGACCATGCCGCTGGTGGCGTCGACGTCGCCGGACTGGATGCCATGGGTGAACGCCGGGCGCTGATTGGCGCGCGAGTAATAGGGAAGGGCGAGGCCCGAGGCGCCGACCAGGCCAACGGCGCTGGCCGACGTGACGAAAGCGCGCCGCGTCATCGAAATCTTGTTCATGGCTGTCTCCTGGATGGCATTGAACGTCGCCGCCAAGCTCCAGCTTCAATGTTTCAGGCACATTTCGAAACGATGAAGGTTTGATAACAGTGAACAGGCTGGCGAATCTCCCTCGTTGAGGGGGAGATGTCGCCGAAGGCGACAGAAGGGGGTCGTCTTGCGTGGAGCACCGACCTCTTGCATCGGCGATAAGGGGCCGAGCCCGGTTGGACCGACCCCCTCTGGCCGCTTCGCGGCCATCTCCCCCTCAAGGGGGGAGATTAGCACGGCCGATTGCGCCCTACGCCGCCTGCGGTTCCGGATCAAACGCCGGGCGGCTGGTGTTGATCAGCAGCGAGATGCAGGCGGCGGCTATTGCCGTCATACCGGCGATCAGGAAGGCAAGCTCGTAATTGCCTTGCAGCTCGCGCATGGTGCCGCCGAAGAAGGCCGCTGTCGCGGCGCCAACCTGATGGCCGGCGACGATCCAGCCGAAGACGATCGGTCCGCTGCAGTCGCCGAACGCCTCGTTGGAAAGCCTCAGCGTCGGCGGCACCGTGGCGATCCAGTCCAGTCCGTAAAACACCGCGAAGATGATCAGGCTGGTTGCCGAAAAGCCGGAATAGGGCAGATAGATCAGCGACAGGCCGCGAATGCCATAATAGACGCCGAGCAGCTTGCGCGGGTCGAAACGGTCGGTGAGCCAGCCGGACAGTGTCGTGCCGATAAGGTCGAAAATGCCCATCATCGAGAGCAGGCCTGCGGCCTGCACTTCGCCAATGCCCATATCGCCGCAAAAGGCGATCAGATGCGTGCCGACCAACCCGTTGGTGGTGAAGCCGCAAACGAAGAAGGTGGCGAACAGATACCAGAAGACGCGCGTGCCGGCGGCGCGGCGCAGCGTGCTCAATGTATGCGAAAGGAAATTGCCTTGCGAGGCTGACGGCACCGGCGGCACGTCGTCGGCATCGGCGCCATAGCGGACCATGCCGATCGACGCCGGGCGCTCCGGCACCAGCATATAGACCAGCGGCACCAGGCAGGCGGTGGCCACGGCAATGGCGATGGCGACCGGCTTCCAGCCGCCCGACTGGGCGAGCGAGGCGAGCAGCGGCAGGAAGACCAGCAGCCCGGTGGCACTGGACGCCGACATCAGTCCCATCACCAAGCCGCGATTGGTCTTGAACCAGCGGTTGACGATGGTCGCGCCGAGCACGGTGGCGACGGCGCCCGAACTGACGCCGGAAAACACGCCCCAGGTGAGGAGCAGATGCCACGGTTTGGTCATCAACAGGCTGAGCGCGGTCGATCCCGACATCAAGAGCAGCGCGGCAAGCAAGGTGCGGCGCAGCCCGATCCGCTCCATCAGCGCCGCGGCAAACGGCCCGGTCAGGCCATAGAGGAAGATGCCGGTGGCCGCCGCCAGCGACACCACGTCGCGCCGCCAGCCGAAACTGTTCTCCAGCGGCAGCATCATGACTGCCGGCGCCGAACGCAGGCCCGCTGCGATCAGCAGGCAAAGGAAGATGACGGCGACCACGACGAAAGCGTAGCGCTGGCCAAACGGGCGGGGTTGAGCTATCATGTTACTGACCGGTACGTTGCAGGAGCCCGAAACATACGTACCGACCGGTAACATTGTCAACCAGCTAATCGGCAGGCCAGGCATGAAAAGCATTGAACCAACGATCAAGGCCAATGACGCACCGCCGCCTCGCGCCGCCGAACGGATTCTCCAGGTGGCGCGAGACCTGTTCTACCGGCAAGGCATCAGGGCGATCGGCGTCGACGAGATCGTGCGGCGTGCCGGCGTCACCAAGCCCAGCCTCTACCGCAGCTTTCCGTCCAAGGATGAGCTGGCCGCATCCTACCTCCGGCACTATGACCTCGAATTCTGGGAGCGCTTCGACGAGGCGGTGAATGCCCATCCCGGCGATCCGCGCGCGCAGATCGTCGCCTTCCTGACGCGTGTCGGCAAGCGTACGCAAAGGCCCGATTATCGCGGCTGCGGCATGACCAATGCCGCGGTCGAATATCCCGAACATGGCCATCCGGCCCGCGTCGTGAGCGAAGCCAACAAGCAGGAACTGCGCCGCCGCCTGCGTGCCATGGCGGCAGAGATGGGCGCGGGCGATGCCGACACGCTGGGCGACGGGCTGCTGCTCCTGATCGAGGGCGCCTATATTAGCGGCCAGCTGTTCGGTGCCGGCGGGCCGGCGAAGTCGGTGGCCCGCAACGCCGATCTTCTGATAGAGGCAAGCTTGAAGAAATAGTGGTCCGTTTTACAAGACCACTGTGCGCAGCCTGACTTCCTCTAGGCTGCCGCTAAATTTGACGGTACGCTGCGCCCCCCGAACTGAGTTGTTCCGCCATGCGCGCTCTCTTGATCCCGCTTGCCCTCGCCGGTTTCTGCCAGGCGGCCCGGGCCGGCGACATATCCAGCGTCTATACCGATCTCGATTGGGAGAAGGACTGCGTCACCTATGCCCAAGCGGAAGAAGGCGACGGCGACTGGGCCGATCTCGCCTGTTCGGGCTACCGCGGCTACCCGGTGATGGTTTCCTATGACGACGCGCGGGAATCGCTGTTCTACGGCTTTCCACCTGGCGACATGACCACGGTCTGGGAAAGCTTTTCCGGTCTCAATTCGGCTGGACCCAAGGTCGAGTGGCGTATCGAAACCAACGGCAAAACTGCCATTCCTTTCGCCGTCATCCATCGTCGCTCGATCAGCGATAGCGAGGGCGAGAACAAGTCGACGGAAGTGCTGATTGTGGCCAAGGTTGCCCAGCCTGACGCCCACGAAGGCTGCACGATCGGCCTTGTGCTCGCCACCAGCAATCCCGCCGCCAACGATCAGGCGCGCAAGCTTGCCGACGAGAAGGCACGCACCTTCGCCTGCGGCAAGGACAAGCGTGAAGTGCTGGGCGACGCGCCCGCTTTCGGCCGCGTCGACAACTGATTATTTGCGCCCGATAATTACTTGCGCCTGGCCCGCTCGATTGCCTCGACGATCATCTTCTTGGCATAGGCCGCATCGTACCAGCCTTCGATCTTGACCCATTTGCCGGGTTCGAGATCCTTGTAGTGCTCGAAAAAGTGCTGCACTTGCTGGCGGGTGATGTCGGGCAATTGCGTGTATTCGTGGACGTCCTCGTAGCGCAAGGTCAGCTTGGGCGAAGGCACCGCGATCACCTTCTCGTCCTGGCCGGCATTGTCCTCCATCACCAGCACGCCGATCGGCCGGACATTGATGACGCAGCCTGGCACCAGCGCGCGCGTGTTGCAGACCAATACGTCGATCGGGTCACCGTCGCCCGACAGCGTGTGTGGTACGAAACCGTAATTGCCGGGATAGCGCATCGAAGTGTGCAGGAAGCGGTCGACGAACAGCGTGCCGGCCTCCTTGTCCATCTCGTACTTGATCGGCTCGCCGCCGATCGGCACCTCGATTATGACGTTGACGTCCTCGGGCGGGTTCTTTCCGCTGGCAATCGCTTCGATACGCATCGCTTTATCCCTCTCTCGATTGGAGATCGATAGCGGGCGACGGCGAATGGTGCAATGCGGCGAATGGTACGGGGAGATCGTCCGAACCGAAAACCGGCCGGATCATGCGCTGGCCGTCATTCCCAGACGAAAGCGACCTTCTTCAGCGCCTTCTGCTCGAATATCTCGACGCCTTCGGCAACATCGCGGCCACCGGCGCCGGCATAGAAGGCAAGTGCGTTCTGATTGTCTTCCAGCGCCCAGACCACCATGCCTTTCAGGCCATGGTCGGCCAGCCGTGCCCGCGCGGCCGAGAACAGCCGGCTGCCGAGCCCGATGCCTTGATATTCCGGCCGCAGGTAAAGTTCGTAGATCTCGCCCTGCTGCCTGAGTTCGCGGGCGCGGTTCTTGCCGATCGTCGCATAGCCGGCAATTTTGCCGCCGATTTCGACGACCAGGACGGTGGCAGCGCGGCGAATGGCATTCGCCCACCAGTCGGCGCCGCGGCGGTTGATCATCGATGTCAGCGTGCGGTGCGGGATGATGCCCGAATAGGCGCCGCGCCAGGCCTCGAGATGCACGTCGGCGATGGCGGCTGCATCGCGCGGTTCGGCTTTCCTGATGTCGATGCTCAGCGTATTCATGATTGGTTAACCATAAACCCGCCGCGCCCGATTGCAAGAGTCCGGTCAACCGCCGCGATGCTTTCACACAGCCGGACGGTGCGTTCTTGAGACGCTGCGAAACCGCTTTTGGCGAGATCAAATCTCGACCAGATGGTCGTCCAGTTCGTTGCTGTCGCCAGTCGAGACCGGAAAATGCTCGGCCAGTACCGCACCGACTGCTTGGATCGCCTTGACGAACCCGTCGGCAAGCCGATCGTCGCCGGCATGCGCCGTAAGGTCGCGGACGACACCGTCCCAGACATGCTGGCCGACACGAGAATCGATGCCGCTGTCGGCGACCACCTCGGCATAGCGCTCGGCAATCGAGACGAACACCAGCACGCCGGTGCGCGCCGTGGTGCGGTGGACGTTGCGGGCGAGGAACTGCTTCATCGCATTGGCGTGGGCGGCCTGGTAGCGCAGCCGCCTCGGCACCAAATGGATGCGCAATGCCGGCAAAGCCCACAACAGGATGAGCACACTGGCAAGCGCCAGAAGCTCTGCGATGACGAAATGCGGCAAGCGGATCGACAGCCACCAGGCTTCCAGCCCATAACCGACGGCGAGGCTGACGACGAGCATGCCGAGCATCGCCATGAAGGCGGCCGGGAAGAAATAGCCGTCGCTGGCATGCGCCACGACGCAGTAGATCTCGCCGTCGGTCTTTGATTCGGCAGCGCGGATCGCATCGGCGATGCGCTCATGATCCTCGGGGCTGATCGGTCGTGTTGCCATGATTGATGTCTCACCAGCTTCCTGAAGAACCGCCGCCGCCGGACGAGCCGCCGCCGCCTGAAAACCCGCCGCCCGAACTTCCGGACGACCAACCGCTGCCGGAACTTCCAGACGACCAGCCACTGCCTGACGAGGTCCCGGACGTCCAGCTACCGCCGCCGGAAGATGACGAAGCTGGCCCACGGCCGTAGCGGAACGTCATGCCCAGCCACTTGTACACGCCCGGCGACAGCTTCGTGCCGAAGATCGGCGGCAGGAACGCCATTGCCAAGCCGCCGAAGAACATCGTCGCCCACAGGACGATGAACAGCATGAAGATGGGATCGACAGGATTGTCATTCGCCGGATTGCGCTTGCCGCGCGCCTCCAGCTCTTCGGGATTGCCTTCCAGCACCATGATCATGTCGTCGACGGCCTTGCTGATGCCGCCTGAGAAATCGCCGGCACGGAAGGCCGGCACCATGTCGTTTTCGATGATCAGCTTGGTGTGCAGGTCGGTCAGCGTGCCTTCAAGCCCATAGCCGACCTCGATGCGCATCTTGCGGTCGTTCGGCGCCACCAGAAGCAGGACGCCGTTGTTCTCCTTCGCCTGGCCGAGTCTCCAGGCGCGAAACAGCCGGTTGGCGTAAGGCTCGATCTCCTCGCCGTCGAGGCTGGGAATGGTCGCGACGACGATCTGGTCGGACCCTTTGGTCTCGAACTCGGCAAGCTTCTGCGTCAGCGCCGTCTCGGTCGCGGCATCGATGATGCCGGCGTTGTCGACGACCCGTCCGGTCAGCGCCGGCAGTGCGGCGGCGAAGGCCGCGAAGCCGACCAGCAGCACCGCCATGGCCAACAGCGCGGTGCCGATCGTTTTGGTGAAACGGCCGGATTCCACCGGGCTGACGGCGTGTCTTGTCATCTCGTCACCAACTTCCCGAGGAGCCGCCGCCGCCGGACGAACCGCCGCCGCCGGAAAACCCGCCACCGCTTGAACCCGACGACCATCCCCCGCCGGAACCTCCCGACCAGCCGCCGGACGACCGCCGGTTTGGCTCGAAGGTCATGCCCAGCCAGCGATAGCGGCCGGGACCGATCTTCTGGCCGAAGATCGGCGGCAGGATGGAGGCTGCGAGGCCGCCGAAAAAGATGATTGCCCAGATGGCTATGAAGATCGTGAAGAACAGATCGTCGCTGTTGAACGGCGGCTGCTGGTTGCGTTCGCCGCGCGCCTCCAGTTCTTCGGGATTGCCTTCCAGCACCATGATCATGTCGTCGACGGCCTTGCTGATGCCGCCGGAGAAATCGCCGGCACGGAAGGCCGGCACCATGTCGTTTTCGATGATCAGCTTGGTGTGCAGGTCGGTCAGCGTGCCTTCCAGCCCATAGCCGACCTCGATGCGCATCTTGCGGTCGTTCGGCGCCACCAGAAGCAGGACGCCGTTGTTCTCCTTCGCCTGGCCCAGTTTCCAGGCGCGGAACAGCCGGTTGGCGTAAGGCTCGATCTCCTCGCCGTCGAGGCTGGGGATGGTCGCGACGACGATCTGGTCGGACCCTTTGGTCTCGAACTCGGCAAGCTTCTGCGTCAGCGCCGCCTCGGTCGCGGCATCGATGATGCCGGCATTGTCAACGACCCGTCCGGTCAGCGCCGGCAGTGCGGCGGCAAGGGCGGTGAGCGGGAGGAGGAGAAGGCTTTGGAAGACGAGCAGGAAGGCCAGGCTGGCGTTCTGTCGCGCCCCCCTCTGTCCTGCCGGACATCTCCCCCTCAAGGGGGGAGATCGGCTGTCAGGGCTGTTTTCGCCAATCTCCAACGATGCAGGATGGGCGGTGAAGCCAAAGCTGCCAATCTCCCCCCTGGAGGGGGAGATGCCCGGTAGGGCAGAGGGGGGCGCTACGGAGTGCAAGGCCAATAGGGACCACGCTCACCGGCTGTTCTTCACCCGCCTTGCGTGGTGTTGGTGCCGAAATCGACCTTTGGCGGCTGCATCTTGTCCTCTTCGATGGTGAAATTCGCAAACGGCTGGTTGCCGCGGAACCACAAGGTCGCCCAGATCACCGACGGGAAGGTCCTCAGCGTCAGATTGTACTCTCTCACTGCTTGGATATAGTCGCGGCGGGCGACCGTGATCCGGTTCTCGGTGCCTTCGAGTTGTGCTTGCAGCGCCAGAAAGTTCTGGTTGGCCTTGAGATCGGGATAGTTCTCCACCACCGCCAGCAGGCGCGACAGCGCGCTGGTCAGGCCGGCCTGGCTGTCCTGGAATTTCTTGAAGGCTTCCGGATTGTTCAGCGTTTCCGGCGTCACGGTCACCTGCGTCGCCTTGGCGCGCGCTTCGACCACGGCATCGAGCGTGTCCTTCTCGTGCGCCGCGTAGCCCTTGACCGTGTTGACCAGATTGGGGATGAGATCGGCGCGGCGCTGGTATTGATTCAACACCTCGCTCCATGCGGCCTTGGCGTTTTCCTCAGCTGTTGGAATGGTGTTGTAGCCGCAGCCGGCAAGCAGCGGCAGCATGACGGCCATAACTAGGAACGCAGCTAAATTACGGAAGATTGGCGGCGAAGAAAGGCGCTGGGCAAGCATGATAAGTCCCCTCGATAGCATTGGCAGGCGAAGCATTAGCACAATCCTTGCGTAAGAAAATGACTTCGGCCGAGAAGTGTTACTGGTTTCTGCCATTCGCCGTCGGGCCCTGTGACAGACGAGGCGAACGGGTTAAGCTCGGCATAAAACGGGACATCACCATGGCGAAACGCCACGACAGCGACGCGGAATCGCGCCGCATCATCGAACGGGTGGCGCGCGAGACCGACCCGGGGGGCACCTCGTTCCTTGCACGAACGACTAAAGGCGCGCGCGACCACGTCACTGCGGCCGATGCCGACCGGTCGGACCCGATCGAATATTGGGGCACCCGCATCGGTCGGGCAGCGGGCTTGCTTATTGCCATCGGCCTGTTGATCTGGCTCGTGCTTTTCGTCACCAGGGGCAGTTAGGAAAAATCAATGAGTGCCGAAAAAACCGACGCGCCGCGCGCGGTCATCGTCGTCTCCAGTCATGTCGCCCGTGGCTCGGTCGGCAACCGTGCAGCTGTCTTTGCGCTGGAGACACTCGGCTTTCCGGTTTGGGCGGTACCGACCGTCATCCTGCCCTGGCATCCGGGCCATGGCCGGGCCACCCGCATCGTGCCGCCGCTGGACCAGTTCAAGGCGCTGATGGCCGACCTCGAGCGCGCGCCGTGGCTGGGCGAGGTCGGCGCCGTGCTGTCCGGCTATCTCGGCGAGGCTGGCCAGGCCGAAGCCGTCGCTTCGCTGGTCGGCGCGGTCAAGGCGAAGACGCCGGACGCCCTCTATATCTGCGATCCGGTGATGGGCGATTCGGGCGGGCTCTACGTACCTGAGCCGACCGCAATCGCCATGCGCGACCGGCTGATGCCGATCGCCGATATCGCCACGCCCAACCGCTACGAGCTGGAATGGATGGCCGGAGCGCCGCTGCCCGACTTGAAATCGGCAATGGCTGCAGCCCTGCAGGCCGGCCCACCGGCCATGCTGGTCACATCGGCGCCGGCGATGATGGCCGGCGGCACCGGCAATTTGCTGCTCGCCGGCAGGGAGGCACTGCTTGCCGAACACCGGCTCATCGATAAGCCGCCGAATGGGCTCGGCGACCTGACGGCTGCCGTCTACCTGGCGCGGATCCTGTCCGGCCAGCCGGCCGCCAAGGCGCTGCAATCGACCACGGCGGCGGTCTACGAGATCCTGGCGCGGACCGCCAAGCGCGGCGGCGACGAGTTGCAGCTCGAGACCGATGCCCAGAGCCTGTCGCACCCGATGGCGATGGTGCAGCTTCGCCATCTCCTGCATCCGGAACGGGACCGCCGGGCGTGACGCAGGCCGAAGACGCCGTGCCCCAGGATGATGCGCCCGAGGATGTTGCGCCCGACGATGTTATGCCCTGGGGTGTTGTGCTTGTCGGCGTCGACGGTTGCAAGGCCGGCTGGATAGCCGTCCGCCGCGATCCCGGTGCGGCACCGTCGACAGCCGTTTTCCCGAGCTTCGCGGCGTTGCTCGACCGACTGCCCGCCGACTCGTTGGTAGCGGTCGATATGCCAATCGGCCTGCCCGATTTCTCGCAACGAGGCGGTCGCGGCCCGGAGGCGCTGGTGCGGCCGCTGCTCGGGGCCCGGCAGTCCAGTGTCTTTGCCATTCCCTCCCGCGCCGCGCTCTACGCGGAGGTCGAAGCCTTCACCACGGTCGATGCCTGGTACGCCGCACATCGCAAGGCAAGCGAGGTGGCCAGGACGACCTCAGATCCGCCGCGCGGCGTCTCGATCCAGGCCTTCGGCATCTTCGCCAAGATCCGCGAGATCGATTCGCTGCTGATCGCGCGGCCCGAACTGCGCAGCCGTGTCTTCGAATCGCATCCGGAAGTTGCCTTCTGCAAACTGAACGGCGACCGCGCTATGCGCTTGCCGAAGAAGATCAGGGGCAACATCAATCCGGCCGGCATGGCCGAACGCAAGGCGCTGCTTGCCCAGCATGGTTATAGCCAGGATTTTCTCGACCAGACGCCGCCGCGCGGCGCGGCCGCTGACGATTTCCTCGACGCCGCGGCGATGATGGTGGTTGCCGGACGCATCGTCAGAGGCGAGGCAATGCCGTTTCCGGATCCGCCGCTCGCCGATCGTTTCGGCATTCCGGTCGCCATTTGGGCCTGAGGACCGGGGCGTCAGGAGCGTGATCTGAGCGCCTCGTTGAGTGCCCACATATCCTTCTCCTCGGGCGCGGTCTCCAATCCGAGCACGGGAACTTGCTTACGCAAATGGTCGTGGTGGGTGCGCACGCCATATTCGAGATCGGAGAGGTAAAAACCTCCGAAGGCTTCGGACAGCATGGATTCGTTGGACCATATCGAAAGCTGTACATCCTCGGCCAGCGTGTCGCGGTCGATGCGGTAGGATAGGTAGCGGGCTGCCGCCTGTTCCCTGGTCTCGTCGCGATAGCGGTAGATGGCGCCGCGCAGCAGCGTCTCACCCGTCGACAGCGGAAATTCCTGATAGAACTGCACCGATTCCGGCATGAGCGACAGCACGTTGTTCGGGAAGATGCCGTAGTAGATCCAGGCCTTGCGCAGGTGTTCCGGCAGGTGCTTCGCCTCGGGTGCGAGCTTGATGTACTGCGCGACGCTCCAGCGCCGTCCGGCATGCGGATTGTAGGTGGCGAACGAGCGCGACACGCCGTTGACGAACGGCTCGTCGAAATAGGTCGCACCGTAAAGATCCTGCAGCGCCGGATGCGCCATGGCGACATGGTAGCCTTCATTGTCGACATCGCGCACCGATTTCCAGTTGACCGGCGTCTTTTGGGTCCAGATGCCCCAGGACGGCACCATCTCGGCGACGCCGTAATGGGCAATCTCGGCTTCGATCGGCTTCAACAGCTCGGCGACCGATGGCTGCGGCCCACCCTTGCGGAAACGGATGAAGATGAAGCCCATCCAGATTTCGAGCTCGAGCGGCATCAGGCCGAATTCGGTCTTGTCGAGGTCGGGGAAGGAACGGGGGCGGGCAGCACCGCGCAGCGTGCCGTCGAGATTGTAGACCCAGCCATGAAAGGGGCAGACCAGCGCATTCTTGCAAGTGCCCTGGCTGTCGGCAACGACGCGACTGCCGCGGTGGCGGCACATATTGTTGAAGGCGCGCACAACGCCATCCTTGCCGCGCACGATCAGCGCCCGCTCGCCGACCACATCCATCGTCAGATAGTCGCCGGCGTTCGGCACGTCGCAGACATGGCCGGCGATCTGCCAATGGTTGCGGAAGACGTGCTCTTTCTCGAGTTCGAGCAAGGCGTCGGAATGATAGCTCCAGCCCGGCAGCCCCCGCCGATCCCAATCGTTGGGGATTGCCACGTCACGCAGATGCGGGTTCATAAAGGCTCTTTATTTATTGAATGGTCGTTCAATAAAAGCATATTTTCCATTGAAATGCAATGGCTTGGAAAAATGGGGCGAAGTCTTGACGGGAAATCGAACGGGATTCGAGAGCCCGGTCCGAACGATCGAAGCCGGGAAAATCCCGGGAATTCCAGACGTTAATCCCCTTACACTTGTTGAGCGCCCGACGCTCCGTGGGCCTGGAAAGGCGACGTGGATCTGGTGCCGTGGGTAGCGCAAAACGAGCAGAGAATGCCACCGGTGCTGCCAGCTACGCCGGATCGGTTTGCCCAGGAATGGCCGCGGGCTTGGTTTCATGCCGGTTACACAATCGTTAATTCATCATCGTTGGCCGGTTACAAGGTGCGATTAGGTTCGTTTCAACAGAGAAAGAAGAAGACCGAAGGAAACGACGATGCGTACGAAAATCCAGATCACCGATACCGACCTTCGCCAGCAGGGTCCCCAGCGTAACGACCGGCGCCCGAAGCTGGCGCTGCGCCAGCGCGCCAGTGATCATCCAATGGCGATGTTCATGCTGCTGGCGGCTGCCGCATTTGCCGGCATGGCGTTGACGCCGACCGTCGGTCCGGCCTTCGCCTCACTGAACCCGCCGGCCAACCTCATCGATGGCGCGACGACCACCACCAAGACGGCGCGCCTGCCGATTCCGGAGATCGATTTTGCCTGCAAGGGGCAGGCCTGGGGCGCCGAGAGCCTGGACTGCCTGCGCGTCATCGCCGCCCAGTCGGGCAAGGCACGGCCGGTCCGCATGATCGCCAACGCCGCACCACTGGCCGATAGGCCGAACGTTTTTTGATTTTTTGCGAGCGCCCTCCAGCACTCCAGTCAGGCTCCCGCCGCAATGTCGGCCGGGAGCCTTTTTCTTCCGGGAGAGATCTCGGAGTCTAGCCGCCCAGAGCCGCCTGCTCGGCAATGGCCGAGAGCACGCCGCGCACATCCAGCGTGCTGAACGGCTTTTCGAGGATTGGCGGCCGCTGCGGCGCCGGCAGCGCCTCGATCTCGCCTTTCGCGCCGATCAGATCGCCGGTGACAAGCACGAAGCGCTGCGCCAGACCCGGCAATTCGGCGAGTAGCTCGCGATAGGCGGCTATGCCGCTGGTGCCGGGCATGCGCAAATCGGAAAACACGATGTCCGGCGGCACATGGCCGCTCAGCGTCGCGGCGGCCGAGACCCAGGCCGGCACGATCCGCGACTTGATGCCCATCAACTCCAGAATGTCGGACAGCGACGCGGCGACATCCGGCTCATCGTCTATGATCAGCGCGTGACGCAAGCCGCTCGACCGCGACGGAGCTTCGCCGGCGGCGGCCGCGCCGGCCGCGATCGCCGGCAGCTGCACGACAAAACGCACACCTCTCGGCGAAACCTCCTCGAACCAGATATTGCCATTGTGCCGCTCGATGATCGATTTCGAGATCGACAGGCCGATGCCGGTACCGACACCGACCGGCTTGGTGGTGAAATAGGATTCGAATATGCGTGAACGTATCGCTTCCGGCACGCCTGGTCCGTTGTCCTCGACCGAGAACCCGGGATTGCCGCGGTCGCTGCGAAACGTCCGGACCTTGATTCGGCGGTCGCCGGCAACGCCGGCCAAGGCGTGCTGGCTGTTGATGAGGAAGTTGGCGGCCACCTGCGTCACGTGGTCGGCATCTGCCATGGCCAGCAGCGGGCCGCTGGCGAAATCGGTGTCGATGATGATGCCGCTCGACCGTGCGCCATAGGCGGTCACTTCGAGTGCGGCGCGGATCACCTGGTTGAGGTCGGTTTCGGCCTGTGCGGCCGGGTGCAGGCGGACCATCGACAGGAAGCTCTTGACGATACGGCCGCAGCGCTCGGCAGCGGCACGCACCTTTTCGGCGCGCACCTTTGTCTGCGGATCGGCGGCGAATTCATGCAGCAGCGTCGACTGGGCGACGACCACGGCCAGCGGGTTGTTGAGCTCGTGCGAAACGCCGGCAAGCAGCGAGCCCATCGCCGCCATCTTCTCGTTCTGGTGCAGTTTTTCGCGCTGGCGGTTGATTTCCTCCTCGGCGCGCAATCTGTCGCGCAGGTCGCGGATAGAGCCGAAGATCAGCTGGCGATCGGCGACCCGCATCTCGGTTGCCGTCAGCTCGATCGGAAAAACCTCGCCGGCGGCGTTCTGGGTGACCGTTTCGAGCCGCTGGCCGACCATCGGCGCGCCGCGGCCCGACATATATTCGGCGCCGGACGCATAGCCCTTGCGGTAATATTCCGGCACGACCGTGTCGAGCAGGTCCTTGCCCAGGATATCGCTGCGCCGATAGCCGAACATCTTCTCGGCGGCCGGATTGAATTCGATGATCGAGCCGGTCTCGTCGATGACGATGATGGCGTCGAGCGAGGCCTGCAGCATGGTGCGGCGAATGACGTCGCTGGCATGCGCGTCGGAGGGCGATCGTTCGATGGCATCGCCGATGGCGAGTGCCACCATGTGCAGCGCCGCCTCTTCCTGGTCGGTCCATTCGCGTTCGTTGACGCAGTCGTTGACCGCCAGCGTGCCCCACAAATTGCCGTGCGAAAAGACCGACACCGACAGGAACGACTTGATGTTCTGCTTTTCGAAATCGGTCCGCAGAAAGCCTTCGAGATCGCGTGTGTGCCCGGCGAATATCTTGCCTTGGCGCTCGTCCTCCGCCAGCCGTTCCAGCAATGGGTCCGAATCGACGACCGACTGCACGATGACGGTAGGCGATGCCAGTTCGCCGCCAAACCGGGGGGCGATCCAATAAGCGGCGACCGACTGGGCGAAACCCTGGCCGGGCAGTTCGCGCAGGCGAAACAGGATGCCGCGGTGACAATCCATGGCTTCGCAAAGCGTCTGGAGGATACCTTCCATCTCGCGCTGCCAATCGCCGGCTTCGCGCAGCCGGCGAACCACATGCACGGCCACCATCGCCGCGCCCTGCCTGGCGCCCTGCGTGTCCGCGCGTGCTGTTTCAGCCGTCATGGTCATTTCCTGGCCTTGGCTTGCTCAAGCCGCCAGGCCTCAGTTATTTTCACCGGCCGGCAGCGAGAAGATATAGCCTTCGCCGCGCACCGTGCGCAGGAATTTCGGGTTGGCCGGGTCCGCTTCGATCTTCTTTCTCAGCCGCATGATGCGGATGTCGACCGCGCGGGACGATTCCGGGTCCTCGACGAAACCGATCGCCTCGGAGATCGCTGCCCGCGTCAACAGCCGGTTGGCGCGCGTCAGGAACACCTCCAGGACGTCGAACTCGCTCTTGGCCATGTCGATGACCGCACCGTTGGCGCCGGTGACGAGCCTGCCGTCGAGATCGGCGTGAAAGGGTCCGAAGCTCACGGACCGGCGGCCGCCGGATGTCTCAGCCTTGGCCTTTTGTGGCTCGGTCGGCTCAGGAACGCGACGCAGCACGCTGCGCACCCTGGCCAGCACTTCGCGCAATTCGTAAGGCTTGACGATGTAATCGTCAGCGCCGAGCTCCAGTCCGACGATGCGGTCGAGCGCGGTACCGGCGGCCGTCGCATAGATGATGCCGATCGGCATTTTCGACCGCATCCAGCGGCCGAGCGACAGGCCGTCCTCGCCCGGCATGGCGATGTCGAGAATGGCCAGATGGAAGGACTGGGTTTCCAAAAGGTCGCGCGCCGCCGCCGCACTTTCGGCCGTGGCCACATCATAGCCGCTGGCGCCGAGATACTCGGCGACCGCATCCCTCAGATCGGGCTCGTCCTCGACGATGACAATTCGTGCCCGCACGATGCTTTCGCTCCCGCTTTCAGTGGAAAGTAGATTGGGTATAAACATGATGTCCAGCACTCTTCTTGGGTTGCCGTATGCGGGGTAGAAAAACATGGCTGCACGATCCGTTATCGCGCTTGTTTCCGTCGCTGAAGTAATTGCGACCGATCTCGCCGATCATCTCGAGCGGCGCGGTCATGACGTCCGCGCGGCGCGACAGCCGTGGGAGGCCGAATCGCTGCTTTCGGAAAAGGGTATCGATGTCGTGGTTGTCGGCGACAGCGTCAGCCAGGCGGAGGGGCGCGACCTGCTCAGGCGACATGGCGGCGAAGGTGGACCGGATTTCATCCTGATCTGCCGCCCGGCCGATCTGGTCGACAAGGTTCTGGCGCTCGAACTCGGCGCCGCCGACGTCGTCGAAAGCCCGCTCAATGTCAGGGAGCTTGCTGCTCGCGTTGGCGGCCTTCTGGCTCGGCGCGGCAGGAGCGCCGGGGAACTGATCGTGCTGGAGAACGCGACCGTCGATCTCCGATCGGCCATCGTCATGCACCGCTCGGGCACGGAAGAACAGCTGTCCCCCGGGCAGGTGGCGCTGCTCAGGCTGTTCCTGGCCAGCCCGCGCAAGGTGCTGACGCGGGACGACATCATCGCCGCCGCGCCCGCCGAAAATGCCGAAGCCTTCGACCGGTCGATCGATTCGCGCATCGTGCGGCTGCGCCGCAAGCTCGATACCGAAACCATCACCACCATACGGGGTGCGGGTTACCGGTTCGATCCGCCGACGCAATTCGCCGATTGAAGGCAGGACGGCCACCCTCTTGTCTTGAGCATCGGATTTTCCCAAAACCGGTTTCCACCTTGGGGTCCGATGCTCTTCAGCGCACCACGAGAAGCGACGGGCCGGACAGCATGTCACCGTTCGTGCTGACCTCGCCGGCATGGGCACGTTCCTTCAGCAGCACGGTGGCGAGGCCGGCAATGCCGAGCAGCCCCTGGACGTAAAGCAGCGCGGAAAGCACGGAAGCGGCGAATTTCGTTTTCATCCTGTTCGTTCCTCAAAATTGGAATTTACGGGCACTTCAGGGGAACCCCCGAAGCGCCCGCGCCGCCAGCGGAGCCCCCCGTTGCGGCGCGGGCCTTCGGTCCTCTCGGCTGCAAGTTGCCGGAGGCGCCGCGCATCCTCAACGGCCCTAAGCCGCCCCCGCCAGAGGGGCTTGAGCCGGTCGACGCGCAGGCTGGAAACTGTCCAGACCAATCCAGACCGTAGCGAAAACAGTGTTGGCTTCCGATCGTTCGTTGACCGCTGTTTTCGTTAGGTCAACTTTGCCTGTTCGCTGTATCCGGATCATGCCGCCGAGGCTGCGCTTTGTTGCAGCTCGGTTTCGGAGTCAGGTGAATTCCTATCAAACGAAAGGCAATCGCGTATTCGTGCCGCGGTTTGGCCGATCCGCCTAGGCAAACACGCCACCGTCATGACGACGTCGTGCAACTGCAAGCTGCTTTGCATGGACCTTTCTGTTAACCAGGGGAAACAGAATCGAAACACAAACGAGCATCTAGCGAAATCGGCTTGAAACATGACGCCCCGATAAGCCGGTCATCGAATTGAGCCGGCCCCGACCGGCAGAATAGGGGAGACATCATGTACACTGCCATTTCCGCCAAGCTCATCAACATTGCCGCCGCCGTCATCACCGGTACTGCCTTGCTTGTCAGTGCCGGCAACGGCGCAGCCCACGCCGCCGCCAACAAGATCGTCGCGCGGGTATCACTGTCACAGCAGACCATGGAAATCCTGGTCGACGGCCGGCCGACATTCGCCTGGAAGGTCTCGACCGGCGACAGGACGCACGTCACGCCGACCGGTTCGTTCAAGCCGACCCGCATGCATGAAATTTGGTATTCGAAGAAATACGACAACGCCCCGATGCCGCATTCGGTGTTCTTCAGCGGCGGCTACGCCGTACATGCGACAAGCGCCATCAAGCGCCTCGGCCAGCCAGCCTCGCATGGCTGCGTGCGTCTGCATCCGGACAACGCCGCCGATTTCTACCAGCTCGTCGAGGTCTTCGGCCCAGCCAACACCAGCATCGTCATCGTTAAATGAGCGATGCTGCTCTCGTCGCTCTCAAAAAAGGCCGGAAATTAGCGCAGCCTAATCCGGCATTACCGGCATCAGCTTCGGATCCGGCTTTTCGGCGTGATGCGGCAGGTCCTTGCTGGCGATGAAGGTGTAGAACATCGGCACCACGAACAGCGTGAACATGGTTCCGACCAGGATGCCGGTGAAGATCACCAGGCCCATCGAATAGCGTGCCGCGGCACCCGCGCCGCTGGAGATGATCAGCGGCACCACGCCGAGCGCCATCGCCGCCGTCGTCATCAGGATCGGCCGCAGCCGCACCCTGGCCGACGCGATGATCGCATCGCGCCGCCGCATGCCGTGCATTTCACGCTGCTGGTTGGCGAACTCGACCAGAAGGATGCCGTGCTTGGTGATCAGGCCGATCAGCGTGATCAAGCCGACCTGGGTGTAGATGTTGAGCGTGCCGAGCCCGACATTAAGCGGCACGATTGCGCCGAAGATCGACAGCGGCACCGCCATCATGATGATCAGCGGATCGCGGAAACTTTCGAATTGCGCCGCCAGCACCAGATAGATGACGAGCACCGCCGCCGCGAAGGCGATGATGATCGTGTAGCCCTGTTCCTTCTCCTGCCGCGATTGACCGGTATAGTCGATGAAGAAGGTGTCGGGCAGGCTTTGCTTGGCAATGTCCTCGATCGCCTGTAGCCCATCCCCGGTGGTGATGCCGGGCCGCGGCAAGGCAGAGATCGTCGCCGAGTTGAGCTGGTTGAACTGCTCGATGGCGGCCGGCGACGCGTTGGTCGAGATCTTCACCACCGCCGAGAGCGGCACCATCTCGCCCGATACGCTGCGCACGAAATACTCGCCCAGTTTTTCAGGGTTGTCGCGAAAGCTCTGCGGCACCTGCGGGATGATGTCGTAGCTGTTGGATTCGCGGTCGAATTGCGCCACTTCGGCGCCACCGACCAGGAGCGTCAGCGTCCGGCCGATGTCGGCTATCGGCAGGTTGAGCGCGGCGGCGCGGTCGCGGTCGATCGTCACCGTCACTTGCGGCGCGTCGAAGGTCATCGAATTCTGCACGACGATGAAGCGGCCGGAGGCCTGCGCCTTGTTCTTGATGTCTTCGGCCGCCTCGTACACCTGCGAGGCGTCGCCGGTCGAGCGCACGACCATCGTTATCGGCAGGCCGCCGCCGGAGCCGGGCAGCGTCGGCGGCGCGAAGACGAAAGCTTCGACGCCCGCCACCTTGCTCAGGCGGCCCGTAATGTCTTGCTGGATTTCCTTCGAGTTGCGCGTGCGGTCAGCCCAGTCCTTGAACGCAAAGCCGACGAAAGCGCTGTTCGTCTGGCCACCACCGAAGGCGACCGCGGAGAACTGTGCCCGCGTCTCAGGCAGATCCTTGACCAGGCCGAGTATCTGATTGACGTAGGTTTCGGTATAGTCCGACGTCGCGTACCGCGGCGCGGTCACCAGCGAAAGCAGGAAACCCTGGTCCTCTTCCGGCGCCAGTTCGCTCGCGGTCTTGGTGAACATGAAACCGGTCGTGGCGACCAGCGCGAGGACGATCATCAGCGTCACCGGGCGATAGTTCAACGAACCGGTGACGAGCCGCTCATAGATGTGTTCGACGCGCCCGAACGTATTGTCGACAATGCGCTGGAAGCGGCTGTGCGAGCCGGACCTCAGGATACGTGCCGACATCATCGGTGTGATGGTGAGGGCGACGACACCCGAAAGCACCACCGAGCCGGCAAGCGTCACCGCGAATTCGCGAAATAGTGCGCCTGTCAGGCCGCCGGTGAAGGCCAGCGGCGCGAACACGGCGGCCAATGTTATCGTCATGGCGACGACGGCGGACGAGATCTCGCGCATGCCGTTGAACGCCGCCTGCATCGGCGACAAGCCGTCTTCCTCCATGTGGCGGTGGATGTTTTCCACCACCACGATGGCATCGTCGACGACAAGTCCGATCGCCAGCACCATGGCCAGCAGCGACAAAAGATTGATCGAATAGCCCACCGAAAACAGCAGGAAACAGACACCGATCAGCGACAGCGGAATGGTCACGATCGGCATCAGCACCGAGCGGAACGAGCCGAGGAAGAGCAGGATAACAACGATGACGATGGCGACCGCCTCGCCGATGGTCTTGAACACCTCCTCGATCGACGCACTGATCTGCTCGGTTGAATCGTAGACGATCTCCATCGTCATGCCGAGCGGCAGCGTCTCCTGGATGGTCGGCACAATCTTGTGGATTGCCGCCGCGGTGGTCAGCGGATTGGCGGCCGGCGTCGGAAAGATAGCGAGAAAGATGCCGGGCTTGCCGTTGAAGCTGACCCTGGTGTCGGTGTTCGCCGCGGCGAGTTCGACGCGGGCCACGTCGCGCAATCTCACCACATTGCCGTCCTTCGACCGGAGTGGAAGGGCGGCGAAAGCCTCCGGGGTCTGCAGCGTAGAGCGAACGGTGATCGAAGAAACCACATATTCGTTTTCGGTGTCGCCGGGCGCGGAAAGGAAATTCGATTCGTTGATGGCGGCCAGCACTTCCGCCGCGGTCACGCCGCGCGCCGCCAGTTTGATCGGGTCGATCCAGACCCGCATCGAATATTCGGCTGCGCCGAAGATCTGCACGTCGGCGACGCCTTCGACCGTCGAGATACGCGGCCGCACGACGCGCTCGATATATTCGGTGAGCTGTTCCGGCGTCATGTTCGGGTTCTGCATCGAGATGTACATCATCGCGAACTGCTGGCCGGTGCCCTTGACGATCACCGGGTCTTTGGTTTCGTCCGGTAGATCGCCGCGAACGCTCTGAACCTTCGACAAGACTTCGTTCAGCGCGACGTCGGGGTCGGAGCCGAGCTTCATCTGCACTGTCACGGTGCTGGAGGACGGCCGGCTCGACGACGTGACATAATCGATGTTTTCGGTCGAAGCGACGGCACGCGCGATCGGCGCGGAAATGAACCCCTGGATCAGGTCGGCACTGGCGCCGGGATAGGCCGTGGTGATGGTGATGGCCGTTTCTTCAACCTCTGGATACTGCCGGATCGAAAGGTTGAAGATTCCCTGAAAACCCAGAAGCAGGATCATGCAGGCAAGCACGGTCGAAAGGACCAGGCGGCGGATGAAGAGGTCGGAAAAGCTCATTGCTGGGCTGCCTGCTGGTTCCCTGGCTTGCTCGGATCGATCGTGTTGTCGACGGCAACGGACATTCCGTTGGAGAGCCGGTTCTGGCCGGCGGTAACGACTTCGTCGCCGGGCGCGATGCCCTCCAGAATCTCGACCAGGCCGGCGTTGCGGCGGCCTGGCTTGACGAACACCTGGGCTAGCACGAGCTGCGGCTTCTGTTTTTCCGCTGCCGGCTTGGCTTCCTCTGCCGGTTTGGCTGGGGTAGCAGCCGGCTTTTCGTCGGGTTTTGCCGCGGGTGCTTCGGCTGCGGGCTTGGCAGCATCTGCAGCCGGCTTTTCTTCCGGCTTTGCCTCGGGCGCCGCGCCGTTGGCTTCGGCGGATTTGGCCGGCCGCACCACGAAGACGAAGTCGCCGTACAGGCTGGAAGTCAGCGCTGTCTGCGGCAGCGCCAGCACGTCGTTCTCCTCGGGCAGTTCGACGCGCACCTGGACGAACTGGCCGGGCGTCAGCTTGCCTTCGGGATTGCCGACCTCCGCCCTCACGGTCACCAGCCGGCTGGTCGGGTCGATCTTCGGATCGATGCCGCGGATGCTGCCGGTGAACGGCATGTCGCCGCCGCCGACGCCCAACCGCACCGTCTGTCCGATCTTCAGCTGCGGAAGCTGCTGCTCCGGCACGGTGAAATCGACACGCATCGTGTCCATGTCCTGCAAGGTCACCACGGCGGTGCCGGGTGTGAGATACTGGCCAAGGTCGATTTTCGGAATGCCGACGGTACCCTTGAAAGGGGCCGTCAACTGCTTTTGGTCGAGCACCGCTTGTAGCTTGTTTACCTGCGCGGCGGAGACCGATGCTGCTGCCTGCGCCGTGTCGAGCGTAGCATCGGTGCCGACCCCGCGCTTCTGCAGCTCAAGAGCGCGCATCAGCGTGGTCTGGTCGGATGTGGCTTGCGCCTTCGACGCCACGAGGTCGGCTCGCTCGACTTCATCGTCGAGCTGCAGCAGCACGGCGTTGGCGGCGACCTTTTGATTGGCATGGAACAGGATGTCCTTGACGATGCCCGCGGTTTCGACGGTGAGGTCGACACCGCGTACGGCACTGACAGTGCCGATCGCCTCGATGCCGGGCGTCCATGACATCGGTTTGACGATGACCGTCGACACGGTCGCGGCCGGCGGCTTCATGGTGGCGAAGAACTGTTTGATCGCATTGTCGCGAAACAGGTTGAAGCCGACGATGCCGCCGCACACCAGCACGAGCAGAATGAAGGCGATGATGAAGCGCTTGATCACGAACAGTCCCTCGGCCACGGCCCAGCATAACGGTCGGATGACCGGAACACATACCTGTGCCTGGTCCCAATTTCAAATGACGGCGATCTTACTGTACCGTCTGGACGGTCTTGTCAATTCCGCCTAAGCTGATGAATGGGGAACGCTTGATGAAGGCCCGCAGAGCAAATTCGCGCGAGAAGATCCTCGCCGCCGCCGCCGCCGTGGCGCGCGAGACGGGTCCTGGCAGCCTGTCGCTGGATGCGGTCGCCAGCCGTGCCGGCGTGTCGAAGGGCGGTCTTCTCTACAATTTCCCGACCAAGGCGAAATTGATGCAGGCGCTGGTGGAGGATTACCTGCGCGCCTTCGAGCAGGCCCTGGAGTCCGCCCGCACGGCCGGCGTCAACGGCGAAAGCCCGCTTGCAACTTACATCAAGCTGTCGGCCGAGCATGCCGAGGAATCGAAACCGTCGGCATCCTGGATATTTTCGGCGATTGCCGAGGATCCCGATTTCCTGACACCGATAAAATCGTTCAGGCGGCAGCTGTTCGAGCGGCTGAAGCAGGAGACGCCGAACCTCAAAGCGCTACTGGTCTGCTATCTCGCCATCGAAGGGCTTCGCAGCATGAACCTGTTCGATTCGGACATTCTCTCCGCCGAAGAGCGCCGGCTGCTGATATCGACCCTGCTGGACATCGCGGAATAGTCGAACCGCCAATCTGCGGTTCTGAGGCCGATTAATGGCGGCGTTCGTTCACCTGTGTCAAAATACGGGCTAGCACGTCGAAACCACGCCATCCCGCTTTCCGAAAATCGGTTCCGATTTTCGGGCCGATGCGCTAGAGCCTTTCGGGATTGAACCGAGCTGCCTTCAACCCGGAAAGGCTCCCACCGCTGCCCATGCCCCATCTTCCCGAGCATCTTCTCACCGGCTACCGCAGTTTCATGAGCGGCCGCTATCTCACCGAAAGCGGCCGTTATCGCTCGCTGGCGCGAGAGGGCCAGGCACCGGAAACGATGATCGTCGCCTGCTGCGATTCGCGGGCCGCGCCCGAAGCGATCTTCGATGCCGGGCCGGGCGAGCTGTTCGTGCTGCGCAATGTCGGCAATCTGGTGCCACCCTATGCGCCAGACGATCAGTTCCACTCGACATCGGCGGCGCTCGAATTTGCCGTGCAGAGCCTCAAGGTCAAGAACATCGTGGTGATGGGCCACGGCCGCTGCGGCGGCATCCGCGCGGCACTCGACACCACGGCCGCACCCTTGTCGCCGGGCGATTTCATCGGCAAGTGGATGAGCCTGATCGCGCCCGCGGCCGAGACCGTATCGTCCAGCACCTTCATGACCGCGACCGAGCGCCAGACGGCGCTGGAGCGCATCTCGATCCGGTATTCCATCGCCAATCTGCGTACCTTCCCTTGTGTTTCGATCCTCGAAGGCAAGGGGCGACTGTCGCTGCACGGTGCCTGGTTCGACATTTCGACCGGCGAGCTTTGGGTGATGAACAAGGAAACCGGCGATTTCGAGCGGCCGGAGACGGAGTAGGAGACGAGGCATGGTGCGAGCTCGGATCGCGTTCGCGGCGGCGGCACTGCTGTGCCCGATAACTGTCGCCCGCGCCGACGATAGCGCGATCATCGACCGCTGGTATTCGGCACTGCTGATCGCCGACCGCACCGAATTGTCGGACCTGCTCGCCGACAACGTCCGCATCAAGCTCGACGACCTCGGCGTCGTGCAAAGCAAGCAGGAATTCATCGCCTCGATCGCCGAGTGGCAGGGCGCCGTCGCCGGGGCCGAAATCCGCCATCGGATCGAGAAATCGGAGGGTGGCGTCACCACTGTGATCGCATGCTATGATTTTCCCAGCAACGACATGCTGATGCAGGAGACCTTTGCAGTCGCCAACGACCAGATCACCGCCAGTTCGCAAGCCGCGATCGCCGAAAACTGCGACGGCTACTGACGGAACCATGAACGGGACCCGCTGTTGCGCGCAACGGGCCGGCGCCTTACATCGGTGACGATCCGCTTCTCCCGCCTTCCTCAGCGAAAGTTTGCCCATGCCGTCCACCGTCGACCTCGCCGCCCATCCGCTGACCGCATGGCAAGGGCCGCTCGGCCTGCCCGATTTCACGCGCATCGGCGACGGCGATTTTTCTCCGGTCTTCGACGCGGCCCTGAAGGCGCATGAGGCCGAGATCGAGGCGATTGCCGGCAACACCGGGACGCCGACGATCGAAAACACGCTTGCCTCGCTCGAGCTTGCCGGCGAGGCGCTCGACCATGTCTCCTCGATCTTCTGGTGCCGCGCCGGCGCCCACACCAATGAGGCGATCCAGGCGCTGGAGCGCGACATCTCGCCAAAAATGTCGCGGCATTACTCGGCGATTTCGATGAACGAGCGACTGTTTGCCCGCATCGACGATCTCTATCAGCGCCGCGAGGCTTTGAAGCTCGATGCCGAAACGCTGCGGGTGCTGGAAAAGACCTGGAAAAACTTCGTCCGCTCCGGCGCCAGGCTCGACGCCGAAGGCAAGAAGCGGCTGGCCTCGATCAACGAGGAATTGTCGTCGCTCGGCACCAATTTCGGCCAGAACGTGCTTGCCGACGAGCGCGACTGGGCGTTGTTCCTCGACGAGGCCGACCTGGCCGGCCTGCCGGAATTCCTGAAAAGCTCGATGGCGGAAGCCGCCGAGATGCGCGGCCAGAAGGGCCGCTACGCCGTCACTTTGTCGCGTTCGATCTACGAGCCGTTCTCGACCTTCTCAGAACGCCGCGACCTGCGCGAGACGGCGTTCCGCGCCTTCATCATGCGTGGTCAGAATGGCGGCGCTACCGACAACACGGAAGTGGTGCGCGACATGCTGCGCCTGCGCGCCGAGAAGGCGAAGCTGCTCGGCTATGCTTCCTACGCCGCATTGAAGCTCGACGACACCATGGCCAAGACGCCGGAGGCGGTGCACGCGCTGCTCGATCCGGTCTGGGAAAAGGCGGTGGAAAAGGCCGCAAGCGACCAGGCCGAATTGCAGCGGCTGGCGGTCGAGGCCGGCAGCAACGAGAAATTCGCTGCCTGGGACTGGCGCTTCTATCAGGAGAAGCTGCGTGCAGAGAAATTCGCCTTCGACGAGGCCGAGCTGAAGCCGTATCTGCAGCTAGACCGCATCATCGACGCCTGTTTCGACGTGGCAACACGATTGTTCGGCATTTCTTTCGAAGAAAAGAAGGGCATTGCCACCTGGCATCCGGACGCTCGCGTTTTCGTCGTGAAGAATGCCGACGGCAGCGAGCGCGGCCTGTTCCTCGCCGACTATTTCGCGCGGCCTTCGAAGCGCTCCGGCGCCTGGATGAGCGCGCTGAAATCCGGCTACAAGCTTGGCGATGGCTCCAAGCCGGTCATCTACAACATCATGAATTTCGCCAAGCCGCCGGCCGGCGAGGCAGCCTTGCTGTCGGTCGACGAGGCCAAGACCCTGTTCCACGAATTCGGTCACGCGCTGCACGGCATGCTGACCGACGTTACCTGGCCATCGGTCGCTGGCACCTCGGTCAGCCGCGATTTCGTCGAGCTGCCCTCGCAGCTCTACGAACACTGGCTGACGGTGCCGGCGGTACTGGAAAAGCATGCGCTGCATATTAAGACCGGCAAGCCGATGCCAAAGGCGCTGGTCGACAAGATGCTGGCGGCGCGCACCTTCGGCGCCGGCTTCGCCACCGTCGAGTTCACCGCCTCGGCCTTGGTCGACATGGCCTACCACGCCCGGCCGGATGCACCGGAACAGGCGCTTCGTTTCGAAGCCGAGACGCTCGAAAAGCTCGACATGCCTGACACCATTGCCATGCGTCACCGCACCCCGCATTTCGGCCATATCTTCGCCGGCGATGGCTATTCTGCCGGCTATTACTCCTACATGTGGTCGGAAGTGCTCGACGCCGACGCGTTCGCCGCCTTCGAGGAAACAGGCGATCCCTTCAATCCGGCGCTGGCCGAGCGGCTGCGCAAGAACATCTACGCCGCCGGCGGTTCAAAGGACCCGGAAGAACTCTACACCGCCTTCCGCGGCAAGATGCCTTCCCCGGAAGCGATGATGGCCAAGCGCGGGCTGGTGTGATGCATGCCCGCTCTTGTCACCGTTCTCTTTCCATCCTGATTGATCTCGGCTGTCATGGCGGCGGGTTGCGCACCGCCTGATCCGGTTTCCGCCGGTCCCGTTCGGCCTCGTTGGCTGCGGCCGCGTCGTTGAGGTGACCGCACTTAATGCGGTCTCCATCGTTCCGGCCGAAGGAGCCGCGTTCATGGCGGCGCTACGGGCTGTGCGGGGTTAGGCAACGACAGCTTGCCCGCTATGCTGATCGGCCGCTGCCGCATCCGGACCGCGCCTTGCGACGACCGCTACGGAAACTCTCTGTCGCGAACTGGCAGCCCCGCCAATGGAAGGCGGGGCTGGTAAGTTTGATTGTCCCGGCAAGCTTTTTTGCCAGGGCGATTGGCCTAGGCAGGCACAAAGCCAAAATAGGCTTTGTAGGAAGCCCCATCGCCGGAAATCAGGGGCGTTTCCACCTTGAACCCAATCCCGCTGAAGGTGGTATTGTTCGTGCGTGCCGCGAGCAACACCATCTGTTTTGCGGAGATGGTTACTGTCGCGCTCCCGATCCTGTCATCGCCCCAATCGAAGAGATCGCTGATGGCGCCGCCGATCGATGGCATCAAGGATCCCAGGGCCGGGCCGGCTATCGCGGCAATGATAGGTCCTGCCACCGGAATGAGGCCCAAAGCGAGCGTGCCCGCCGTATGGACGCCCATGACGATCTTCTGCACCTCGTCCTTGTATTTGTTGGGGTCGCCGAAATCGTTTTCCATCAGCACCGTGCCGATATTGATGCCGTAAGGCTTGCCTCGATAGATTTCCATAAGGTCGGGTCTTGTATCTCCGGCATCGACGTCGCCATAGACCTGGCTGCGCTTGGTGTCGGCGATCTGCGGCGTTGTCACGCTGACGATGACATAGGGTTCGTCCGCACTCGATCCCTGATCCCAGTCGGTCTCGCCGAAGCAATGGAGGCCGGTATAGTGGACGACGACATCTCGAAGGTCGATCGCGCCGGTGTCGGGCCACCAGTATATGCCGCCGTTTTCAAACAGATTGGCCCGGCCACCATCGGCAAATTCGGTCTCGTCGGTCGTGGGATATCCCAGATATGACTGTTCCCAGCCCAGGCTCTCCCACTTCTTGCGGATGTCACCGTACACCACGTTGGCTCCTGTGTTCGGTGTCCAGTAGATCGAGCCGGCATTGGCAAAATGGTTGTAGCGCCCGACGCCGTCGGGAGTTCCGGTTTCGTCGGTGACCGGATAGCCGAGAACCGAGCGCTCCCAGCCCATTGCTGCCCATTTGCCGCGAATTGCCCCCCAAATCGCTTGAGCACCGGTATTCGGTGTCCAGTAGATCGAAGCGGTATTGTTGTTGAAGTGATTGTATCGGCCGACGCCGTCGGGAGTTCCGGTTTCGTCGGTGCAGGGAATGCCCCATGCGAGACCGCCAAGCGCAATCCACTTCCTGTAGATTTCGCCATGGATCTCAAAGGCGTCGTGCATGGCATCGTTGTAACAAATGCATGAGCCGTTCTTGAGATACCAGGCTTTTCCAGTGTCCTTCCTGTCGATCTCGGCGAAGCCGGCGCCTCCAAGGGAGTTGTACTTTTGCTGTATGACAGCTTCGGGCGAGAGGAGCGACCAAGGCCCGATCCTGAGCTGGTCGGAAAGTCTTGTGGCTCCAGCGCGGATGGTGCCGGCACGCACTCTCGAAGTTGCTCTGGCAGTATACGGCATGACCTTTTCCTTCCTGTGAGTGTTGGTATCGGGGGCTTCAGGCCTCCGGCGATCGGTTTTGATCGACGGGCCGAGATTCCCAGACCGCGACTTACGGACGGCTTACAGAGTTCCGAGCTGCGCCAGAGCAATTCCAGGAAAAGTGTGGAACGGTTTTCCGTCCGGAATTGCGCAAAAATAAAGAGATAGAGCGGTTCGGCGTTTCGGTGAAACGATGGCCGGTCTAGAGAAGCGGGCGCACGAGCGAACGCAGCAAAGGCGAGGGCTCGTCATCGCCGGTCGAAGCGAGCGCGCGTTCATAGCGCCGGTAATCCTCGATGGCGCCGGCATGGTCGTTTCTGGAGAGGCTCTCCTGGATGAGCGTGCCATGGAGTTTGGCCGATTCCGGGTAGAAATCGAGCGCACGCCGGCACGCTTGGCGTGCCCGATCTGCGTTGCCTTGGCTCTGCCAGTGTTTGGCGACCCGCACGGCAAGCTCGACCAACCCGTCCCGCACCCGGTCGGCCGCGGCGTTCGACCAGGCGGGCGTCGGGCCATTCGAGAAAAGCGGGCCGACAAAGCCTTCCAGCAGTCTCTCCTGCTCCTCGATTGCGCTGTCTCTTTGGCCCGACAGAACGGGTTTCAGCCGGTCTTCCCAATCCTGCAGATCGATCCAGACCTTGTCGGCAGCGAGCCGCAAAGGGCCCTCTCTCAGCGTTACGAGCTCGCCTTGCCCGAGCAATTTGCGCAGACGATGCAGCGCCTGCTCCAAGGCCGCTTTGGCCTGGTCGCCGTCGAGGTCGGGCCAGAGCCAATCCTGCAGGGTTTCCACCGAACAGACCTGATCCCTCGACAGGCAGATAATGCGCAATATGTCGAGAGCGCGGGTAGGTTTGGCACCGGGCGCGACCTCGGCACCATCGATCTCGAGGCGGAAGCCTCCCATCAAGTGGATCCTGAGCGGCCAAGGCCACTGGACGGGTCGGCCAGCGGGCGGGACCAGATATCGCGCCCGAACGACGCGGCGGCAGAGATCGACGTCGATCTTTCGCTCCAGCGCATCGGCGACCAGATCGGCCAATAGGTCCGGCAGGTTGAGCAGGATTGCGGAGGGGTTGACCTGGCGCAACACCTCCATGAATTCAGCCAGACGAGTGCCATAGGACGCGCCGCCTTTCCACTTCTGCTCCAGGGCCCGAGCGGCCAGAATGTTGAGTTCGACCCGCTGGCGAGGGCCGCCGCTCAGCCTTTCGACGATCTCCTGGAGTAGCGCAATGGCCTCCGCTGGACGCCGATCGGCCAGCAGGACCTGGTATTTGGTGACGTAATGCGGCCAGCGTTCGATCATCGGCTCATTCGCCCGCTCGATCGCATCCATGAAGGCATCGCAGTCGAGATAAGCCTTGACGAAGTCGCCGTTGCGCGTGTGCATCGCCGCGTGGCAGTCGGCGACTACAGCGACCTGGGTTGTGAACCTGCTGTCCGCGATCTCGCCCAGCCGGGAGACGAGCGCATTGAATTCCGAGAACCTGTTGTGGAGCTTCATCAGCAATTGAAGCTGATAGAGGGCGCTGAACTCGACGCCCCGCAAGGCGTGCTGCTCGCCTATCGCCGTTGCGCGTCGCAACGCATCCTCGGCCGAGGCATAGACAAATCCGCGCCGCGAATAGGGGAAGTAACGGCCGCTGGCCGAGCCAAAGGACACCAGCCACATGCCGAGCACTAGCGGCGGGATATCCGGATGTTCGAGATCGGCGGCAACGCTGTCCACGGCATTGGCAAAAATGTCGCGCTGCCCCGACGAGGTCGCGTAGTCGATGAGCGCTTCGCTTGCCAGCAGGCGCAACTCGACCGAATCCTCGATCGGCAGATGTGTCAGGCGCTGCTGGATATCATTCACGAGGCGCTTCGCGTCATGGGCGTCGAATTCGCCAGGTTCGGCGAAATCGACGGCCCGCAGGATGCCGAGCCTGACCATCATGAGTTCCTCCGGATCCAACTCCGGCAATCCCCTGGCAAGAAGCTGTGAGGCTCGGCGCGTCCAATCCGCCAGCCCCTCATGCGTACGCCAACTGGCGGTCTTGACTACGACCGCTCGCGCGACCGTCAGGCATTGGCCGCGCATGTCGGTGTTCTCGAATGCTTGCCATGCCTTGGAGAAGTGCGGTTCGGCCTTCGCATCGTCCGATGCGAAGGCGACGCCCAGCCAATAATGGACCCACCCGTCCATCTGCTCGGGGGGCAGCCTGTTGCACCATTCGACGAAGCTGGCCCTGCGCCCTTGCGTGAGAACGCCGTTAGCGCACTCCAGAATGAGCTGGCGTGCCAGCGGCCAGGCGCCCGCCTGCAACGCCAGCACGATTGCCGCGTCGGTTTTGTCTGCCTCGTGCAGGACCTTTGCTGCCTGCTCGCGCAGCCTGGAACGGTCCGCTTCCGTCACGCGCCGGTCCAGTAGGCCGGCAAGGTATTCGCGCAACAAGTCATGCAGCTGGAAGGCGGCGCCGCCCGGACCGTCGCGCGTGATCAGCAGCTGGCGATGCTGCAGCCGCACCAGCAGGCGAGCAGCCTGCGGCGAGCCCAGGAACGCATCGGCAAGCTCCGTGCTGATCTCCGGCAGAACGTTGAGCCTGATAAGCAGATCCTGGTCCTCCGGCGCGATGTCGCGCAGGAAATAACGTCCGACAATCTCCCGAAGGCCGGCGCCCCCGGCAAGGCCGGTCTGCGAAAGCGGGTAGTACATTCCGGCGTTGGCCAGCAGGAGAAGGCCCACCGCCCAGCCGCGCGCCTCCGAAATGTCGCCGACCTCGGACGGCGATTGCGAGCGGGCGGTGACGAGGTTGCGAGCCTCCCCAGGCGAAAACTCCAGCAGCGTTTGGTTGAGCACCGGCAACTGTCCCGACAGCACGAGGTCGGCGACGTCGCCCTCAGGCAGCATCCGCGATGTGCAGATGCAGCGGACAGTGTTGGGGCGTTCGCGCAACAGGATCGCCAGCGTCCGGCGAAAGCCTGGCGCATCGGCACGATGCAGATCGTCGAGGACCAGGATCGTGCCCGGATCAAGCCGCGAGAAATAGGTGCGGAAGAACAGCCGCGCGAAATCGTCGGAATTGTCGGCATATTCCGGACCAAAGACCGGCATGCCGGCATGCCTGCCGTCGAGCGACAGCGTCAGATAGTGGAAAAGGCGCGCAACGTCCTGGTCCTCGGTGTCGACCCGATACCAGTTGTACGCCGATTCGCCTTGCTTCAGCCCGCCTTGTTCCAGCCCGCCGTGTTCCAGCCCGCCGTGTTCCAGAAAGTCGATCACCGCGGTGGTCTTGCCGTATCCACCAGGCGCCGCCAGCCAGCATGCACCGCTGTCGAGGGCCTGCGAAAGCAGCGCCACTACGCGCGCACGGCTGACAATTCCCACTGGCCGGGGTGCCGAGAGCTTTGCTATCTCGCGCGGCGCGTCCCGGAAGTATTTATCCATTGTGAGGACTCTCGCAGCGCAGTCGCCTCGCCAAAACAGGTAATCGGTTCGCCCGCAACAACAAATCGCCGGCCGGCGTTGTGCTCGCCTGACGTGCCGTTCTCGCCGGCAAGGTCGCGGTTATCCCTTGTGCGACATGATATGCGAAACCCCGACACTCACGTCGGCGGTGTGTCTTGCCATCACTGCGTTCATTCGCATTGCAATCGCCGCATAGCCGTTTCGTTCGTGGTCGGTAACTTCCGAGGGCTTGAAGAGCCAAGGAAGGGGTGCAACCTGCGCGTCGGCGAAATTGGCCGGCAGGTTCGATGGCAAGGCCTTTTTCCCTAAAGGCAGCTCTAGCCCAAGGTCGCTAAATTCCTCCTCGAGACTGGCGTGCAGATGAGAAAGGACCACATAGATCGCCAGCTTTGATCTAGTCCTTTCTGTGTTGTTTTGGTTGTACTCTTGAAGAACCTCATCGAACGATGGCGCTACGTCGCTTTCCGCAGCGGTAGCTCGTGTTGCAACAGCACCGGCCAGGGCAGTCGCTGCCATTCCTGTAAGACCTACAAAATCACGCCTTGTCGTGCTGGTCATGGTGAATTCCCCTCGGTTTTGAAGACGGACCAAGTCTGGCAAGGACGAGGCGCAGTGGCAATAGGCCGCATACGCTACTGGTGTAGAGGGTCTTTACGTCGCCGATGTGAATCCACCCGGCAACGATAGTGCCAAGCCGCCAGCAGGCCTGCAATGCGTTCGCGAGCTTCGTCTGAGAGACGCCGCGAATCCAAGGAGGATTTCCTTGGAATTCATCCAGGCAAAGGGTCGGAAAAAATCCGCTGGTGGAGCTGAGGAGGATCGAACTCCTGACCTCGTCATTGCGAACGACGCGCTCTCCCAGCTGAGCTACAGCCCCGTCCAGCGGATGGGGCTTTTATCGGCCGCTGCGGTTTCCTGTCAAGGCTGCGCTTGCTGCCGAAATGCCGCTCGGCCGTTCGTGCGCCCTCGCCCATGCGGCAGAAGGCGGCTCTTGCCGCTTTCACCTACAGTGGCTACATGTCGGCAACAATCGGAGACCGGCATGATCGCCCTCATTCAGACCATTGTCATGGCGCTTGACCTTTACTGGTGGATCATCATCGCCTCGGCGATATTTTCCTGGCTCTACGCCTTCAACGTCGTCAACTCCCGCAACCAGTTCGTCGACACCATCAGCAACATGCTCTATCGGCTGACCGAGCCGGCGCTGCGGCCGATCCGCCGCTTCATGCCCGACCTCGGCGGCATCGACATCTCGCCGATCATCCTGCTGCTGATCCTGTTCTTCATCCGGCAGTTCCTGCTCACCACCGTGCTTTCGCTGGTCGTCTGAGCCCAGGGCGTCGATGAGTGCGCCGTTCCGCACGCGCGCCGACGGCATCGACCTGTTTGTCCGGCTGACGCCGAAATCAGCGATGGACAGGCTGGAAGGCATCGAAACATCGGCGGATGGACGAAGCCATCTGAAGGCTCGCGTCCGCGCCGTGCCGGAAAACGGAGCCGCCAATCGAGCGCTGGAAAGGCTGGTAGCCAAGGCGCTTGGCGTGCCGGCATCGGGCGTCTCGATCGCTGCCGGCGGCACAGCTCGGCTGAAGACGCTGCGCGTGCTTGGCGATCCCGCGGCGCTGGCGAAACGCATCGATACGCTGGGCACACCTGCGCCATGATCTCGGCTGGCTCACTTACCCGCAAAAAAAGGCCGGGCTGCAAAGCCCGGCCAGATGTGAAGGTCGAAAACCTTCAGAGGGGAACGCGCCGGACGAATGGGAGGAAACATCCGACGCGCATTGCATATGGGTTGGCGTCGGCGACGTTTCAATGAGGTCGGAGGAAAGCTCAATGACCACTACTCGAGTTCTATTCTTCGATGTTCTGGGAACCGTCGTTGACTGGCGCAGCGGTATCGCAAGAGAGGCCGGCGCCTTCCTCGCGCGAGTTGGTGCAGAGCAGGTCGATCCCGGTGAATTCGCCGATGCGTGGGCGTCGCGCTATGACGCCTCGACCGAGGCGGTGCGGACGGGGCACCGGCCTTTCGTGTCACTTGACGTGATCAACAGGGAGAATCTGGACGCCACCCTCGTCCAGTTCGGGCTGGCCCCGTCCGAGCTGCCGACCGCCGAACTTGAGGAACTCAACCTCGCCTGGCACCGGCTGGAGCCGTGGCCCGATTCGCTGAAAGGCCTTGCGAGGCTAAGGGAGCGCTTCATCATCGCGCCCTTGTCGGGAGGCAATACCCGGCTGTTGCTGGATATGGCCAAGCGCGCCGGCCTGCCTTGGGACACCGTCCTTGGCTCGGATGTGTTCGGCACCTACAAGCCTGCGCCGCAGGCTTATCTCCGCGCAGTGGAGATCCTGGGGGTGCGACCTGCGGAGGCCGTGTTAATCGCCGCGCACAATGACGACCTGGCCGCGGCACGAAGGTGCGGTATCGGAACCGCCTTTGTTGCTCGGCCAAAAGAGCATGGCCCGGCGCAGACGACCGATCTCTCGCCTCTTGAGAGCTGGGACTTTGTGGCCGACGACCTTGTCCATCTCGCCCAAGTTCTCCCGTAGGCCGAGGGCAGAAAACCTAAGCGATGTCGTCGCGAATGCAGGCCTTCAGATGGCCCTCGGCTGTCGCCCTCAGCGGCGGTACAGCCCCGGCGCAAGCTTCCAGCGCGAACGGGCAACGGGTTCGGAAAACGCAGCCCGACGGCGGGTTTGCCGGGCTTGGAATATCGCCTTTGAGCACCTGCCGGCTTTGCCTGGCCAGCGGATCGAGCGACGGAATGGCTGACAGCAGCGCGCGCGTGTAGGGATGCTGCGGCCGGGCATAAAGCTCGGCCGCCGGCGCAACCTCCATGATGCGCCCGAGATAGAGCACGATGACCATGTCGCAGATGTACTCGACGACAGCCAGATCGTGCGAAATGAACAGCATGGTCAGGCCGAGCCGGAGCTGCAGGTCGCGCAACAAATTGATGATTTGCGCCTGGATCGAGACGTCGAGTGCCGAGACCGGCTCGTCGGCAACGATGAATTCCGGCTCGAGCGTCAGCGCCCGGGCGATGCCGATGCGCTGGCGCTGGCCGCCCGAAAATTCATGGGCGTAACGGTCATAGGCGTCGACCGGCAATTCGACCGCGGCAAGTGCCTTCTCGGCCTTCGCCCGCCGCTCGGACTTCTTGCCGATGCCTTGAATGTCCAGGCCCTCGGTGAGGATCTGCCCGATCGTCATGCGCGGCGACAGGCTGGCGAAGGGATCCTGGAAAATATACTGCATCTTGCGGCGCTGGCGGCGCAACTGGGCGGCACCCAGCCTGGTGATGTCGGTGCCGTTATAGTTGATTTGGCCGGATGTCGGCTCGATCAGACGCAGCACCGAGCGGCCGATCGTCGTCTTGCCGGAGCCGGATTCGCCGACCAGGCCGACCACCTGCCCACGCCCGATATCGAAGGAAATATCCTCCAACGCCCTTACGACGGGTCCGCGCGAGAACGCTGTCGGCGCAAAATGCTTGGTCAGGTTTTTGACCGAAAGGAAAGGGGCGTCGGCCATCAGAGCTCCTCCCAGCGCAGGCAGCGGCTTTGCTGGGTCGGCGTCGCCCCAAACAATGGCGGGACCGCGGCGCGGCAGGCAGCGATAGCCATCGGGCAACGCGGCGCGAAGGAACAGCCCTTGGGCAGCAAGGCGAGCGACGGAACATTTCCGGCAATGGTCGGCAGCGGCGTTCCCGCCGCCTTCAGCGCCGTGGCCTGGCCGAGCCGCGGCACCGAGCGCATCAACCCTGCCGTATAGGGATGACGCGGACGGGCGAACACTTCGCTCACCGGACCTGTTTCGACGATACGCCCGGCATACATCACCACCACCCGGTCGGCGATTTCGGCGACGACGCCGAGATTGTGGGTGACGAACAGGATGCCCATGCCGCGCTGCGCCTGCAGGTCGGCCAAAAGATCGAGGATCTGGGCCTGGATGGTGACGTCCAATGCGGTTGTCGGCTCGTCGGCGATCAGCAAACCAGGATCGCAGGACAGGGCCATGGCAATGGTGGCGCGCTGGCGCATCCCGCCCGAAAGTTCGTGCGGATATTGCCGCGCCCGCCGCTTCGGATCGGGAATGCCGACCTGTTCCAGCAGCCGCACCGCATCTGCTTCTGCCTCGCGGTGCGATTTGCCGAGATGGATGCGGATCGGTTCGGCGATCTGCTCGCCAATCGTGTAGACCGGGTTGAGGCTGGTCATCGGCTCCTGGAACACCATGCCGATCTCGTTGCCGCGTATCTTGCGCAGCGACTCGGCATCGAGGCTGGTCAGCTCGGTGACCGTGCCGTTCTTGCGCCGCAGCGCGATCGACCCCTCGGCGATATGTCCGACCCTCTTCGGCAACAGGCCGATGATCGACAGGCTAGTGACGGATTTGCCGGATCCGGATTCGCCGACAAGCGCCACCGTCTCGCCGGAGCCGATCGTCAGGTCGACATCCCTTACCGCCGCGATGTCGCGCCCCGCGATGCGGAACACCGCGCGCAGGCCGGAAATCGAGAGGATCGGCATGGCGCTCAGCGGAGCAGCCCCACATCGCGAAGGATCATGTCGATCTTTGCGGTTTCCTCGTCGTTCAGGCTGCGTTGCGGCCGCGCCATGGTGTTCGAGGCGATGATGCCGAGGCTCTTCATCGCCGCCTTGAAGGCGCCGACGCCGGCCGAGCCGGCGCTTGTCCTGCCGAGCGAGATCCAGACGATCTCGAACAGTTTCAGCAACCGCTCCTGCTCGAGGCGGGCTTCGGCATGCTGGCCCGCCTGCGTCAGCTTCCACAGCCTGACATAACCATGCGGGTCGACATTGGCGAGCCCCGGCACGACGCCGTGCGCACCCATCGCCAGCACGCTGTCGACCAGGATCTCGGAGCCGGTCATGCCGAAGAAGCCGGGGTCGTCGGCCATGTCCTTGAGTACGTAACGCAGATTGCCGTCATCGCCGCTGGAATCCTTGATACCCGCGATGGCGCCTTCCCTGGCGAGGCCGACCGTGGTCTTGCGCTCCAGCTTGACGTGGACACAGACCGGGATGTCGTAGGCGATGACCGGAATGTCGAGCGCATCCTTGATATAGCGGAAGTGGTCGCCGATCTCCGGCTGGCTGGTGCGGGTATAAAACGGCGCGGTGACGACGATGGCGTCGGCGCCGGCCGATCTGGCGATGCGGGCGTGGTTGATGACGCGGTCGGTCGTCGGGTCGATGACCCCGGCGAAGATCGGAACCCGGCCGTTATTGACCTTGACCGCGTGCTCGAGGACGGCCCTGCGGCCCGCCTCGTCGTGGAAGACCACCTCGCTGGTCGAGCCGAGCACGAACAGCCCGTGAACACCACCGTCGAGCAGGTTCTCGATGGTGCGGGTGAACGACGGAAAGTCGATGCTGAAATCGGCATTGAGCGGGGTGACGACAGGTGGCACGACGCCGGTAAACAGGGGCATTTTGATGAACCTTTGAGGTCAGTTGAGATCGGAGCGGGGGTCGAATGCGTCGCGCAGGCCGTCGCCGATGAAATTGATGGCGAGCACGGTGAGCACCAGTGCGGCGCCCGGGAACATCCATTGCCAGGGGTAATTTTCAAGCACCACGGTGGAGCGGGCGAGATTGAGCATGTTGCCCCAGCTGGCTTCGGGCGGTGCGATGCCGAGGCCGAGGAAGGACAGGCCGGCCTCGAGCAGGATGGCGTTGGCGATCTGCAAGGTGGCGTAGACGACCAGGATATCGATGCAATTGGGCAGGCCATGCCGGAACAGCAGATGCGGCAGCCCCGCGCCCATGCCGCGGGCGGCAACGACGAAATCGCGCTCGCGCAGTTCGAGCAGCCGGGCGCGCACCATGCGCGACAGCACCGGCCAGGAGAGCAGCGAGATCACCAGGATGGTCGGGGCGATGCCGGTGCCGGCGATCGAAGCCAGCACCAGCAGGAAGATCACCGGCGGCAGCGTCATCGCCAGGTCGACCAGGCGCATCACCGTGCCGTCGACAAGACGCCCGCCAAAGCTGGCGACGGCACCGACCAGGAAGCCGATGACCGTGGAGATGGCGACCGAGTTGACGGCAACCAGCAATGAGATCCGCCCGCCTTGCAGCAGCCGGGCCATGACGTCGCGCCCGACGCCGTCGCTGCCCAGCCAATGAATGGCCGACGGCGCCTTGTTCATTGCTCGGAGGTCGATGGTGTTAGGACCGAACGGCCACCACAAAGGATACGTCGAAACCGCCAGCAGGATCGGGATGACGATCAAAAGCCCGGCACGCGCCGCGCGGTTTTCAAAAAAGCGGTCGAGCGCGCGGCGAAGCGGGCCTTTGGTTTGCGGCACGGCTGTCGGGTCAACTGTAGGATCTGGCGCCGTGATTGCCATCATGCCACCTGAATGCGCGGGTCGACGACGGCATAGACAACGTCGGTCAAGAGGTTGACCAGGATGACGCAAACGCCGATCACCAGGGTAGCGCCCATGATCACCGGGTAATCGCGGGTGCCGACGGCGTTGACCAGAAGCAGTCCCATGCCCGGCCAGTTGAACACGCTTTCCAGGAAGATGGCGCCGCCGATGGCGATGCCGACAGTTGAGCCGATCAAGGTAATGACCGGCAAGAGCGCGTTGCGGGTTGCATGCTTGATGATAACCCAGAACTCGCGCACGCCCTTGGCGCGCGCCGTCCGCACGTAATCCTGGTTGAGCACTTCCAGCAGCGAGGCGCGCATGTAACGCATAATCAGCGCGGCATGGCCGACGGACAGCAGGCAGGCGGGCAGGACGAGGTGCGCAAGCACATCCGTCGCCGAGAACGGCGCACCCGCGGTCTGCATGCCGCCGGACGGCGCCCAGCGCAGCAGCACCGAGAAGAAATAGAGACCGAGCAGCGCTGTCAGAAAAGCCGGGCTGGAGATACCGATAAACGACAGCACCGACAGCGCGATGTCGGATGGTTCGTTACGGCGCACCGCGCTGAAAATGCCGGCGGAAATGCCGAGCACGATGGCGATCGCCAGGCCCGTACCCATCAGCAGCGCCGTCGGGCCGATGCGTTTCATGACCAGTGGCAGCACGGCAACGCCGCTGCGCTGGATCGAATAGCCGAAGTCACCGCTCAGCGCCGCGCGCAGCCAGGCGAGATATTGCACGGGAAGCGGCCGATCGAGCCCGAGCCGTTCGCGCAGGCCCTCGAGGTCGGAAGCCGACATGGGGACCGATGGGTTGATATAGGCGTCGATCGGATCGCCCGGCGCCAGCCGCAACAGGATGAAGATGAGGACGCTGAGCGCGACCAGCATCAGCAGTCCTGTGGCGCTGCGGCGGGCGATGAAGCTCAACATGGGCTTTCCGTGGCGGTGGCAGGCGGCGCCAAAGTGGTCCCGCCTGCTCGCTTGCTTGCGGGTTTCTTACTGGATGTCCCAGCGCTCGGGGTGAGCTGCGTAGGGGCCGCCGCCCGGCGCCGGCGTCCAAACGAAGTCATGCAGCTTGTTGGAGGCTACGCCATAGCGGTTGGCCACCCACAACGTCGCCCAGGGCAGGTCCTTGTTCATGACCTTGCAGACCCCCTGCCAGGATTGATCGAGCTTGGCCGGATCGGTTTGGCCTAGCGCGGCGTCCAATGCGGTGCTCAGATCGTCGAACTCGATGCGCATGGTGTTGAAGCCTGCCGGCGGGATCTGCGACTTGTTGAGGCCGGGATTGAGGCCGGCCGGGTTAGGGCCGTTCTGCAGGCCGGCATAGACCATCGGAAAGGCGTTCCAGTCCGGCGTGCCTTGCTTGTAGACGATGCCGTTATAGGTCGGCGTATCGACGACCCGCGGCACCACGTTGATGCCGACTTCGGCCAGCATCGACTGGATGGCGGCCATCACGTTGGCCGCTTGCGGCGAGCCGTAATAGGTCAGCAGGGTGATCGGTTTGTCGCCGTTGATCTTGTCCCAGCCCGCCTCGCTCAGCAGCGCCTTGGCCTTTGCCGGATCGTAGGCATAGGGTTCGAGGCCTGCGGGAACGAGATGCGGCGCGACATAGCCGCAATTGGCTGGCTCGGCGGCACCGCCGTAGAGGCTGTCGATGATGGCGTTGCGATCGATCGCGTACATGATCGCCTGGCGGACACGGATATCCCTAAACAGGTCGACCTTCTGGTTCAGGCCGATATAGTTGACCACGTACGAGGCACCTTCGATCACCTTGAAATTGCTGTCGCTCTTGAACGATGCCGCATCGTCGGGCTCGACATAGGTGAACTGGATTTCGCCGGCACGGAGCGCGGCAACGGCCGCCGCCGGCGACTCGAAATAGCGGTTGATGAGCACGTCTACCTTCGGCTTGCCGCCGCGATAATCGTCATCGGCTGCCAGCTCGACATATTGGTCGCTCACGTAGCGCTTGAACTTGAACGGGCCGGTGCCGACCGGAGTGGTCGACCACCAGGTGCTTGTCGCCAGCGATTCCGGCGGCAGGGCGGCCAGGGCATGCTCCGGCAGGATCATCAGCTGCGAGAGGATGGATAGAAACGAGCCGTTCGGTTTCGATAGCTTCACCACTGCGGTGTGGTCATCCGGCGCATCGACCGAGGCGATGTTGGCGAGGCGGGCGGCAAACAGGCTGCCGGAGGCCTTGTTCCTGGCAAGCTCGAGGGTGAACTTGACGTCCTTCGAGGTGAACGGCTTGCCGTCGTGCCAAGTCTCGTTGACCAGGTTGAACGTATAGCTCAGCTGGTCGTCGCTGATCTTGTAGTCCTTGGCGAGGTCGCCTTCGATCTCGGTCAGTCCGGCATTGTAGATGACCAGCGGTTCAAAATAGGTGCTGAGCCAGGTGTAGCCGCCGGTCGCGACCAGCGGGTTGAAGTTCTTGGGAAAACCGCCCGGGCCGACGTCGAAGCCGCCCGCAATGGTCTTGGCGCTTTGTGCCTGGACACTGGTCAATGGGGCAATGCTGGCGAGCAGTAGCCCGGCGACTGAGAATGCGATGGTCCTGATGCGCATGGTTTCCTCCCTTGGCATAGTCAGGTTGTTCTTCAGCTTGTTCGGTTTTTGGCGATAACCTGCTGGATCCCCCGGTAATGGTCGTCGAGCCGCCGACGCGCCTGGTCGACATCCTTGGCGGCGACAGCCTCGACGATCTCGTGATGGTCGCGCCATGTCGCCAGCGGCGTCGGATTGTCGAGATTGGTGAAATTCGAGGCCTTGTTGAACGCCATCCAGAAGATGTCGATCAGCGCGCTCAGCATGCGATTGTTCTGGCAGCGGAACAGCAGCTGATGGAATTGCTGGTCCTCTTCGGCGAAGCTCTCATGGCGCTCGGCACGTTGCCGCATGCGCTCGGTCAACTGGCGCAGCGCTTCGATATCTTCGGCGCTGATCATCTCGATCGTCTTGGCGATGAGGCCGGTTTCCAGCACGCGGCGGATTTCGCGCAGCTCTTCGACATCGCGCAGCGAATCCTGCAAACCGTAGGCCAGGTTGTCCAGCAGCGGCTTGAACGAGAACTCCTTGACGAACACGCCGATGCCGCGCCGTGTCTCCAGGATGCCAATCGATTCCAGCGCCTTGATGGCCTCCCGCACGGAGTTGCGGCCGACGCCGAGCCGCTGCGCCAGGAACGTCTCCGGCGGCAAGGGATCGCCGGCCTTGAGCTGGTTGCTTTCGATATAGGCCCGGAGGCTTTCCTGCACGGTGACGTGCAGCAGCGGTGGTCTGCTCAACGGTTCGATCGACTTCAGTTCCGCCATCCCACTGCTTTCATCATCCGCTGAAGCTTGCCCGCCGCTTGTCGTATAGCCACTTGTAGGATATCCTGCAAGCCCATAGCAACGTGTTACTCCCGAATGAAGATAATCCTCGCCGGCTCGAGCCACTGGCACGCCGAAATGCACCTCGACGCCGCACGCTTTTCCGGTGCGGAGATCGCCGGTATCTGGGACGAGAATCCTGGCCAAGCCCATGCGTTCGCCGCGCACCACGACCTGCCGTTTATCGAAGATTTCAAGGAGATACTCTCCAGCCCGCCGGATGTGATCCTGTTGATGGGGCACCCTTCGATGGTGCCGGCGCGGGCACGTGCGATCATCGCGGCAAGGATACCGCTGATCCTGGAGAAGCCGGCGGCCAGCCATACGAGGGAACTGATGGCGCTGCGCGACCTTGCCAGGCAGTACCAGGCTTTTGTCGCTGTTCCCCTGCCCAACCGTTTCGGGCCGGCCGTTGCCGGCCTTGAACGGCTGCGCCGGCAAGGTCGCGCCGGCCCCGTGGCGCATTGCCAGTTCCGGCTGGTCAACGGCCCGCCTGGGCGCTACATCGCCGACGGTGTCGCCTGGGTGCTCGACCCGGCGGTTGGTGGCGGGGGTGCGTTGAGGAATCTCGGCATACACGGCGTCGACGCGGCACTCAGCCTGGCAACCGGCAAGCTCGGCCTGAAAAGCGTTTCGATCGCGAACCGCATCCATCCCGGCCCGGTCGAGGATCACGCACTTCTGGTGCTGGAGGACGAGGCCGGCGCGCTGTTCATCGTCGAGGCCGGTTACACCTTTGCTTCGATGCGCCCTGGCGGTGACTTCGAGTGGCGCATCGTCAGTGCCAATGCCACCCTCATCGATCATGGCGACCATGTTATCTGCGCAACGCTCGACGACGCGGCAATCGTCGACTTGCCGGTCGAACTGCCGGCGACGCGCTATCGTCTGTTCATGCGCGATACGCTTGACCGGCTGGCCAGAAAGGCGCCTCCGCCGGTGTCCATCGAAGATTATGTTGCGGCGATGTCGCTGATCGACGCCGCCTATCAAAAGGCAGGACCATGATTGGAATAGGAATTATCGGCGCCGGCGATTTCGGCGCAGCCCATGCGCGGGCAATCCCTGAGGCTGGCGGCATTCGCCTCGTCGCCGCCTCTCGAGGAAATGCCGACGCACTGCAGCAATTCACCGCTGAACATGGCGGCCGCGGCTACGCGGACTGGCGAAGGCTGCTGGACGACAAGGAGGTCGATGCGGTCCTCATTGCCAGCCCGCACCATCTCCATGCCGAAATGGCCATCGGCGCGGCAAAGGCCGGCAAGCATATCCTGCTCGAAAAACCGATGGCGCCGACGGTGGCTGCCTGCGATGCGATCAACGCCGCCGTGGCCAAGGATGGCGTCAAGCTGATGGTCGCCCACCTCATGCATTTCGCCCTGCCCTGCATGGCGGCCAGGCAAATTCTGGAGGAAGGCGAGCTCGGCCGGCCGCTCGCCGGATCGAGCTGGATCATCAAGCTGTGGATGGAGCACAATCGCCGCGACTGGCATCTGCGCAAGGCGACCGGCGGCGGCATGCTGTTGACGGCCGGCATCCACGCGGTCGATCGTCTGGTCTGGCTGATGGATGACGATGTCGTGTCGGTGAGCGGCATGCTCGGCGCCAAGTTCCATGACCAGGAAGCAGACGACAGCGCTCTGCTCGGATTGCGCTTCGCCGGCGGCGGCATCGGCCAGGTGCAGAGCGTCGGCTATCGCACCGGCGCCACCACCTATGCCATGGATCTGGTCTGCGAGCGGGGAACGCTGCGCATCGACATGGACCGCGGCACCATGCTTGGCCGCGAGACGGTCTGGACCGAGCTGCCCGGTTCCTTTGAGCCGAACTGGATGCATAACGCGCTGGTGCGCGAATGGAGCGCAATGCGCGATGCCATTGCCGATGACACGCCGGTGCCGGTCGACGGCATCTATGCGCGCAAGATCATCGCCATTATCGAGGCTGCCTTCGCGTCGAACGAAACCCGCCGCGAACACGAGATCGCCGGTGGACGCTGACCTCGACGACCATCTGGCCCGCTTGCCCGCACACGCACCGCGCGGCATCTGGGGCGCGGTGATGCTGGCCATCGACGATCGCGGAGCGATCGACTGGCAGGCGACGGAAGAGACGATCGCCCGGCTCTGCGCCTCAGGCGTCGACGGCGTCTATTCCAATGGCACGGCCTGCGAATTCCATTGCCAGACCGAGCCCGAATTCGACCGGCTTTGTGAGTTGGTCGCAACCATAGCCGGCCGCGCGCGCCTTCCTTTCCAGATCGGCATCAGCCAGTCCAATCCGCGCGTCGCGCTGGAGCGACTGACGCGGGTCGCCGGACTTCGCCCGACGGCGGCTCAATTCACCTTGCCCGACTGGTGGCCGCCCAGTGACGACGAGATCATGCGTTTTGCCGGCGGCCTCTGCGAGGCCGCGCCCGAAACGCCGCTGGTGCTCTACAACCCGCCGCACGCCAAGCGCCGCCTGACGCTCGACGGCATCGCCAGTCTGCGTGCGGCCGTGCCATCGCTGGTCGGCGCCAAGCTGCCGGGCGGCGACGCCGGCTGGTATGCCGACACGCGCCGCAGACTGGACGGATTTTCCGTCTTCGTCCCCGGCCACACGCTGGCAACAGGCTATGCCGGGGGAGCCCATGGCAGCTACTCCAACGTTGCCTGCCTCAACCCGAAGGGCGCGGTGCAGTGGTGGCAGATGATCCGCACCGACATGGCCGCAGCTGCCGAACTCGAGGCCCGCATACAGGCCTTCCTGGCCGTACATGTCCTACCGTTTCGCACCCGTTACAATGTCGGTGATGCAGCACTCGATAAGGCGATGGCGGCGGCTGGCGGCTGGGCGCCGCTCGGGCCGCGATTGCTCTGGCCCTACAGCTCCGTTCCCGATCAGGAAATACCGACGCTGGCCAGGGCGGCTCACGCGGCTTTCCCGGAATGGTGGTAGACCCGTCACCAAGGCGCGGGACGACGGTTCAGCAGCCGGCTCGCGCGCCCTGTGTCGCGCGTGACACAAACGCCCCCGGCTGAGGGACATCGGCCTCGCGCCGTGCCAGTGAATTGCGCAAGAGCGCGATCGCCTCGCGGCCGGCGGTCGCAATCTCGCGTGGCCTGTCGACGCCGACGATCATGAACTCCTTGATCCCCAAAGCGGCGTAGGAAAGCAGCGACAGCGCGACCTGCGCCGGCGGCCCGGCAAGTTCGAGCGCCTTCTGGCAGGAAGCGGCCGATTTGTCTTCCGAACGGATTCGGACGGGAAGCGCGAAACGCAGCTTGCCGGCCCGGCCGTGTTCGGCAGCAGCGCCGCGTACGCGCTCCATTGACTGGTGAATTTCTGCAAGCGAGCCAGGCGCCAGCTCGAACACGTCCGCATGCCTGCCCGCGACCCTGAGCGCAGTGCCCGACTGCCCGCCCATGCGGATGGTCACATCGGCACCATGCGGCCCCTTGCGCGGCACATAGCCGCCTTTGATGCTGTAAAAGGTGCCTTCATGGTCGAACGGCCTGTCGTTCGACCACAACCGCTTCAGCAGCACCAGATATTCATCAATGCGTTGCCAGACCACTGTGTGGCCGGCCGGACGTGCCTCGGCATCGTCGTCGCTCAGCGGCTCGCTGAGCATCCTGAGCGACAGCCGGCCACCGCTTCTCGCGTCGAGGGCAGCGAGTTGTCGCGCCGCCACGGTTGGTTCGATCACGCCTGCCCAATGCGTGAGCACGACCTCCAGGGACGAGGTCCGGTCCAGCGTCTGGGCGGCAAGGTCCATATTGGTCAGCAGCCCGGCCTGGTCGTCGATGACGATCCTCTGGAATCCAGCATCCTCGATCAGTGACAGCTTCGTCGCGGTCTCGACAAAGTCATAGAAAAAGCTGGCGTCGGCAGCGTGGATCTTACCGGGAACATGCGTGAACTCGATCGGCATTGCCATCTCCTCCATCACGTTGGAATCAGGGCGCGCAAATGCACACCGGCATTCGGTTCATCAACTCCGGAATTTCTGCAAACGGCAGGCCGCTATCCCGAGGAAGCCTCGATGATCAGAGCCTTGACAATCAGGGGATCAGCCCCAGTACCACTGCCCCGGTGAATACAAACGCCAGGGCAAAGACGAGATAGGCGAAAGCACCGGCATAGGCCGGCCGCCACACCTGGTCGGAACCCAGCCTTTGGCCTTTGCGGGCAGTCTGAGCGTTCTGGCTATAGGACATATCGACCTCCGTCTCGGCGCTTAATCTATAAAATCAGTAGACTTTGTCGAGTGCTATTTTCGCGCGATCCTTAGAACAATTTTCTCCAAACGGCGGACAAGTTAGTGCTTTTACTGCTTAGCGCTGCCTTTTGCGGCATGCCGGGGTGACGGCAGGAAACGTCAGGTCCATGTGTCTGTGGCTCCTTGGCCATCCAATGGATGAGGGATAGCATCGCTTCAGCGGAAAGCCGCGACGTCACGGCAAGGCAGCAGGGAGCAAACCATGGGGACAAGACTGGCCGGCAAGGTCGCCATCATTTCGGGTGGCGCGACAGGAATGGGCGGTGCGGCCTCGGAGCTTTTCGCGGCCGAGGGCGCCAAGGTGGCGATCGTCGACCGCAACGGCGAAGCGGCGGCGGCCACCGCAGCGGCAATCAGGCAACGCGGCCATGTCGCCGAACACTGGGTCGCCGACGTATCGGATGAGGCGCAGGTCGAAGCGGCGGTGAAGGGCGCGACGGAAAAATTCGGCCCGGTCACGGTTCTGTTCAACCATGCCGGCACCCTCGTCATCAAACCCTTCCTGGAGACCACGCTGCAGGAATGGGACTGGCTGCATGCCGTCAATGTGCGTTCGATGTTCCTGATGACGCGTGCTGTGCTGCCCGGCATGATCGCCGCCGGCGGCGGTTCCATCGTCTGCACCTCGTCGATCTCGGCGGTGGCGGCGACGCCGATGGAGGTGCTTTACGACACCACCAAGGGCGCCTGCCATATGTTCGCGCGTGCCATCGCCGTCGAGTTCCGCGACCGCAACATCCGCTGCAATGCGGTCTGTCCAGGCTTCATCAGGACACCGCATGGCCTGCGCGAGGTCGCCGATCTCGACAAACTCGGCGTCGATGTCTCCGACGCGGCAATGGCGGCGCAGCAAGGGCGGATCGGCGAGCCGGAAGAGGTCGCGAAGGCAGCCCTGTTCCTGGCCAGCGACGAGGCCAGCTTCGTCAACGGCGCCCATCTGTTCGTCGATAACGGCTTCACCGCGATGTGAAAGGCGAAGCGCCGCTACCGCTCTTCGCGCCGGAACGGCTTGAGCAGCGCCGACGGGGCCACCGCATTGCGCGACATCACCGCCATAGCGACGATGGTGAAGATGAACGGCAGCATCAGGAAGGCCTCGTAGGGGATATGGCCAAGCCCGCTCGCCTGCATACGCAACTGCAAGGCGTCAACGAAGGCAAACAGCAGTGCCGCGCCTGCCGATCGCCACGGATCCCAGCGGCCGAAAACGACGAGCGCGATTGCCACCCAGCCACGCCCCGAAACCACGCCGAAGGTGAAGGCGTTGAATTGCGCCATCGACAGGAAGGCACCGGCCAGTCCCATCAAGGCACCGCCGAGGATCACCGCCTGGAAGCGTGTTGCAATGACGCTGACGCCGGCAGAATCGGCGGCACGCGGGTTTTCGCCGACCATGCGCACCGCTAGGCCCCAAGGCGTGCGGTAGAGCACGAAGGCGGCCAGCGGTATGGCCAGCATCGCCATGTAGACCAGCGAAAACTGATTGAACACCGCCGGCCCAAGCACCGGTATGTCGGACAGGATCGGGATCGGCAGCGTCTCGAACCCCTTGATGTTCGGTGGCACCGATTGCTGTCCGAAGATCAGCCGGTAGAGGAAATAGGCAAGGCCCGACGAGAACAGCGTCACGCCGATGCCGCAGACATGCTGGCTGAGGCCGAGCGCTACAGTGAACAGCGCGTGCACGGCGCCCATCAGCGCCCCGGTCAGCACCGCCGCGAGCACGCCAAGCCAAAGGCTGCCGCTGAGGCTCGCCGCGGTGAAGCCGGTCATCGCCGACAGAAGCATGATGCCTTCGATGCCGAGATTGAGCACCCCGGCGCGCTCGGAGAACATCTCGCCCAGCGTCGCAAAGGCCAACGGCGTGGCGATGCGGATGATGGCGGCCAGGAAGCCGACCTGGAATATCTGCTCCAGCACCACGCTCATTTGGCTATTCCCACGCGACGGAGGCGATAGGCGGTGAACAGCAGCGCCACCAGCATGGCAAGCAATGCGGTTCCCTGAATAACATCGCTGAGGAAGGCCGGAACGCCGGTGGCCCTCGACATCGCCTCGGCGCCGGTCATGACGGCGGCAAGGAAGATCGCCGCCGGCACCACGCCGAGCGGATTGAGCCTCGCCAGCATGGCGACGACGATGCCGGAATAGCCATAGCCCGGCGAGATGTCGCTCATCACCTGGAAATGCACGCCGCCGACCTCGCCGACGCCGGCAAGGCCGGCCAATGCGCCAGACAGCAGCGCCGTCGAAATCAGCACCCGCTCGACATTGATGCCGCCATAGCGCGCCGCTTCCGGGTTTTCGCCGGTGACCCTGATGCGGAAGCCGAGCGTGGTGCGCGCGACCACGAACCAGATGACCGGTGCCGCGACCAGCGCCGCGACGACGCCGAGATGCAGCCGTGTGCCTTCGAGCAGCACCGGAAAATTGGCCGTATCCTCGATCGGCGGCGAGATCGGGTAGCCGCTGAAACTGTCCTTCCATGGCCCCTCGATCAGCGCCATCAGTGCATAGAAAATGACCGAGTTGAGCAGCAGTGAGCTGACCACGTCATCGACCCTGAATTTTACCCTCAGCGTGGCGGGGATCAGGGCGACGGCCGCGCCGGCGGCAGCGCCCGCCAGCGCCATCAGCAGCATGGCGAGCGGCCCCGGCATCGGGATTGCACCGACGGCACAGCTCGCCGCCGCACCAGCCAGCAATTGCCCTTCGGCGCCGATGTTCCAGAATTTGGCGCGGAAGGCGACTGCCACGGCCAGCCCGGTGAAGATCATCGGCGCGGCACGCACCAGCGTTTCGGTGATGGCGTAGCTGTCGCCCAAAGACGCCGAAAACATAACGCCATAAGCCTCGACGACGCCGGCGCCGGCCAGTGCGATGAGGCCGCTGCACAGGATCAGCGTCGCGCCGATAGCGAGCAGCGGCAGCGCCAGATTGAACCAGGCGGGCGTTGAGGTGCGGGCCTCGAGACGGAACATCAGGCATGGCCCTCCGCTCCGGTCATCATCAACCCGAGTCTGGCGATGCTGGCGTCGGCGCTGTTCAGCGTGCCGACGATGCGGCCTTCATACATCACCGCGATACGATCCGAGAGCATCAGCAACTCTTCCAGATCCTCGCCGATGACGATGATGCCGCAGCCCTTGGCGCGCATGTCGAGGAATTTTTCGTGGATGAAGCGCGCGGCGCCGATGTCGAGGCCGCGAGTCGGCTGCGAAACGATCAGCACCTTCGGATCGAAGGCGAGTTCGCGCGCCAAAAGCGCCTTCTGCAGATTGCCGCCGGAAAGCGCCCCGGCGCGCGTCATCGGCCCGGGGCAACGTATATCGTAGGCTTTGATCTGTGCCTCGGCGAAGGCGCGGATCCCATCCGGCTTGAGCAGGCCGTTGCGGCTGAACGCCGCCGTGCCGATGCGCGGCAGCACCATCGAATCGGCGAGCGGCAGATTGGTGACCAGCCCTGTCGTCATACGGTCTTCCGGGATGCGGCCGAGGCCGAGCGCCTGCACTGTGCTCGGCGAGAACCGCGAAACCGTTTTGCCGGCTATGGTCATCTTCCCGGCATCGGGCGCACGCACGCCGGAGATGACCTCGGCAAGCGCGCGCTGGCCATTGCCGGAGACGCCGGCGATGCCGAGGATCTCGCCGCCACGAACCGACAGCGAAACATCGCGCAGCGCCATGCCGGAATGATGCGATGTCGAGATACCGTCGAGGGTCAGCACGGCCGCACCCGGCATCGACGGTCCTCTGGCCGGAGGCACGATCTCGTGGCCGCACATCAGCCGCGCCATCTCCGAGGACGTGGTGCTGGCCGGCGCATCGACGCGGCCGGCAACGCGCCCATGCCGGAGCACGACGCAGCGATGCGTCAGCGCTCGCACCTCGTTGAGCTTATGCGAGATGAAAATGATGCCGAGCCCTTGTGCCGCCATCGAGCGCAGCGCCGAAAACAGCCCGTCGACCTCGGTTGGTGCCAACACCGCCGTCGGCTCGTCGAGGATCAGCAGCCTTGCGCCGCGAAACAGCGCCTTGACGATTTCGAGCCGCTGTTGCTCGCCGACCGACAGCGCCGAGACGGGGAGGTCCGGGTCGAGCGTCAGCCCGTGCTGGCGGCCGATCTCGGCGAGCCGCGCCAGCCCGCCGGCGCGGTCGATCCGGCCCGATCTGCCGGGAATGCCGATCAAGAGGTTCTCCAGCACCGAAAGCCGTGGTGCGAGATGAAAATGCTGGTGCACCATGCCGATGCCGACGGCCAGCGCATCGGCCGAACTGTTGATCGCCACCGACCGGCCCTGCACCAGGATCTCGCCGGCATCGGGCGCATAGGCGCCGAACAGCACGTTCATCAGCGTCGTCTTGCCGGCGCCGTTTTCGCCGAGCAGCCCGAGGATTTCACCCGGCGCGACGCTGAGATCGACGGCCTCGTTCGCCTTGACGGCGCCAAAGCTCTTGGAGATGCCGCGCATTTCGATGAGAGGGGCAGGCGTTGACAAGGCGGGATCCTGGTGGCGTTGACGCCGATATCCCTCCCCCTTGAGGGGAGGGTGCCGAGCGAAGCGAGGCGGGAGGGGTCCCCTCAGCTGCCTCGACGTTTAGACCGAAAAAGATGGAGCGCGTCGCCGAGGACCCCACCCGGCCCTGCGGGCCACCCTCCCCTCAAGGGGGAGGGATGCGCCGCTCAGTCCGAGACCGGCGTATTCTCATCGACGTCGACGCGGAAATTGCCGTCGAGGATCTCGGCCTTCTTCTTCTCGACCAGTTCCTTGACCTCGGCCGGCAGCGTCTTGTCGAACTTGTGATAGGGCGCGAGGTAGGAGCCGCCCTTGGCCATGCGCGAGAAATCGCCGTAATCCTGCGCGGTGAAGACGCCGGCCTTGACCAGCTTGATCGCCTGCTCGACGGTCGGATACATGTCCCAGACCGGCCCGGTGATCACGGTGTCGGGGCCGAGGCTCGACTGGTCCGACATGTTGGAGATAGCGAGGATCTTCTTCTCCGCCGCCGCTTCGATGACGCCGAAGCGCTCGGCATAGATGACGTCGACGCCGGCATCGATCTGGGCGACGGCCGCTTCCTTTGCTTTTGGCGGATCGAAGAACGAACCGATGAAGGCGACCTTCTTCTTGATGTCGGGATTGACCTCCCTGGCGCCGGCAAAGAAGGCGTTGACCAGCCGGTTCACTTCCGGAATGCCCATCGCCGCGACGGCGCCGATCGTGCCTGACTTCGACATCTTTCCGGCGATCATGCCGGAGAGATAGGCCGGCTCGTGGATCCAGTTGTCGAACACGCCGAAATTCGGCTCGGCCGGCCCGGCGCCGGAGCCGAACAGGAAGGCGGTCTTCGGGAACTGCTTGGCGGTCCTGCGCGATTCGCGCTCGGCGGCGAAGGCATCGCCCAGCACCAGCTCATAGCCGCCCTGCGCATATTCGCGCATGACGCGGCTGAAATCGGCCGTCTGCACCTTCTCCGACCATTTGTATTCGATGCCGAGTTCCTTCTCGGCCTTCTGCAGGGCAACATGGATCTGGTTGTCCCACGGCTCCTCGATCGGCGTGGCGAAGATAGCCGCCACTTTCAGCTTCTTGGTCTTGGCAAAGGCGCTGCCCGGCAGCATCGCCGCCGCCAGGCCGAGCGCGCCCAGCTCCAGCACGTTGCGGCGCGAAAGCTCTTCGCGTTTCGATTGGATTCTGCTCTTCCCGTTGTCCATTGCATGCCCCTCTGATTGGCGCCGTGTCGAGCCGGCTCTCTTCTCTGGAATATCAGCGAAGGAACTATGGAACGGTGCCCGGCTTTTGTCCACATGGTCAAATTTGAGTGGGCGGAACGCGCCATTAAATGGTCCGGCAAATCGACGCTTGCTCACAATCTCTCCAGCGCCACCGCGATCCCCTGGCCGACCCCGATGCACATGGTGGCAAGTGCATAGCGGGCGCTACGTTCGCGCAGCTCCAGCGCCGCCGTGCCTGATATGCGCGCGCCGGACATGCCGAGCGGATGGCCGAGCGCGATGGCACCGCCATTCGGGTTGACGTGCTCCGCATCCTCGGCAATGCCGAGCTGGCGCAGCACGGCGATGCCTTGCGAGGCGAAGGCCTCGTTGAGCTCGACGACATCGAACTGTTGTGGCTTCAGGCCGAGCCGGGCACACAGCTTCTGCGTGGCCGGCACCGGACCGATGCCCATGATGCGCGGAGCGACGCCGGCGGTGGCACCGCCGAGGATACGGGCGATCGGCGTCAGCCCATATCTTTTCGCGGCTGCTTCCGAGGCGACGATCAGCGCCGCCGCGCCGTCATTGACGCCCGAGGCATTGCCGGCCGTAACCGTGCCGCCTTGCCGGAACGGCGTCGGCAACTTGGCCAACGCGTCGATCGACGTGCCCCCGCGGGGATGCTCATCTCTGTCGACAACGACCGGATCGCCCTTGCGCTGCGCGATCGTCACCGGCGTGATTTCCTTTGCCAGCCGGCCATTGGCTTGTGCGGCTACAGCCTTGTCCTGGCTGCGCACGGCAAATGCGTCCTGGTCGGCGCGGGAGACAGCGAACTCTTCCGCCACGTTCTCGCCGGTCTCCGGCATCGAATCGACGCCGTATTGCTTCTTCATCAGCGGATTGATGAAGCGCCAGCCGATCGTGGTGTCGTAAATCTCGGCATTGCGCGAAAAGGCGGTCTCTGCCTTCGGCAGCACGAACGGAGCGCGGCTCATCGATTCGACGCCGCCTGATATCATCAGCTCCGCCTCGCCGGCCTTGATGGCGCGGGCAGCAATTATCACCGCATCCATGCCCGAACCGCAGAGACGGTTGACGGTCGAGCCCGAAACCTCCTTGGGCAGGCCGGCCAGCAGCAGCGCCATGCGCGCCACATTGCGGTTGTCCTCGCCGGCCTGGTTGGCGCAGCCATAGACGACATCGTCGATGGCGGCCCAGTCGATGCCCGAATTACGCTCGACCAGCGCCCTCAGAGGGATAGCGCCGAGATCGTCGGCACGGACCGCCGACAACGAACCGCCGAAGCGCCCGATCGGCGTGCGGATGTAGTCGCAGATATACGCCTCGGCCATTATGCCGCCTCTCTCTTGCACTGACGATTTCTGCTCCCGGCCCGCCATCTTGGCCGCATTCTCCTTGAGACGAAAGCACATCTCGCTGCCGGCCGTTAGGCCAAAGAGAATTTCAGCTGCCGCCCGCCGGGAGCGGCGGATCAGCCGATGCTTTCTCCACCGTCGATCACCAGCGCCTGGCCGGTCATGAAGGACGAGCGGTCGGAGACGAGGAACAGGATCGCTTCGGCGATTTCCTCCGCGCTGGCCCAGCGCTGCATGGGAATTTTGGTGCGGACATAGTTCTCGATCGCTGCCCGCCCGCCCATCTGCGCGATGAACGGCTCGTTGAAGGGCGTATCGACCCAGCCGGGGCACAGCGCGTTGATGCGGACATTGTGTTTGGCATAGTCGAGCGACATCTGCTGGGTCATCGCCACCACTGCATGTTTTGACGTTGCGTAGGCGATCATTTCGCGGTCGTAGAACACACCCGAATTCGAGGCGGTATTCAGGATCACCCCGCCGCCTTGCGCGATCATCGACGGCATGACCAGCCTGGCCGCCAGGAACTGCGCCCGCACATTGATCCGCCAGGAGGCATCCATGCCGTCGGCGCCGACTTCGGTCAGCGTGCCGCCGACCTGGATCCCGGCATGATTGTGCAGGATGTCGATCCGCCGATGCCGGCCCAGCGTTCTCGCGATGAGCCGCTCGACCGCCGCATCCTCGCCGACGTCGGTGGCGACGGCCTCGGCCCGACCGCCGGCCGCACGAATGTCGGAAGCGGTTGCTTCCCCCGCCGCCTGGTCCCTGTCGGCGATCACCACGAGCGCACCTTCCCTGGCCATCATCATGGCGCCGGCACGCCCGATCCCCGACCCGGCACCCGTCACCACTGCGATGCGATCTCTCAGAATCATGTTTTTTATCTTTCAGTGTGATGGTTTTCGTTGCCGCAGTTGCCATTGGGCAAGCACCACGAGCAGAACGGAGGCGACGAGCACGATCGTCGCGATGGCATTGATCTCCGGCGTGACCCCGCGCCGGATCGAGGCGAAGACATAGATCGGCAACGTCGTCTGTGCGCCGGCGACGAAGAACGCGACGATGAAATCGTCGAAGGAGAATGTGAAGGCGAGCAGGAAGCCGGCGATCACCGCCGGCATGATCTGCGGCAACACGATGCTGCGGAACGTCGTCAGCGGGGTAGCGTAAAGATCGCTCGAGGCCTCGACCAGATTGCGGTCGAGGCTGCCGAGGCGCGTGCTGACAATCATCGCCACCAGCGCCATCGAAAACAGCCCGTGCGCGGCGATGATCGAGCCATAGCCGAGCGCCAGGCGCGGCGGCTGGTCGTTCGGCCACAGCGAAGCGACAAACGGGTTGACCACCCCGAATAGCTGGACCAGCGCGACCAGCGTCGAGATGCCGATGACGACACCAGGAACGACGATCGCAGCACCCAAAAGCGCATCGAACACGGCTCGCGTCCGCGCGCCGACACGCGCTAGGCCAAGCGCGGCGGCCGTGCCGCACAGCGCCGCCAGCAAGGCGCTGGTCGTGGCGATGAACAGGCTGTTCTTCAGCGCTTCGACCAGGAACGGGTTTGCCAGTGCCTTGCCGTACCATTGCACCGAGAAGCCAGTGAACTCGCTGGCGTGGTGGCCGGCGTTGAACGAAAACAGCACCACCAGCGCGATCGGCAGGTAGAGAAAGGCAAAGACCGCAACGACGAAGGCACGCATCAGATCAGGTCCACCCGGCGGGCACCCGAAAGCCGGGTCGAAATGCGGTTCGCGGCAAGCAGCACGACCACTGAAACCGCCACAAGTGTGATGGCGATTGCCGATCCGAATGGCCAATTGCGCGATTGCAGGAACAGATCGACCAGCGCGTTGCCGATGAAGAAGACCTTGCCGCCGCCGAGTAGCGTCGGGATCAGATATTCGCCGAGCAGCAGGATCATGACCAGCGAGAAGCCGGTCATCACACCTGGCAGCGACAGCCGCAGCGTCACGCCGAGGAATGTCGAGATCGGCGTCGCGCCGAGATCGGCGGAGGCCTCCAGCAGCCGGTGGTCGAGCCGCTCGAGGCTGACATAGATCGGCAGGATCATCAGCGGCAGATAACCATAGACGATGCCGAGCAGAACCGCTCCCGGCGTGTTGATCAGCCGCACGTCCTCTATCCCGACATAGGCCAGGAGAGCTGGGATGCCGCGCCCGCCAAGCACATACATCCAGGCATAGGTTCGCATCAGCAGGCTGGTCCAGAACGGGATGACGACAAGCGCCAGCAGGATCAGCCGCCACCGTTCCGGCGCGCGCAAAGCGAGGTAATAGGCGACCGGATAGGCAACGAGAAGACAGGCCAGTGCGCCCGCCGGCGCCAGCACCATGGTGTTCCAGAAGGCGGTCGCCCGCGCCGGAAGATTGGCAAACTGCGCCAAGGTGAAAGCGGCCTGATAGCCGCCTTCCGGCGCCCGCTCGCCGACGCTGAAAACGGCAATCGCCACGAACGGCAAAACTAAAAACACCACCAGCCACGCAGTTGCTGGACCGAGCAGCAGGGCGGTCAGGAGATTGTGACGAAGGACATTGCTGCGCATTGAAAAAACCGCCCCGGTGCCGGCGGACATCTGTCCGCCGGGGAGTTGCCTGCATCGAGCCTGTAGCCTGCCAGGTTCAAGCCGACTTGAAGCGTGCCATCAATTCGGCCCGGCCCGGATCGGTTAGCGTTGCGGCCGCACCGAATTCGAGCGGCTTCAGCAGATCCGCCGCCGGATAGAGGATCGGATTGTCCAGCACCTCCTTGGGCAGCAGCGCATTGACCCGCGCATCGGTGGAAGGCGCGCCGTTGGCCAGGTGCTCCTTGACCGCGACTTTCGGGTTCATCAAATAGTTGAGCAAGGCATAGCCGGCAGGCTTGTTCGGCGCATCCTTGGGTATTGCGTAGAAGTCGGTCCAGATCTCGCCGCCTTCCTTGCCAAGCACGTAGGCGATTTCGGGGATGTCGCGGTGGAGCTGCGCCCCGTCATTGGTCCAGCACATCGTCATCCAGGCGTCGCCGGCACGCATCGACGGCTGGTAGTCGCTGGAGACCGCGAACAGATGCGGCTTGACCTTCAGCAGCAATTCCTCCGCCTTGGCGAGTTCGTCCGGCTTCAGCGAGTTGAACGAGAAGCCGAAATATTTCAGCGCGTTGCCGATCGTGGTCAGCTGGTAATCATGAACCATGGTCCGGCCGTCGCCCTCCGCCATGGCCGTGTCCCAGAATTCCTTCCAGCTCGTCATCGGCTTGGTCAGTTTCTTGGTGTTGACGGCAAAGCCGGTGGTGCCCCAATTCTTCGGCACAGCATAGGTCACCCCGTCGATGGTGCCTTCCCCAGTGAAGCGCGGGTCTTCTTGCGAGCCGTCATAATTGGCAAGCTTGGCCATATCCAGCGCCTCGATGATGCCAAGCTTCTTGTAAGTCGAGATCGTGTAGTTGGTCGGAACGAAAAGGCTCCAGCCCGAGGCGCCGGCCTGCAGCTTGGCCAGCATTTCCTCGTTTGACCCGAACACGTTCACCTCGACGGCAACGCCGGTTTCGGCCTTGAAATTCTCGAACGTCGCCGGGTCGTGATAATTGGGCCAGGTGGCAATCGACATGCGGTCGCCAAGCCCCTCCTGGGCGAAGGCTGGCGACGGCATGATGCCGAGTTCGCGGGCCATTACTGCCGTTGCGATGCCTAGGCCGGTGAGGCCAAGGAACTCGCGGCGGCCGATGGAACCACGCTTGAGGCGCATCAACTGGTCGACGAATTTTTCAGGGCTTATCGGCAGTCCGTCACGATACGATTTCGGCATTTTTGTTTTCCCTCTGGTTGGTCCCGTTATTCTCCGGAAACGCCAGCGGCGTTCCGGCTGTAAAGCCGACGGCGACGGGTTCACCCGGCTTGAAGAGATTTCCACCGCCAACCAGATGATCGGCCTTGGCGAGCAGTGTCCCGATGCCTTGGACCTCGATTGCATATTCCGCGGTGGAACCGAGAAAGATCCGGTTGCGGACAAGCCCGTTCAGCCGGCCGCTTCCGGGCGCGCCGAGACTTAAGGATTCAGGACGCAGGCTGACCGAGACGGCTTCGCCCTGGGCTAGCGAAGTGCGCTTGCGCGCGGCGATGACGGTGCCGTCGGCAAGCGCTATCTCGACGAGCTTGCCCGAGAGCCCGACGACCTTGCCGCTCAAGAGATTGGTCTTGCCGACGAAATCGGCGACGAAGAGGTCGGCGGGTTCATCGTAGATTTCGCTCGGCTGCCCAAGCTGGACGATGCGCCCGCCATTCATGACGCAGACGAAATCGCTCATCGACAGTGCCTCTTCCTGATCGTGGGTGACCAGGACGAAGGTGATGCCGATCTCGCGCTGCAGGTTCTGCAGCTCTATCTGCATGTCGGTGCGCAGCTTCTTGTCGAGCGCCGCCAGGGGCTCGTCGAGCAGCAGCACCGCCGGCTTGTTGACCAGCGCCCGCGCCAGGGCGACACGCTGCTGCTGGCCGCCGGAAAGCTCATGGATCTTGCGGCGTCCATAGCCCGCAAGCCGAACCATGGCGAGCGCCTCGCCTGCCTTCAGGCTGATCTCCCGCGACGACAGGCGCGGCCGCGCCTGGCGTAGGCCATAGGCGACGTTGTCCGCCACATCCAGATGCGGAAACAACGCATATTGCTGGAACACCATGTTGACCGGCCGCCGATAGGGCGGCGTGCCGGCCATGTCGCGGCCACGGATGAATACCACACCTTCGCTTGGCTGTTCGAAACCGCCGATCATGCGCAAACAGGTTGTCTTGCCGCAGCCGGACGGCCCGAGCAACGCGACAAAGGCAGACGGCGGGATGGCAAGATCGATGCCGCTGACCGCGATCACGCTGCCGTAGCGTTTGGTGACCCCGCGAAACTCGATGTCGGGCACTGCGGTCAAAGCTGCGGGCTCCAGCGGCTAGTTGGTCTCGAAACGCTATCAGAGCCAATGGCGGCTAGTATATACCTCCCAGGTGGTATATTTCGTCTATTTTCTCGTATGGAGGGGTATGAATTGGGCGTTTCACGCAGCGATGAATACAGCCGGCTCGCTGCGCTCATCGCAGCGACGCGGGAGACGAGCGGCGAGCTTTTCGGCAAGGCGATGGTCGCCTGGCTCCGCCAGCATGTCAGCTTCGATCATTGCGTGATCTTCGGCTATCGCGGCGCCTCACGCCCGCCGCTGCTGTTCGAGACATTCTCGCCGGCCGAAAGCCACGTCTTCGTTGCGCTCTATCAGGAAGGGCCTTATCTGCTCGATCCGTTCCACCATGCGGCAGTCGAGCGCAAGGAAGGCTTTTGGCGCATGCGCGAATTGGCGCCGGATCGCTTCTATGCCAGCGAATATTACCGCTCCTATTACAGCCAGACCAGGCTTGCGGAGGAGGTCGGCTTTTTCGTGCCGCTGCCGGGAAAGGACGCGCTGGTGGTCTCGCTAATGCGATTGCGCGCTTCGGGGCCGTTCGGAACCGCCGATGCCAGATTGCTGCGCGACATGGCGCCTGCGGTGATCAGCCTCGTCAGGCTGCGCTGGCCTACCCTTCCGGCTGACGGACCGGTTGGGACGAAGCAAGACGAGGCGATTGCTCCGGTCAGTGAGTTCGAACGTGCTCACATCTGGAAGAGCCTTTCGCTCACGCCGCGCGAACAGCATGTCGTCGATCTGGTGCTTCAGGGCCATTCCACGGAATCGATTGCCAGGGCGATGCGCATCGTGCCGGGAACCGTAAAAGTTCATCGCCGCAACATTTACCGCAAGCTCAAGATAAAGTCGCAGGCGGGTCTGTTCGCGCGTTTTGTCGAGATCATGGACGCACGGATTCGGTAGTCCCAAGTTCAGCCGGCAGCGCCGTCCCAGGAACCGGTTTCGGCCATCTGCCTGAGTCGGGGTGCCACTCGAAAGACGTCCTTGCCGGTCTGCTGGTGCCAGTGATCCAGCCGCCGGATGATCTTGTCCACGCCTTCGAGGCTCGCCCAGAACATCGGCCCGCCCTTGCCGACCGGGAAGCCGTAGCCGTTGACCCAGACGACGTCGATATCGGAGGCGCGCGCGGCAATCTTTTCCTTGAGGATTTTGGCGCCCTCGTTGATCATCGGATAGAGCGTCCGCTCGATGATCTCCTCGGCGCCGATCGTGCGCGGTGCAATACCGCGCTCGGCAGCCTTGTTGCGGATCAGCGCCTCGACATCGGGATCGGGCAGCGGCGTGCGCGAACCGCCTTCGTAGCGATAGAAGCCGCTGCCGGTCTTCTGGCCGAAATGTCCCTGTTCGCACAACGCATCGGCGATCACGGCCGTCTGGCCACGCGCCTTGCGGTTGCGCCAGCCTATGTCGAGGCCGGCGAGATCGCTCATCTCGAACGGCCCCATCGGCCAGCCGAAATCGGTGAACACCTGGTCGACCTGGCGCGGCATTGCGCCTTCCAGCAGAAGCGTCTCCAGTTCCGCACCGCGCGCCGCCAGCATGCGGTTGCCGACGAAGCCGTGGCAGACGCCGACAACGACCGGCACTTTGCCGATCCGCCGTGCCAGATCGACGATGGTCGCCAGCACGTCGGGCGAAGTCTTTTCGGCGCGGACGATTTCCAAAAGCTTCATGACGTTAGCCGGCGAAAAGAAATGCATGCCGAGGAGATCTTGCGGCCGCGACGTCGACGCGGCGATTTCGTTGACGTCGAGATAGGAGGTGTTGGTGGCGAGGATCGCGCCCGGCTTGGCCACGGCATCGAGCCTGCCGAAAACATCCTTCTTGACCGCCATCTCCTCGAACACGGCCTCGACGATCAGGTCGCAATCGGCAAGATCGGCATAGTCGGTGGAACCCTTGAACAACCCAAGCCGTTGGCGCTTGGCGTCTTCGCTCAGCGAGCCGCGGATGACGGAAACGGCATAATTCTTGTTGATCGTCGCCAGCCCGCGCTGCAAGGCCTCGTGTGTCGCTTCCAGCAAGGTCACGGGGACGCCGCCGTTGGCGAACGCCATGGCGATGCCGCCGCCCATTGTGCCGGCGCCGATGACGCCGACCCGGGCGATCTTGCGCCTGGCGACGTCCTTGCCGGCAATCTTTGCCGCCTCACGTTCAGCGAAGAACAGATGCCGCTGCGCGCGTGATTGGTCCCCGGCGACAAGCTTGACGAACAGGTCGCGCTCCGCCGCCAGCGCTTCGTCGCAGGGCAGCGTCAGGGCGTTGCGGACCGACTGCGCACAGGCGATCGGCGCCTCGAGGCCGCGTGCTTTGCCGGCAAGCACTGCCGCTTCCTTGTCGAACGCCGGCAAGTCGGCCTGGTCGAGGCGATCATTGCGGTCGCGCACCGGCGTGAACGGACCGCCTTTCGCGGCCGTTTCGTTGGCGAAACTCACCGCTTGCGCGGTCAGGTCGCCATCGAAGACGGCATCCACCAGGCCGGCGGCGAGCGCCTCGGCCGCACCGATCGGCGTTCCCGAAACGATCATGCTGAGTGCCTTCAGCGGACCAACCAGGCGCGGCAGGCGAACCGTGCCGCCGCCGCCCGGCAGCAGGCCGAGCTTGACTTCCGGCAGGCCGAGCCTTGCCGTTCGGTCGGCAACACGGAAATGGCAGCCGAGCGCCAGTTCCAGGCCGCCGCCGAGCGCAGTGCCGTGAATGGCCGCGACCGTCGGCTTGGCGATGATTTCCAGCATGGCGACTAGGGCGCCCAGGTCCGGTTGCCGCGCCGGCTTGCCGAATTCGGTGATGTCGGCGCCGGCGACGAAGGTCCGCCCGGCGCATGCTATCACGATTGCTCCGACCGACGGCTCGTCGCGCAGGTAAACGAGCGCCTGCATCAGCGGCTCGCGCACATGGAAGCTCAGCGCGTTGACCGGCGGATTGTCGATGCTCACCACCGCGACGTTGCCGTGCCTTGTAGTGCTGACGAAATCGGACACGCAAACCTCACGCAATGATGTTGGCCAATAGCGCGACGGGATTTACAGCGCTGGCATGCGGATGGGAACCACGTGTTTTGCAGGCCGGATCGATATCCCTTCGCCGCCGGGTGGCCTTGCTTTAGCGCAGCGCCTTCTGCCCGCCCGCGGCGGTGATGACGCCGACGATGATCAGCCCTGTCAGCACCAGGCGGACGCCGACGCTGACGCCGAATGTGTTGAGCATGGTCAACAGCAGCACCAGGAACAGCGCCGCGCCCCAGACCCCCGGCACATTGGCCTTGCCGCCCGCCACCGACGTGCCGCCGATGACGACGACCGCGATCGAGGCCAGCAGATACTCATTGCCGATATCGACATTGGCGCCGCGGAAATAGCCGGCGAGCAGTGCGCCGTCGAGGCCGCCGAGCGCGCCCGACAGCGTGTAGGTGAGGAAGCGGGTGCGGCCGACATTGACGCCGGCCAGCCAGGCAGCGCGGATGTTCTGGCCAATCGCCAGCACCGAGCGTCCGTAGATCATGCGCTGCAAAACGATGCCGGCGCCGATGGTGAACAGCACGGTGAGGATCGCCAGCACCGGGATGCCGAACACCTGCCAGTTGGTGAAGTCGGCAAAGCCCGGCGGCGGCTTGATCTGCAGGCCCCGCCCATAGCTGATATCGACCGACTGGATGACGAAGCTGGCCGACAGCGTCGCGATGATCGGCGGAATGCGCAGCGCCCATATCAGCAGGTAGTTGACGGCGCCGATCGCCATGCCGCAGGCAAGCGCTGCCAGCAGGCCGACCGCGATCATCGCATCATTGCCATCCATGACCTTCATGGCGACGGCGCTGGCAAGGCCGATATTGGCCGGCAGCGACAGGTCGACATTGCCCGGCCCGAGCGTGATGACGAACATCTGCCCGACGCCGACGATGACCGTGAAGACGGCGAGCGACAGCGCCGCCGTGATCATGCCGCCGCCGCCATAGCCGCCGGTGAAGGCGATGGTCGCCAGCCACACCAGCAGTGCCCCGAAGAACGACCAGATCCAGGGTCTGGCGAGCAGTGTCCGCAGCGATGCCATGCTCACCTCTCCCTGCGGCTGATCAGCACCCGCGCCGCCAGCACGATGATCAGGATGGCGCCGTTGGCGGCCACCTGCCAGTCGGGCGGAATGTGCATGAACGTCAAGAGGGGCGATGCCGCCAGCGCCAGCGTCAACGCGCCGATGACGGCGCCGATCGGCGACACCCGGCCGCCGACGAATTCGCCGCCGCCGAGGATGACGCCGGCGATCGAAAGCAGCGTGTAGCCATTGCCGATATTGGCATCGGCCGAGGTGGTGATGCCGATCAGCGCCATGCCGGACAAAACGCCGAACAGGCCGGTCAGCGCAAACAGCGCGATCTTGGTACGCAGCAGCGACCAGCCGGCGCGCTTGAGTGCGGCTGAATTGCCGCCCGATCCACGCAGGATGACGCCGTAGGAGGTGCGCATCAGGCCAAAATGGACGACGGCTGCAATCAGCAATGCCGCGATGATCGGGAACGGAATGAACGGTGGCTTGAAGGCCATCAGCGCCAGCAGCCAGTCCGGCGCCTTGCCGCCGGGCTTGGGCAGGATGAGGATGGCCATGCCCTGCCAGACAAAACTCATGCCGAGCGTAACCACGATAGAGGGCAGGTTGCGCAGATGGATCAGCGCGCCGAGCAGCGCGTAGACGCCGATCGACCCGAGCAGGATCACGACGCCGAGCAGCGGCGCGTCCTTCAGCCATGTCGCCGTCACGCAGCCGACGAAGCCGACAAAGGTGCCGATCGACAGATCGAGCTCGTTGCCGGCGATGACGAACATCTGCGCGATCGTCGCCAGAGCGATCGGGATCGCCAGATTGAGCATCAGGCTGAAACCGAAATAGCTGATGGCGCGCGGGTTGAGCCAGGCGATGGCGATGAGCACCAGCGCCAGCGACAGTGCCGGCAGCAGGCTGCGCAGCATGCGCGCCCGCCTGGTGGCGCGAGCCGAAGATTTTAGCCCATTCTCGACGGATACCGCTGTCATCTCAGGCCGCATCGCCGAACGACGACTGGATGATCTTTTCCTCCGTCAGTTCGTCGCGACGAAGGTTGGCGACGATCCGGCCGTTCTTGAACACATAGATGTGGTCGCAATTGTCGAGCTCTTCGGTTTCGGTGGTGTACCAGAGGAAAGTGCGGCCGTGGCGAGCCTCCTCGCGCACCAGGTCGTAGACTTCGAGCTTGGTGCCGATGTCGACGCCGCGCATCGGATCGTCCATCAGCACGATCTTGGCGTCGGAGCCGAGCGCCCGCGCGAACAGCGCCTTCTGCTGGTTGCCGCCGGACAGCGAGAAGATGTTGTTGTTCATGTCGGGCGTACGGATGCCGATTTTCCGCTGCCAAAACTCGGCGAGCTCGGCTTCGCGCTGCGGCGAGATCAAGAGGCCGCTGCGCAATCGCGCCAGCGAACGGATGCCAATGTTCTCGGCAATCGACCATTGCGGAAAAATCCCGTCCGACTGGCGGTCGCCGGCAACCAGCGCCACCGGCGCGGTGACCTCGATGCCGGTCTTGGCACGGGAAGCCGCAGCAAAGATAGCCAGCAAAAGATCGGTCTGCCCATGCCCGGCAAGTCCGGCAAGGCCGATGATCTCACCGGCACGGGCGACGAGCTCGTTGCCGTCCTGCTGTCGCGCCGGGCGCGCCCGGACCCGCAGCGGACCGGGCTCCGGCTTGCCGCTCGCAATCTCTGCGGCGGTCTTCTCGCGCGCCTCCGCTCCGCCCATCGCCGTCACCAGCCTGTCGCGGTCGAAGGCGTCGGCCTGCCCGGCGGCGACCACCTTGCCGTCGCGCATCACCACGATGCGGTCGGCATTTCCGAGCACTTCGCCCAACACATGCGAGATCAGGATGCAGCTCTTGCCGGCGGCGATGAAGCGGCGCACGAACGCCAGCAGCTGGCCGGCGGTATGCGCGTCGAGCGAGGATGTCGGCTCGTCGAGGATAACCAGCTCGAGCGGCTCCTGCGTGACCGTGAAGGCGCGCGCCACCTCCACCATCTGCCGGCTGGTGATGGAAAGATCACCGACGATGTCGGATGCCGAGATGCTGTGGCCGGGGAAGATCTCGTCGAGCTTGGCGGCGATCAGATCGGCCGCCTTGCGCCGCCAGCCGAAGCCATGCAGCGACGCGTGGTTGATCCGCGTGTTCTCGGCGACGCTGAGGTTCGGGCAGAGCGACAGCTCCTGGAACACACAGCGTATGCCGAGCTGCTGCGCGCGCGGCACCGAATAACTTGCCTCGACACCGCCGCGGACCGCGATCTGCCCGCTGTCGGGGGCAAGCGTGCCCGCCACCATATGCATGAGCGTCGATTTTCCGGCGCCGTTATGGCCGACGAGACCGACGCATTCTCCGGCACGAACGCTGAAATCGACACCGGCGAGCGCCCTGACGGCGCCGAAATGTTTTTCGGCTCCGTCCAGTCTTATGATGTCCAAACTGACGGCGCCGAAAAGCTTTTCGGCGCCATCCGGCATGATGATGTCTGCATTGGCCTCGGGCATCCCTCAACGATACCCGGTTATCCGTGGCGGCAACAATAGCGCCATGCTCACTTGATGTTGGCCTTGATCGCCGCGATGGCGTCTTCCTGCGTGTATTCGTGGCTGGCGACGCCGCCCTTCGGAATCTTCGGCAGCGCGGCCTCGAAATCGTCCTGGGTGAAGGCAAGATAGGGCACCAGCAGGTCGTGCGGCACGTCGGTGCGGCCGTCGAGCACCTGCTGCGCCACCCAGAAGGCAAGCGTCGATACGCCCGGTGCGATCGATGCCGACCAGGTCTTGTAACCGTCCTTTTCCTTCTGCTCCTTCCACCACTGCAACTCGTCCTGGCGATTGCCCATGATGATGGTCGGGCGTGGCTTGCCGGCGGCGGCGAAAGCCTGCGCCGCGCCGTAGCCGTCACCGCCCTGGTCGACGACCCCGACAACATCCGGCAGCGAAGGCAGGATCGTCGCTACGGCTTTCTGTGCCGTGGTCTGGTCCCAGTCGCCGGTCACCGAGCCGACGATCTTGAACTCGGGATGGGCAGCGACGCCTTCGAGGATGCCGGCATGGATGGCATCGTCGATCGAAGTGCCGGCGAGGCCGCGGATTTCCAGCAGGTTGCCGCCCTTGGGCTGGAACTTGGCCATCTGCTCGACTTCCTGCTTGCCCATGTCCTTGAAGTCGACGACGACGCGGTAGGCGCAGGGTTCGGTGACGATACCGTCGAAGGAAACGACGACGATGCCGGCGTCGCAGGCCTGCTTGATGGCGCCGTTGAGCGCATCCGGAGACGCCGCGTTGATGACGATCGCGTCATAGCCCTGCAGGATCAGGTTCTGCACCTGGGCTGCTTGCGTCGGCACTTCCTTGTCGGCCGTCGTGAAGACGTCCGCGGCGCCGACCACCTTGTCGGCAACCGCCTTCTTGGTAACGATGGCGTAGCTGTCCAGCATCGCCTGCCGCCAGGAATTGCCGGCGTAATTGTTGGAGAAAGCGATTTTCTTGCCGCTGGTGTCGGCAAGAGCGGTACCTGCGGCGAGCATCGCCGCAAGAGCTCCTAAAGCGAATATTTTCCTCATGTCATACTCCTCCCGTGAGTTGCTGTCTTACTGGTGGTTAATGGCTGGCTGGTGGGTATTGGCTGATACGCTCACAATCTTGTTTTTTATCTATTATCAGACAAATGCAGATAGGCGGCAAGCTGTCAACATCAAACCATGGCCGGCGATCAACTTGCGGTGCAATCATTGAAACCGGTTCGACTCCTGGTCTAGGGATGGCACTGGAGACCGATTGAATGGCGACGAACCTTGCCCCGGGTGCACCCGGCATTCCGGCACGCTGGACCTCGAGCGCCAAGAGCGGCGTCGGCACCGCGCTCTCGCCGGCCTGCCCGATCTGGTTCACCATCAGCCACGGTATCCTCAACGAGATCTACTACCCGCGCCTCGATAGCGCATGCACCCGCGATCTGGGGCTGATCGTCACCGGACCCGACGGCTATTTCTCGGAAGAAAAACGCGACGCCGAACACAGTATCGAACCCCTGGCGGACGGGGTGCCTGCCTACCGGCTGGTCAACACCGCAAGCGATGGAACCTACAGGATCGAAAAGCGCATCCTGACGGATCCGGAACGTCCCGTCTTGCTGCAGGAGATCATGTTCACGCCGCTCAAAGGCGCGGCCGCCGACTACCGCGTCTACGCGCTGCTGGCACCGCACCTCGTCAACGCCGGCATGGGCAACACCGCCTGGATCGACGACCATGAAGGACAGCCTGTCCTGTTTGCATCGGGACGCGGCACCTGCCTGGCGCTCGCCTCGTCGGTGCCGTGGAAGGCGTGCTCGGCCGGCTATGTCGGCGTCTCCGACGGCTGGCAGCAGCTTGGTCAAGGCGGCCGGCTCGATCCGGCCTGCCGCAGGGCCGAGGACGGCAATGTCGCGCTGACCGGCGAGATCGCCTTTTCGGCTGCGAACCCAAAAATATTGCTGGCGCTGGGCTTCGGCACGACGCCGCAACAGGCGGCGGAAACCGCTTTCGCCAGCCTGAGGCAAGGTTTTGAGCCCGCAGCCGGATCCTACGTCGACAAATGGCGCAAATGGCAGGCCGGATTGCTGCCGCTGGACCGGCATGCGGCGTCCGGCCTCAACAGCTACCGCCTCAGCACGGCGGTGCTGGCGACACACCGGTCGTCCGCCGGAGCAGCCGTTGCCAGCCTGTCGATCCCGTGGGGCTTCAACAAGGGCGACGACGATCTCGGCGGCTATCACCTGGTCTGGCCGCGCGATCTGGTCGAAACCGCCGGCGGCTTCCTCGCTGCCGGCGACCCGGCGGAAGCCTTGCGCATCCTTGGCTATCTGCGCTCGATCCAGCAGCCGGACGGCCATTGGCCGCAGAACGCCTGGCTCGACGGATCGGCCTATTGGCCGGGCATCCAGATGGACGAATGCGCCTTCCCGCTGCTGCTTGCCGACGCACTGCGCCGCGCCGGCCATTTGCCGCCTGCCGCACTCTCCTCCTTCATGCCGATGATCGAGCGCGCTGCCGCCTATGTCGTGCGCAACGGCCCGGTCACCGGCGAGGACCGCTGGGAAGAAGACGCCGGCTACAGCCCGTTCACACTTGCGGTCGAGATCGCCGCATTGCTTGCGGCTGCGGACATCTTCGATGCCGCCGGCAAAACAGAGCCGGCAAACTATCTGCGCGAAACCGCCGACGTCTGGAACGATCAGATCGAGCGCTGGACCTACGTGGCCGGCACCGCCGCATGCGAGCAAGCCAGCGTCGAAGGCTACTATGTCCGCATTGCGCCGCCCGACAAAGCCGGCGCGGCATCGCCGAAAGACGGCTACGTCCCGATCAAGAACCGCCCGCCGGCCGATACGGACCGGCCGGCCAAGGCGATCGTCAGCCCGGATGCGCTGGCGCTGGTCCGCTTCGGCCTCAGGGCGGCCGACGATCCGCGCATCCTCGACACGGTCAAGGTCATCGACGCGCAATTGCGCTGCGAACTGCCGCAGGGCCCGCTCTGGTACCGCTACAATGGCGACGGCTATGGCGAGCATGCCGACGGCGCGCCCTTCGATGGAACCGGCCGGGGCCGGCCCTGGCCGCTGCTGGTCGGCGAGCGCGCTCATTACGAGCTGGCGGCAGGCCGCAGGGATAGTGCGGCAAGCCTGCTCAGGACGTTCGAGAACTCTGCCGGACCGGGCGGCCTGCTACCGGAGCAGGTCTGGGACGGTCCCGACATGCCGGAGCGCGAATTGCGGCATGGCGGGCCCTCCGGCAGCGCCAAGCCGCTGGTCTGGGCGCATTCCGAGCACATCAAGCTGCTGCGGTCGCTGCGCGACGGCACGGTGTTCGACATGCCGCCGCAAGGCGTCAAGCGCTATATCGAGGGCAGGACGGTGTCGCGCTTCAGGGCATGGCGCTTCAACCACAAGATCCGTACCATCCCGGCAGGCAAGGCGCTGCGCATCGAACTTCTGGCCCGGGCGGTGGTTCATTGGAGCAGCGACAATTGGGCAACCGTCCATGACACCGAGACCACCGCGAATGCTTTCGGCATCCATCTTGCGGAATTGCAGGTTGCCGAGATTGCTCCAGGCAATAGCCCGGGCAATAGCATTGTCTTCACTTTCTTCTGGCCCGATAGCGGCCATTGGGAGAATGCTGACTTTTCTGTCGGCATCGGCGATACAGGATAGAGCATGACCCCGCAAAGTGGAGACCGGTTTTCGGACAAGATCATGCTTCAATCACGGCGCCACTAGATCATCGATCCCTCAAGTAAGGCAGGACGAGACCATGCAGATAGGAATGATGGGACTGGGCCGGATGGGCGCCAACATGGTTCGGCGCCTGCTGCGCGATGGCCACGAATGCGTCGTCTACGATATTAACCCGGCGAGCGTCGCCGCGCTTGTGAGCGCCGGCGCGGTCGGAGCCGCCTCGATGGAGGAGTTCGTCGGCAAGCTGGCGAAGCCGCGCAGCGCCTGGCTGATGCTGCCTGCGGCGATCACCGGCAAGATCGTCGACCAGGTGGCTGCCCTGATGGAGCCGGGCGACATCATCATAGACGGCGGCAATTCCTATTATCACGAGGCCGTCGACCACGCCGCGCGCCTCGCCTTGAAAGGCTTGAGCTATGTCGATGTCGGCACCAGCGGCGGCGTCTGGGGCCTCGAGCGCGGCTACTGCCTGATGATCGGCGGCCCCGACAGCGCGGTCCGGCATCTCGATCCGGTCTTCGCAACGCTGGCGCCAGGCGCCGACGCCGCTTCGCCCGCCCCTGCCAAGGATGCCGGAACCTCGCCCTTCGGCTATCTCCACTGCGGACCAAGCGGCGCCGGCCATTTCGTCAAGATGGTCCATAACGGCATCGAATATGGCGTCATGGCCGCCTATGCCGAAGGCATGAACATCCTGAAATCGGCGAATGCCGGCAAACGGCAGCGCACCGCCGATGCGGAAACCAGCCCGCTGGAAAACCCGCAATATTACCAGTTCGACATCGACATCGCTGAAGTGGCCGAGGTCTGGCGGCACGGCAGCGTCATCGGCTCGTGGCTGCTCGACCTGACGGCCGGCGTACTGAAGGCCGATTCGTCGTTGACGCAGTTCGGCGGGCGGGTCTCGGATTCCGGCGAAGGCCGCTGGACGCTGAAGGCGGCGATCGACACCGGCGTGCCGGCGCCGGTGCTGTCCTCGGCGCTGTTCGACAGGTTCTCCTCGCAAGGCGAATCCGAATTCGCCGACAAGCTTCTGTCCGCCATGCGCTATGCCTTTGGCGGCCATGTCGAAAAACCCAAGGCCGGTTCGTGACGGGCGACAGGGAGGCACGCCCATGAGCCAGGAACGATCGGACACGCTGGTGCTTTTCGGCGCCACCGGCGATCTCGCCCACAAGAAGATCTTCCCCGCCCTTTACGCCATGGTGGCCAAAGGGACGCTGAACGAGCCGGTGATCGGCGTCGCCTTCGATCCCTGGGACCCCGCCAAGCTGCAGGCGCGCGCCCGCGACGGCATCGTCAACGCCTTGGGCAGCATCGACGACAAGATCTTTGCCAGGCTTGCATCGCTGCTGCGCTATGTCAGCGGCGACTATCGGGCGCCTGCGACCTTCGAGAAGCTGAAGACCGCGCTCGGCAGCGCTGAGCGGCCGCTGCACTATCTGGCGGTGCCGCCGGCGATGTTCGAGGTGGTCGTCCAGGGGCTGGAGCAGTCGGGCGCCGCCCAGGGCGCGCGCCTGATGGTGGAAAAGCCATTCGGCCACGATCTGCAATCGGCGCGCTGGCTGAACCGGGTGCTGCATCTGGTCTTCGACGAAAAGTCGATCTTCCGCATCGACCATTATCTCGGCAAGGAGGCGATCCAGAACCTGCTCTATTTCCGCTTCGCCAATTCCTTCCTCGAGCCGATCTGGAACCGCAATTACGTCGAGAGCGTGCAGATCACCATGGCCGAGGATTTCGGCGTCGAGGGCCGCGGCCGCTTCTATGACGAGGTCGGCTGCATTCGCGACGTCGTCGAAAACCATCTGCTCAACATCCTCTTGCTGCTCGCCATGGAACCGCCGGTCGGCCGCTCGGCCGACGATCTCATCGACGAGAAGGTGCAGGTCCTGCGGGCGATCCGGACGCTGACCAGGGACGATGTGGTGCGCGGCCAGTTCGACGGCTATCTCAACGAGCCGGGCGTGGCGCCGAACTCGCCGGTCGAGACCTTCGCGGCGGTGCGCTTTTTCGTCGATACCTGGCGCTGGCAGGATGTGCCGTTCTTCATTCGCGCCGGCAAATCCCTGCCGGTGCACGCCACCGAGGTCATCGTGCAACTGAAGCGACCGCCGCTCGACGTCTTCGATCCGATCAAGCCCGGCGACTGCAATCACGTGCGCTTCCGCATCGATCCTCAGGTGGCGATCTCGATCGGCGCCCGTCGCAAGGCGCCCGGCGATGACATGGTCGGTGAGCAGGTCGAGCTCACCGCGCTGGACGATTCGAAGGGCGACATGCCGCCGTACGAGCGGTTGATCGGCGACGCCATGAACGGCAACGGCCAGCTTTTCACCCGCCAGGACGCCAGCGAGCTCGCCTGGCGCATCGTCGGCCCGGTGCTCGGCGACACCACGCCGCCCCCTGTCTACGCGCCAAAGACGTGGGGGCCGGCCGAAGCCATGGCTGGATTCGGGCCGCCGAACGGCTGGATCAATCCAGCGAAATGATTTCTGGAAGGTGAAAGCGATGGCCAAGGCGGTGAAGCAACCGGCATCGGAGGAAGAAAAGATCGTGCTTGCGATCGATATCGGCGGCTCGCACGTCAAGATCCGCACCAGTGCCGGCGGCGACGAGCGCAAGACCGCTTCCGGACCGGAGCTTACGCCGCAGCAGATGGTCGCGGCGGTGAAGACGCTCGCCGAAGGGCTGCGCTACGATGTCGTCTCGATGGGCTATCCGGGCCCGGTGCACCACAACCGGCCGCTGACCGAACCCGCCAATCTCGGCAAGGGCTGGGTCGGCTGCGATTTCGCCGCCGAGTTCGGCAAACCGGTCAAGGTCGTTAACGATGCGCTCATGCAGGCCATCGGCAGTTATGAGGGCGGCCGCATGCTGTTCCTTGGCCTCGGCACCGGCCTTGGGGCCGCGATGATCGTCGATAACGTTGCCCAGCCGATGGAGCTTGCCCATCTTCCCTACAAGAAGCGCGGCAGTTTCGAAGACTATGTCGGCGAACGCGGCCTGCAAAAGCGCGGCAAGAAGAAATGGCGCAAACACGTCTTCGACGTGGTCGACCGGCTTCGCGCCGCCATGCAGCCGGACTACGTGGTCATCGGCGGCGGCAATGTCGACGAACTCACCGACTTGCCCGCCGATTGCAGACGCGGCGACAACACACGCGCCTTCGAGGGCGGATTTCGACTATGGCGCGACAAATCCCTGATTATTTGATATTGCTGATTGTCTGATATTATCGAGCACCGGCTCAGGGTTGTTAATCCCGCGCTGCCGTTAGTATTATTATTCAAAATAATGTGTGACGTGGTGCGGCGTCATTGCATTGCGCAGATTTGCCGACTAGGAATTTCTGCGACCCCCATGGACGGAGAGATAGATTGACCGACGACAACAACAACGCTCGCAAAAATATCGACCTGCTCGAGCTGACCGCCCATATCGTGTCCGCCTATGTCGAGAAGAACCGCTTGCCGGCTTCCGGCCTCGGCGATCTCATCGCCAGCGTCAGCGCTTCCATAGGCGGCCTCGGGCAACCGGCTGTGCCGGTCGCCGCGCCGCTGACGCCTGCCGTCAATCCCAAGAAATCGGTGACGCCGGACTACATCATCTGTCTCGAGGACGGCAAGAAGTTCAAATCCTTGAAGCGCCATATCGGCGTTCATTTCGGGCTGACGCCCGACGCCTATCGCGCCAAATGGGGCCTGCCGTCGGACTACCCGATGGTCGCCCCCAACTACGCGGCCTCGCGTTCGCAGCTGGCCAAGGCGATCGGTCTCGGCCGCAAAGCCCCCCCGCCCGCGCCCGTCAAGGGCAGGGGCAGGAAGGCCAAGGCGACGGCCTAAAGCATCGTTCGAAGCCCTGCAAACGCAAGCCTCGAAGATTGGCGGGACAGCGCCCCCCTCTGTCCTGCCGGACATCTCCCCCTCAAGGGGGGAGATCAGCTGCCTCGCCGATGGCGCTACGCTTTAAACGTACAAATCTTTGAACGTACAAATTGCCTTCGAAGCCGGAGACTGGCGAAGGACGTCGCGACGTCCAATCTCCCCCCTTGAGGGGGAGATGTCCGGCAGGACAGAGGGGGGGCGCGAAGGAACTCGACCTGCGCGCCAAATAACCCTCTCCATCTCCGCCGAGCGTGGTTGCCGCCTGCAATTGGTATGGCAGCCTGAAAAAAGCTGGAGCCACGCCGGATTTTTGCGCGCGCCCTGCGCCGAACTGCGCTAAAGGCTTTTTTGGCCGGACCAGCGCCCATCGAGGAAGTGCCCCGCCGGCCGACATAGCCGCCACGGGGCCTTATTCCATGACCACAGAATCCCAAGTACCATCCGACCAGCGCTATGCCGCCTTTCGCCATCGGCCGTTCCTGAGCTACTGGGCGGCGCGCTTCCTCTCGACATTCTCCACCCAGATCGTGTCGGTCGCCGTCGGCTGGCAGATCTACGATCTCACCCGCGACCCGTTCGACCTCGGCCTTGTCGGCATCGTCCAGTTCCTGCCTTCTCTGCTGCTGGTGCTGGTCACCGGCGACGTTGCCGATCGTTTCGGGCGCCGGCTGATCATGGCGCTGGCGGTGCTGGTCGAGGCGGGCTGCGCCTTGGCCCTGCTGCTGCTGACGCTACGCGGCCTCTCCGGGCCGATGCCGGTCTTCATCGTGCTCGCCATGTTCGGCATCGCGCGCGCCTTCTTCGGGCCGGCCTCCTCATCGCTGTTCGCCAATCTGGTGCCGCCCGAGGATTTCGCCAACGCCATCGCCTGGAACTCGTCCGCCTGGCAGACGGCAACCATCGTCGGGCCGGTCGCCGGCGGTCTGCTCTACGGGCTTTCAGCCGAAGCCGCCTACACCACCGCCGCCGTGCTGATGCTGGTTGCCGCCGTGCTGATCTTCACCATCCCGAAGCCTGCCCAGCGCAGCCGGACCGACAGGCCGACGGTACAGACCCTGTTCGCCGGCTTCGGCTATATCTGGAGCGAAAAGATCGTGCTCGGCGCGATTTCGCTCGATCTGTTTGCGGTGCTCCTGTCCGGCGCCTCGGCGCTGCTGCCGGTCTACGCGCGCGATATCCTCGAACTCGGCCCATGGGGGCTCGGCCTGTTGCGCTCGGCGCCCGGCGTCGGCGCCATCTGCGTCGCCATCTGGCTGGCCGGACACCCGATCCGCAACCATGCCGGCCTTGTCATGCTCGCCTTCGTCGCGCTGTTCGGCGCGTTCACGGTTCTGTTCGGCCTCTCGACCATCACCTGGCTGTCGATTGCGGCCCTTGCGCTGCTCGGCGCCACCGACATGTTCAGCGTCTATATCCGCGAGACGCTGATCCAGCTGTGGACGCCGGACGACGTTCGCGGCCGCGTCAACGCTGTCAACCAGGTGTTTGTCGGCGCTTCCAATGAGCTCGGCGAATTCCGCGCCGGTACCATGGCGGCGTTGATCGGCACGGTTCCGGCCGTGGTGGTCGGGGGTGTCGGGGCGATCGCCGTTGCCGGCCTATGGGCGGTGCTGTTCCCGCAGCTGCGCAAGGTGCGTCATCTCAGGGGGCGAAACTGATTACCGCAGCGCCGGCTTGCCGAAAATCATCGGCAGGAACTCGCCGAGCCAGCGCTTGAGGTGCATGTCCCAGATCAGCCGGCCGCCGAGATGGTCGCGGCCGGGCTGAGCGCCGGGCAGTTCGAAGCGGTGCGCGCCGCGCACCACCCAGCGCTGCATCATCGCCCGGGTCAATTCGCCATGGAACTGGATGCCCCAGGCATTGTCGCCGTAGCGGAAGGCCTGGTTGGGATAGGTTTCGGCCGTCGCCAAAAGCGTCGCGTCCTTCGGCAGCGAAAAGCCCTCGCGATGGAATTGATAGACCATCTCCGGCCAATGCATCAGCCTGCTGCCCGCTTCGGTCGCCTTCAGCGGATACCAGCCGATTTCGACGAGGCCCTCGCCGTGGCCCTCGACCCTGCCGCCAAGATGCTTGACCAGCATTTGCGCGCCGAGGCAGATGCCAAGCAGCGGCCGGTTCTCGTTGAGCGGAATTTTGAGCCAGTCGGTCTCGCGGCGGACGAACTCGTCGCCGTCATTGGCGCTCATCGGCCCGCCGAACACCACGGCGCCGGCATGGCCATCCAGCGTCTGCGGCAAGGCCTCGCCGAGCGGCGGTCGGCGGATGTCGAGGTCGAAGCCTTCCTCGATAAGCATATGGCCGACCCGTCCGGGGCTCGAATGCTCCTGATGCAGCACGATCAGGATCTTTGGTCTCGGACTTGGCTTGGGCGGCATTGGAAGGCGGGATCCTGTCTATTCGTCGCTTGAGGTTCCGGCAGCACCAGGAGCCGCGGCGGCCGCCTTGAGGCGCGCCTCGACACGGTCGCGACGTTCGACGCCGATCAGCTCGGCGACCCGCCACACGGTATTGTCCTCGAGTTCGTGCAGCTCGCCATCGGCATAGACGATCTCCCACATCAGGCCGATGAAGGCCTTTCGCGCCTCGGCGTCGAGATGGCGCTTGAGCACGCTGGTGAAAGCGTAGAGGTCGATCGCCTCATTGTCGGCCCGCTCGCCGGCAGCCGCCAACGCGTCGAGTTCGTCGCCGCTGATCGAGTAGCTTTCCGCCAGCACCTTCTTGAACCGTTCCCATTCGCTATCCTGGCGCACCCCGTCGGCGTTCATCACGTGGAAAAGCAGGGCGGACGCGGCAATGCGCGGATCGTCGGCGCTGGGGCTGGCGCCACCACCGGACGGCAGATCCCTTAGAAACGACAAAACGCGTTCGAACATCAAATCATTCCCAATAAGCCCGGGTCCACTCGACCCTGATCAGAATAAACGAAACCGGCGCGTCGATTTATCCGCTGCGTCGTCTGGATCGACGCCGGGGTCGTCGGGCAGCCGCGTCAGCTCCTGCGCTGGCTCGACGGCCTCGGCATCTTCCGGCACTTGGGCAAACGCCGCCGCGGTGATTGGTGTCACATGATCCTCGCCGGCACGGTCGTCCGTCTTTTCCTCGGTCGCTGTGCCCGGTGTCTCCGCCGTGTGCTCGATCGTCCCGGCTCTTTCCTGTACCGGCCCGGCTGGAGCCGCGATGGCCGGCACCGGCGCCTCCGGCGTATCCTCATGACCGTCGATCAACTGCCCGAGCCGCTCCATCGGCGCCCGCCATTCGAATGCATCGAGCCTGCCGGTGATCGGCGATACCGGAGCCCAGCGTTCGGAGACGACACCATCGGCAACCCAGGCCGGGTCGCGCGGCGCTCTCACCGCCTTCGACAGCAACTGCCGCACCTTGCCCTGGTCGCCGGTCTCGGCCTCCTCGATATCGGCCAGCAGCAGATAGGCGCCTTCGCGGCGATCCATGCGGATCGCGGCTTCCGCCTCGCGGCGGGCGGTTGAAAAATCCTGCGCATCCAGCGCGGCGCGCGCCACGGCAAGCGAGGACTCGGCATGGTTCTTCTTCAGCTCCTGCAGCTTCTTTGCCCGGTTCAGCCGGTCGAGCACGGCATCGCCCGGCCTGGCATGGGTGTAGAGCTCGGCGATCTCCGGATGCGGCTCGGCCTTCCACCCCGCCTCGAGGATTTTCGAGCCTTTGCGCACGTCGTTCTGCCTAAACAGCAATTTCGCCGCGACGACCGCCGCCGGTGCAAAATCCGGCCGCAGCCGGTTGGCTTCGAGCGCCGCCGCCCTTGCGGCATTGGCATCGCTGTCGATCAGCGCCTGCGCCTTGGCGGTCAGCAGCACGGCGCGGCGGCGGTTGGCGGCGTCACGCTCGATCTGCCGGGTCGACTTCTGGGCGTCGACCAGTTTCAGCGCGCCATCCCAGTCGCCGCGTCCAGTCAGGTCTTCCAGCGTCGATTCGGCCGCCCAGGCCAGTTGCGGCGCTACCGCCGCGGCACGGCCGGCATAGTGGCGGGCTGCGTTGCGGTCGCCGAGCCGCTCGGCCTCGAGATAAAGCCCGCGCAGGCCGAGCAGCCGCATTTCGGGATCATCGAGCATGGTCTCGAACTTTTCGCGGGCGCCTTCATGGTCGCCTTCGAGCAGTGAGGCCTGCGCGTCGAGCAGCTGGATCAGTGGCTCCTGATCGGAGCGGATCAGCTTTGCCGCTTCCTTGGTCTTCTTGCGGGCGAGCGCGCCGTCACCGGCCCCGGCGGCGATCATCCCGGTCGACAGCGCCTGGTAGCCGCGGTCGCGGCGACGCACGCGGAAATAGCGCGAGATCGTATAGGGGCTGTTCCACAGCGCCTTGATCAGCCACCAGACGATCATCACCGCGGCAACCACGGCAACGACCGCCACCGCCGCGACCATCAGGCTGACCTGGTATTGATAGCCATTGAAGGTGACGAGCATTTCGCCCGGCCGGTCGGCCAGCCAGGCGAAGCCGAGCCCGAGCGCAAAGACGACGGCAAGGAAGGCGAGGATGCGGATCATCGGGTTCCTCACGCCTTCATCGCGCCGGCGATGAGCGAATCGATCAGCGTCTCGACCTCCATCCGCGCTTTCAGCTTGCCGGCAAAGTCGGCGCCGGCGGCCTTGGCCGCCTCAGGCAGGGTTTCGTATTCGCTGAGCGCCTTGGCGTAGTCGCCCTGGTTGACCGCGACCTCCATGCGCGCGACGTTTTCCGGGACGCCGGTGCCTTCGACGGCGCCGATCGGCCTGACCTTGACCAGCGATTCGGCGCTGGACAGCAGCTTCTGCAGGATGCCGGCATTCTGGTCGATGGGAGTCGCGGCAGCGACCATCGCGTTGGCGGCGCCGTCCGCTTCGGCGGCGATCTCGGAGCGCATCGGGACGCCCTTTTCGGCATAGGTGCGCAACGTCGCGATCTCGGGTGCATCGGGTGAGATCGCGGCAAAGGTTTCGAGCTCGGCGGCGAACGGTGCACCACGGTCGAGCGCTGCCTTGAGCGCCGAAGCGGCAATGGCCAGTGCGATCTTCGGCTGCGAAGCCTGTGCATCGACCTTGCCCGAGATCTGTGAAACCGACCGTTCCAGGGCCGCAAGCCGGCTGTCCTGCGCCTTTGTCGTCTCGCCGGCCGATTTCACCAGCGCATCGAGCGCGGCCAGCCTTTCGTTGAGCGGGCCGAGATCGACCGGCGCCGTACCGCCGGCCTTGCCGAGGGCCGCAACCGCCGTCTCGATCTGCCTTACCTTGTCGCCAAGTGCCGCCAGGCCGGCATTGTCGCCGGCACCGCCTTGCTCGACCGCCGACTTCAACGTCGCAACGTCCGCCCTGACCTGATCCAGCGCCGACGACAGCCCGTCCACCTTGGCCGATGCGTCATTGTTGGCGCCGGCCTGTCTGAGGTCCGCGACCTCGCGTTTCAGCGAAACGATCTCACCATTGACTGCGTCGAGCGACACGCCGCCCGACCCCGGCGCACCGAGCAGGCCGGCAAATTGCAGCCCGCCGGCCGCGGCGAGGGCGATGACGCCGCCGACAATACCGGCGGCGATGCCGTTGATGCCGCTTCGCTTCGGCTGCGCTGCCATATGATCGTCCCTCGTCTCAGCTGTCTTCTCGCCGGAACCTGGGATCCCCGGTTCGTTGGCCCCGGTTCCGCTGGATGCATCTTCGAAACTGTAGTCGGAAACCGTGGAGCGCCCGGCCGGCGCATCCGAACCGGCGGGATAAGGGGTTTCCGCTTCCCTGGCAGAATCGGCGCCGGCGTCCGCCGGCTCTTGCGTGCCGGCCGGCGCGGCTGCGTCGGCATGTTCCCATGGCTCGAGATCGGTCTGGTCCGCATGCACCGGCTCTTCAGGTGGCTCCGGCTGCGAGGCGTTCGCCGCTTCCTCGGCCCGCGCCTCGTCGGTCTGCGAGGTCACGGCATCCTGTTCGTCGGCGACTCGCGAGACGGCGCCAGGTTCGAGCTCGATGGTCACCGGCTCACGGCGGCTCTTGGAATGCCGCATCTTCGGCGTCTTGACCATGCTCGGGCTCCGCAAAATTCGCTTCGGGATGGTTTGAAGGGTCTAGCACATCACCAAGCGGTGAAAAGGGGCGGCGTGATGACGCCACGGCTTGGAATTCAGTTTTGGCAAAACGCCGCAGGGCCGAATCCGCGTTTCAAGCCAAGGCCCATGCTCGGCACACAAAAAACCCGCCTCGGCGGGCGGGTCGTTGGAGCCAATTGGCACCGTAACCAAATTAGTAGCATAGCTGCCGGCACAAAGCAAGAACAAAATGTGCCCGAGAGCAATCACCTGAGTTTGGCGCCGCCCCTCAAGGACGGCACAGAGCCGCAGCGAATGCCATCAGCGCGGCGCCTGCAAAAGTCCTAGCAAGGCATCTTCGTAGGGCTCGGGCGCAATCCGGATCCTTTCGCCGGCGACATCGCCGATGGCGGCGGCAATACGTCCCGACAAGGCAAAAAAGCGCGTTTCCTGGAAAAGGCTACGCAGCGCCGGCCGGCTAGCCAGGGCCTGCATCGCTTTTGCCGCCTTGGTCGAATAGAGCAGCACCGCCTCGACCGGCCGGGCGGACAGGCGCGCAAGAACGGCCTCGTCGGAGTAGTCCAGGACAACGGTGTCGTAGGTCTCGACGGCGCGGACCTGAACGCCCGACGCCAACAGCCCTTCCTCGAAGCCGGGAAATCGCACCCGCCCGCAGAGATAGACGATCGTCTTCCCCGCGTAACCGCCAGCAAGCGCATCGGCCAGCGCCTCGGCATTGCCCGCGCCTTCGCTGACCGACAGAAACGCGGCAGCGCGGGCGGCTTCCGCCGTCTTCCTGCCGACGGCGTGGCACGGCAAGCCGGCGAGCGCCGCGATGACCTCTTTCGGCGCATGGCGAACGGCATTGGCGCTGGTGACCGCGACCGCTGCGGCGTCAGCGAGCGCGCCGGCATCGACCGGCAGCGCCACGGTTCCGGTCAATGGCAGCAGGATCGGCTGAAAGCCGGCATCCGCAAGCCGGCGCCCCGTGCGCGACGCGCCCGGTTCGGGCCTCGTCACCAGGACGCGGAGCATGTCAGGTCCAGCCATCGAAGAATGTTTCGCCGGCCTTGGCCCGAACGGTCGCCGCGGCGTCCGCGCCAATGCGCGCCACCTCCTGCGCCGGCCCTTGCAGCCTGACTTCATGCGACTGCGTGCCATCGGGCGAGATGATCAGCCCGGCAAAGGAAACCGTTCCGCCCGATATCGTCGCATGTCCGGCGATCGGCGTGCGGCAGGACCCGTCGAGCGCCGCCAGGAAGGCGCGCTCGCAGGCCAGCGCCTCGCCGGTCGGCCCGTCGTGGATCGCTGCCAGCATCTGTTCCACGTCGCGGTCTCCGATGCGGCTTTCGATGCAGATCGCGCCTTGCCCCGGCGCCGGCGGAAAGACCTCGAGCGGCATCAGGTCGGTGACGACGTCTTCGAGCCCGAGCCGCTTCAGCCCGGCATAGGCGAGGATTGTGCCGTCGGCGATGCCGTCGTCGAGCTTGCGCAGCCGCGTCTGCACATTGCCGCGAAACATCACCACCTCGATGTCCGGCCGCATCCGCCGGATCAGCGCCTGGCGCCTGAGCGACGACGAACCGACCCTGGCGCCTTGCGGCAGGCCGGCAATCGTTCGCGCCGCCTTGCCGATGAAGGCATCGCGCGCGTCCTCGCGCGGCAGGAACGCGGACAGTTCGAGCCCCTCGGGCAACAGCGTCGGCATGTCCTTCGACGAATGCACGGCGATGTCGATGCGGCGCGCCAGCAGCGCCTCCTCGATCTCCTTGGTGAACAGGCCCTTGCCGCCGGCTTCCGACAGCGGCCGGTCCTGGATGCGGTCGCCGGTGGTCGAGATGACAACCACCTCGAAAGCTTCCGCCGGCATGCCGTGCGCCGCCATCAGCCGCGCCTGCGTTTCATGCGCCTGCGCCAGCGCCAGCGGGCTGCCGCGTGTTCCGATTCTCAAGGTTGTTTGCATGACGCGTCGTCCGTGATAACCCCCGGCAGGTTTTCGGGCTTTCTCCTATCGGGGAAAGGCCGGTTGCACAATCATCGAGGACAGCGACGAATTGATCCGCGTTCTGGGCATCGAGACGAGTTGCGACGAGACCGCCGCCAGCGTGGTGGCGCTGGACGGTCGCAGCACGCCGCAAATCCTGTCGAACATCGTGCTCAGCCAGATCGAGGAGCATGCTGCTTTCGGCGGCGTCGTGCCGGAGATCGCCGCGCGCGCCCATGTCGAGGCGCTCGACGGCATCATCGAGGCAGCGCTGGCCGATTCCGGCGTCGAGCTCGCCGACATCGATGCGATTGCCGCCACCGCCGGCCCCGGTCTTGTCGGCGGGCTGATCGTCGGCCTGATGACGGCCAAAGCAATCGCCGCGGCAGCAAAAAAACCGCTGATCGCCATCAACCATCTCGAAGGCCACGCGCTGACGGCCAGGCTGACCGACGGGCTCGACTTTCCCTACCTCTTGCTGCTGGTCTCCGGCGGCCATACCCAGATCGTCGCCGTGCGCGGCGTCGGCGACTACCAGCGCTGGGCGACGACGATCGACGACGCGCTTGGCGAGGCCTTCGACAAGACGGCCAAGATGCTCGGCCTGCCCTATCCGGGCGGACCGAATGTCGAGAAGGCGGCGGCAACCGGTGACGCGACGCGTTTCGCCTTTCCGCGCCCGATGAAGGGCTCCGTGCAGCCCGATTTTTCCTTCTCCGGCCTCAAGACCGCGGTGCGCCAGGCGGCAACCGCGATTGCCCCGCTGAGCGACCAGGATGTCGCCGATATCTGCGCCTCGTTCCAGGCGGCGGTCGCGGATGCGCTGGGCGACCGTGTTGCGCGGGCGCTGACCCGGTTCCGTCAGCAATTCCCGGGCAAGGCCGCGCCTGCATTGGTTGTCGCCGGCGGCGTCGCCGCCAATCGGACCATCAAGGCGACGTTGCAGGGCCTGTGCAAGCAGGCCGGGTTCAGCTTCGTCGCGCCGCCGCTTAACCTCTGCACCGACAATGCGGCGATGATCGCCTGGGCCGGCATCGAGCGCTTGCGCGCCGGCATATCAGGTGAAAACGCCGCCGATTTCGTGCCGCGCTCGCGCTGGCCGCTGGACAGCGTCTCGGCCCCGATGGTCGGCTCGGGCCGGCGTGGGGCCAAGGCATGACCGGCAGCGGGCACAAGGCGCCAAGCGGCTGGCGCGTCGCCGTGCTCGGCGGCGGCGCCTGGGGCACGGCGCTGGCGCTGGCCACGCTGCGCGCCGGTCATTTCGTCCGCCTCTACGCGCGCGACCCGGAGACCGTCGCGGCGGTCGACCGTGGCGAAAATCCGCGCTATCTGCCGGGCATCGCGCTCGATCCCGGCATCGTGGCGACGAGCGACATCGAGGCGGCGCTCGACGGTGCCGACTGCGTTCTGGCGGTAGCGCCGGCGCAATCGTTGCGGATTATGCTGACGGCCGCGTCCAGCCATATGCCGAAAGGCGTCCCGCTGGTCCTCTGCGCCAAGGGCATCGAGCGCGACACCGGCGCGCTGCTGTCGTCCATCACCGAGGAAATACTGCCGGCAAATCCGGTCGCCGCTTTGTCCGGCCCAAGCTTTGCCACCGACGTCGCCAGGGGCCTGCCGACGGCCGTCGTGGTCGCCGCCCGCGACGAGGCTCTGGCCACCGACCTTGCCGCCCGCTTTTCGGCGGAAAATCTGCGCTGTTATTCGAGCGACGATCTAATCGGCGTCGAGATCGGCGGCGCGCTGAAGAACGTCTTTGCAATTGCCGCGGGTGCCGTCACCGGCGCCGGGCTCGGTGCCAGCGCCCAGGCGGCGATGGTGACGCGCGGCTTCGTCGAATTGCGCCGCATCGGCGCCGCCTTTGGCGCCAGGCCGGAGACGTTGATGGGGCTTTCCGGCCTCGGCGACCTGCTGCTCACCTGCTCGTCCGCGCAGTCGCGCAATTTCGCCTATGGGCTGGCGCTGGGGCAAGGCAAGCCGCTTGTCGGCTTGCCTTTGGCCGAAGGCGTGCCGACGGCGGCAATCGCCGCCCGCATCGCCGGCGAGCGCCAGATCGACGCGCCGATCATCGCCGCCGTCGCCGCCATACTGGACGGCACCATAACTATAGACCAGGCTGTGTCGGCGTTGATGACAAGGCCACTCAAGACCGAAACCGACATGTAATCGCGAACGATTGCGGAGATGGAAAGATGCTGTTTGCGTTGATTTGCAAGGACAAGCCAGGAAGCCTGCAGGTGCGGCTCGACACGCGGCCCGAGCACATTGCCTTTCTGGAAGGGCTGAACGGCGACAAGAAACTGGGTTTCGCCGGCCCTTTCCTCGACGCCGACGGCAAGCCGGACGGCAGCCTCGTCGTTGTCGAGGCGCCCGATCTGGCGGCGGCAAAAGCGCTGTCGGCGGCCGATCCCTATACCAAGGCAGGGCTGTTCGAAAGCGTCGAAATCCGGCAATGGAACTGGAGCTTCAACAAACCTGTGAGTGAATGATCGTTCGTTCGCCCTGCCCCTCATCCGCCTGCCGGCACCTTCTCCCCGTGAAGAACGGGGAGAAGGGAGAAGCTCCAGCGCTGGCGACCCCTCTCCCCGTCCTTACGGGGAGCGGGTAAGGGTGAGGGGCAGCGCCAACGCTGGATAGCGACAAACCGACAACGGCAACGGGATAACTGAGATGAACTACTGGCTGTTCAAATCCGAACCCTCGGTCTTCTCCTTCGAGGACCTCAAGGCCAAGGGCAAGGCCGGCACGCAGTGGGACGGCGTGCGCAATTATGCGGCGCGCAACAACATGAAGGCGATGCAGATCGGCGATCTCGGCTTCTTCTACCATTCCAATGACGGGCTGGACATCGTCGGCATCGCCGAAGTCTGCGCTCTGGCCCATCAGGACAGCACCACCGACGATCCCCGCTGGGAGTGCGTCGACATCCGCGCCTTCAAGGCCATGCCGAAGCCGGTGACGCTGGAGCAGGCCAAGGCCAATCCAACGCTGGCCGACATGGCGCTGGTGCGGCTCGGGCGGCTGTCCGTGCAGCCGGTGACGCCGGCCGAATGGCAAGAGGTTTGCCGCATGGGCGGCCTGACGCCGGCGCCATGACGGCGCTGACGCCGGACAGCGCCAGGAAATTCATCCTCGACAACACGGCGCTGATGGCGCCGCCGCATGTGCCGGAGATCCGCCTGCACCTGGCCGACGAGGCGCACGAACTGTGGCAGCGGGCCGAGGACGAGCTGACCGAAATCGGCCTGCCGCCGCCCTTCTGGGCTTTTGCCTGGGCCGGCGGCCAAGGCCTTGCCCGCTACATCCTCGACAATCCGGCGGCGGTGCGCGGCAAGCGCGTGCTGGACTTCGCCTCCGGCTCCGGCCTTGTCGCCATTGCCGCGGTGAAGGCCGGAGCTGCCGAGGTGATCGCCGCCGATATCGACCCATTCTGCGCGACCGCGATCCGCCTCAATGCCGAGGCAAATGGGACCGAGATAAAATTCCTCATCGGCGACTGCATCGGCAGCGATGCCGGCTGGGACGTGGTGCTGGCCGGCGACGTCTTCTACGACAAAACTTTCGCCGACAGGCTGATGCCGTGGTTCCTCGCGCTGAAGGCGCGTGGCGCCAACATCCTCGTCGGCGATCCCGGCCGCTCCTATCTGCCGAAGACCGGGCTGGAGCCGCTTGCCGTCTACGAAGTGGCGGTGACCCGGGCGCTGGAGGACGCCGAGGTCAAGCGCACCACCGTCTGGCGCCTTGCTTGACGGCATCGCCGAACAGGCGTTCCATCGCGCAATCGACCGGAGGGAACCATGGATTTTTCAGCAATCAATTGGCTGGCGGTAATCGTCGCCGCCGTCGTGGCGTGGTTGTTCGGCGCGGCCTGGTACATGGGCTTGAGCAAGCCGTGGCTGAAGGCCGCCAAGCTTGATCCGGCGACGATGAGCAAATCGATGCTGCCCTTCGTCGTCTCCTTCATCGCGGAGCTCGTCATGGCGCTGGTCATGTCGCTGATCATCGGCGCCGTAACCGGCGGCGAGCCGAGCCTGCTTGCCGGGGTGATCTTCGGCTTCGTTCTCTGGCTGGGGTTCGTCGCCACCACGCTTTCGGTCAACCATCGTTACGAAGGTTTCGGCTGGGATCTGACGCTCATCGATGTTGGTCACTGGCTCGGCGTGCTGCTTCTCATCGGCGCGGTGATCGGCTGGTTCGGCGCGGCGGCGGGCTGAACGTCAGGTCGGGGTCCTTGCGATTTCGTCGAGAAGCCAATCGCGAAAGGCGGCAATGCGCGGATCATTCGCCGCACTTTCGGGATAGACCAGGAAATAGGCGAATTCGGGCGCGACCTTGATGCCGAGTTCGAACGGCCGGATCAGCCTACCTTCCGAAAGGTCGTTTGCCACCATGGCGAAATCGGCGAGCGCGACCGCGTTGCCGTCGAGCGCGGCCTGGACGGCATCCGTCGAATTGCCGAACACGATGGTCCGGCTGTCGTCGAAATCGTCGACGCCCGCCGCCGCCATCCACATGCTCCAGTTCGGCCAGGTGACGCCCTGGCGCGACCACTCGATATGCGCCAGCGTATGATGGAACAGGTCGCGCGGCTCCTTGAGCGGCGGCCCTGACCGCAGCAAGGCCGGGCTGCAGACGGGGATGATGACGTTTTCGAACAGCCGGTGCGAGCGAAGCCCCGGATATTTGCCGGTGCCGAAACGGATGCCGAGATCGACGTCGTCGCGATCGAAGTCGCGCACCTCGTAACTGATGTCGAAACGCAGCTCGATTGCCGGATGCTGCTTGCGAAAATCGTCGACGCGCCGCATCAGCCACTTCGTCGCGAATTGCGCATCGAGGGTGACCTTCAGCAGCGCCGATCCGCGCGCCGTCTTCTGCGCCCGTGAGACGGCCCGGCCAAGCAGGTCGAGCGCATCGGTCGAAGCTTCGAACAGCACCGCGCCCGCCTCGGTCAGCCGGATCGTGCGGCTGGTGCGTGTGAACAGCACGATGCCGAGCTGATCCTCGATTTCCTTGATCTGATGGCTGACCGCTGCCGGCGTCAGGCCGAGCTCGTCGGCGGCGCGGGTGAAATTGAGATGCCGGGCCGCTGCCTCCAGCGTCCGCAGCGCACGGGTTCCAGGCAGCAGGCGCGCCATCAGTGCCAGACGAGGAGGGTTCGGTCGAGGGTTCGGTCGAGCATTCCAATCATCAAACAGAACTTGAAGATGCAGAAAAAACTACTCGTTTCCCGTTTGAATTTCAATCCGCCATGATCTGAGCATCGAAGAAACATCAAACCGGATTTGATGTCCGGAGAAGCGGATTGCACCATGTCTGACATCGCCTTGCGCTCGGTAACCCTCCGCCCGGCCTGGCTGCGCGCCGTGCTTGAATGGCTTCGGCACGCAAAAATCGCGGCCAGTCTTCCCTACGAAAATGTCGAGGATCTCTCCGATCGCCAGCTTCGCGACATAGGCGGCGAACGCAAGGACATCGCACGCGCCATGGACCGCGAACTCGGCCGGCTCGGCCTTCTCGACATCGGGTGGCAAAGGAGTAAGGGAGTAGGGGAGTAGGGAAGCTAAGCGGCGCGCCCACGCCTGTCTTACCCTTACTGCCCTATTCCCCTACCCCCTTATTCCCCTACTCCCTTACCTCACCACCCTTACCACCGTCCGCTCCGACAGCAGCGGCAGCAGCCGTGCCATAGTGCGGGCCGTTACCGCGACGCAGCCTTGCGTCGGCGTGAAGCCGGGGCGCGCCAGGTGGAAGAAGATGGCGCTGCCGCGCCCGCGCCGGCGCGGCACAATGTTCCAGTCCAGCACCAGGCAGGCGTCATAGAGATCGTCGGTGCGCAGCATCCGCTCATGGCTGGCGCCATAGGGGATTTTGACCGGGCGGTTGTAGTTGCGGTCCCCGGGCACTTCGCACCAGCCGAGGTCGCGGCCGATCGGCGTCATCGCCAGCCGCGTCCGGCGGCCGCCGGCAAAACGGTCGCCGCGAAAATACCCCGACAATATCCGCATCGAGGCAAGCGGCGTGGCGCCGTCGCCCTCGCGCTTGCCGGCCGAGATGCCGCCATGCCCCAGCGCACATGGAAACACCAGTTTGCCGGCCTGCAGAAACCCCTGGCTGGGTTGGCCGGGGCGCGCGCGCACGGTGAGCACGGTGAGCCCTTTCGGCAAAATTGCACCGACTGCATTGCGATCGTGTTTTTTCTTGTATGATCGTGCCACGGAACAAATCACTGTGAACGGCTGTTGTGCCGGTCAGCTTCCGCATAAACAGGCAGCGGTCAACTGAAATCTCTTTTCAAAACAACGGATTGATCCATGACTTCACGCACCATTCTGATCGTCGACGACGATGACGACCTGCGCGGCACCCTTGTCGAGCAATTGTCGCTTTATGAGGAATTCGATGTCCTGCAGGAAGCGACCGCTGCCAAAGGCGTCGCCACGGCGCGTGGCGGGCTCATCGACCTGCTCATCATGGATGTCGGCCTGCCCGACATGGATGGCCGCGAGGCGGTAAAGATATTGCGCAAGGGCGGCTACAAGGCGCCGATCATCATGCTGACCGGCCATGATACCGATTCCGACACCATCCTTGGCCTCGAGGCCGGCGCCAACGACTATGTGACGAAGCCGTTCCGTTTTGCCGTGCTGCTGGCCCGCATCCGCGCGCAGTTGCGCCAGCACGAACAGAGCGAGGACGCCACTTTCTCGGTCGGCCCCTACACGTTCAAGCCCAGCCAGAAGCTTCTGATCGACCCGCGGGGCGCCAAGGTGCGGCTGACCGAAAAGGAAGCCTCGATCATCAAATATCTCTACCGTGCCGACCAGAAGGTGGTGACCCGCGACGTGCTGCTGGAGGAAGTCTGGGGCTACAATTCCGGCGTCACCACGCATACGCTCGAAACTCACGTCTACCGGCTGCGCCAGAAGATCGAGCGCGATCCTTCCAACGCGGAAATTCTCGTGACAGAAAGCGGCGGCTACAAGCTGGTTCCTTAAACATTTCATTATTCAAATAAGCGATCCGGGCGGGGCGCTTTTCGGGTACGGTCCTGAGGCTGGAGGTGGTTTTGGATCGGCCTCGTAGGGGAGGAGTCGGACTAACGGTTCGGGGACATAGCTAGATGGCGCTGGATGACGACATCCGCATCCTGTCCACCGTGAGGCTCTTCGAGGGCTTTACGCAGGAACAGCTGCGTCTGCTCGCCTTCGGCGCCGAAACCACCATGTTGAAAGCCGACCACAAGCTTTACCGCGAGGACGACGAGGCCGATTCAGCCTACATCGTCGTCAGCGGCCGCATCGTGCTCTACCGCGAGCACGACGGCGAGCGCATCCCGATCGGCACCGCCGGCCCCGGCACCATACTCAGCGAACTGGCGCTGATCGCCGACACCAACCGGCTGACCAGCGCCTCCGCCGAAATCGATTCGGAAGTGCTGCGGCTCAGCCGCAAGATGTTCCGCCGCATCCTCGAGGAATACCCGGAACTGGCGGTTCACTTGCACCAGCGCATTTTGGAGGATTTCCAGGCGATGATCCGCCGCATCGAGGAACTTGGGCCGCGTTTTGCCGGCTAATGTAGCGCCTTTGGCCTAGCCAGATTGGAACTGCGAGGGCTCAGGGCCGGTGCATTGCGGAAACAAGCTCGGCCTTGCGCCGTGCCGTCTCCAGTCCCAGCGCAATGAAGCGGCGCGCATGTTTGGCCAGCTCCATATTGTCGGTCCACAGATTGCGCCAGATCGCGGTTTTCCGCGACAGGTTCTCGTCGACGATTTCCGAGGAGAAGGACTCGAAGCTGAGGTCGTCGCTGTAGCCGATGGCGGTCAGCGCATCGAATATCGCGGCAAAATCGATATTGCCGGTGCCGAGGAAACCGCGATGGCTCTCGCCGATATGGACATAGCCGATCTTCCCGACCGCATTGCGAATGGCCAAGCCGACATCGGCCTCCTCGATGTTCATGTGGAAGCTGTCGAGATGCAGGAAGATATTGTCGGAGCCACTGTCCGCGATGAAGGCCATGCCTTGCGCGGCGGTGTTGAGCAGATTGCTTTCGAAGCGGTTGACGATTTCGAGGTTGAGGGTGACGCCGGCTGATTTTGCCGTGTCCGCCACCTTGGCCAGCGTGCCGGCGCTGCGGTCCCACTGGTCACGCGTCGGCGCCTCGCTCTGCAAGCCGTGGCTGGTGCTGAGGATGCCGGCAACCTTCTGGCCGCCGAGATCGCGGGTCAGCGCGATCGTACGTTCCAGGATTTCGACGCCGTGCGCGGCAATCGTTTTGTCGGCGCTCGAAATATCGCCGTCGGCCGGCAGTCCAATGCTGATCGCAACGCCGAGGCCGAGATCGGCGATCCGCTTGGCCAAGCCGTCAATGTCGACATTGGCGGGGTCGAGATAGGAGAATTCGATCAGGTCGAAGCCGGCTTCCCTGGTGTTGGCCAGCGTCCGCTCGAGGTCGCCCTGCGCCGAGCTCGCCGACCAGACGAATGAGTGGATTCCGATGCGCGACATAATCGTCTCCGGTTATTTCCAGCTGACCCAAGTCCAAAGCGGTTTTGGCAATCCAATGCTCGGACAAAAAGGTGGGGCCGGGCGAAACGGCCGCGCCAGGCGCCGGGGGGGTTGAGCACGTCGGGGGCCGCCGGGGATAGGGTATAATTAGTGGGCGGACAAAGCTTAGGGGGGGGG